>JAHWJH010000007.1 GCA_019348555.1 Actinomycetota bacterium
GTCACCCCGGCTGACGAGGCGGCGCTGCCCGAACTGCTCGGGGCCACCCTGGGATGGGGTGATGACGAGCGCTTCGCCTCATTCTTCGCCTGGAAGCACAAGGAGAACCCCTTCGGGGTGTCACCGGGCTGGGTGGCGGTCGACGGCGAGCGCATCGTCGGATTCCGCACGTTCATGCGCTGGGAGCTCGAGGGCTCTGACGGGGTCCTCAGCGCCGTACGTGCCGTCGACACCGCCACCCACCCCGACTACCAGCGCCGGGGCATCTTCTCCCGGCTGACCCGTCGGGCACTCGACGAGCTCACCGCCGAAGGGGTCGGCCTGGTGTTCAACACCCCCAACGACCGGAGCGGCCCCGGTTACCTCAAGTTGGGATGGAGCGAGCTGGGCCGTCTTCCCGTTCGCTTCCGGCCCACGTCGATCTCGGCTCTCGTGCCCCTGGCCGGCGCCCGCTGCCAGGCCGACCGCTGGTCGCTTCCCATCGACACCGGCAGGCCGGTGCCCGAGGCAGTCGCCGATCCCGACCTCCTCGGGTTGCTGGAGTCGCAACCGCCGCCCACCAAGCTGTGCACACACCGCACCAGGGAGTTCCTCGCCTGGCGCTACGGTTTCGAACCGCTCCGCTACCGGGCGATCCTCGCCGGGCCGACCACCGCGGACGGGCTGGCCGTCTTTCGGGCGCGGCGTCGGGGCAAGGCGGTGGAGGGGACTATCTGCGACGTCCTCGTGCCCCACGGTGACCTGCGGTTGCGCCGAAGGTTGATCCGCAAGGTGCTGGCCGTCCCCGGCCTCGACTTCGCCCTTCATCTGGGCCCGGGCGCCGGACTCCAGGGGTTCCTTCCCCTGGCGGGCCAGGCTCCCACGCTGTACGCCCGAGCCCTGGCCGCTGCCTCCACCTCACCGCTGGCTGGCTGGCAGCTCTCGCTCGGCGACGTGGAGCTTTTCTGAGCGATGGCCCGACGACCGACCTCGACTCCTCCACCACGTCGTCTGGTGAAGCAGATGATCGACGTCGTGGGCGCCGCCGGCGGCCTGGTCGTCCTCTCGCCGGTGTTGGCGGTCGTGGCCATCCTGGTGCGTCTCCGTCTTGGACGGCCGGTGCTCTTCACCCAGGTTCGCACCGGCCTCGGAGGCCGACTCTTCACCATCTACAAGTTCCGGACCATGACCGACGCCCGTGACGCGGCAGGGAACCTGTTGCCAGATGGGGAGCGCCTCACGTCCTTCGGTCGGTTTCTGCGGTCGACCAGCCTTGACGAGTTGCCCGAGCTGATCAACGTCATGAAGGGTGAGATGAGCCTCGTCGGTCCTCGGCCGCTCCTCCCCGAGTACCTCGACCGCTACGACGAGCGCCAGTGTCGCCGCCACGAGCTGAAACCAGGCATCACGGGGTGGGGCCAGGTGAAGGGTCGCAACGCGCTCACGTGGGAGGACAAGCTCGAGCTCGACGTGTGGTACGTCGACCACGCCTCGGTGAGCCTGGATCTTCGCATCCTGGCCTCGACCCTCCGAGCCGTCCTCACCCGTCATGGCATCGCTCCTGAGGGGGAGGCCACGATGCCCCGCTTCCTGGGAAACCCGCTCACAGGTGCTGGAAGAGACCAGCCGGGCGACGGCGAGGCGAGCCTACGTCCTCGTCCCGAGGAGGTCGATGGGGCCTAGTAGGGCACGGGTGCGCTGAGCTCGGTCTCATTCCGTCGTTGATCGGTCCTTCGAGTCCCGGCGTGGTGGGGCGCACCTTTCCGACGCGGAAGTGGCACGGCCAGCAGGACGAGGACGAACGGAAAGAGCTGGGTCCGTTGTCGAGCGAGGATCCCGAAGTTGGCCACGTTGGAGAAGGCCACGGCGAACATGAGGCTGTAGCTCGCCACCAAGGTCAGGTAGGGGAGCCGGCGGCGAGGAACGAGGTTCCGCAGGTACCGCCAGTGACGAATGAACAAGACGAGGAGGAAGGTGCCTTCGAGCGAGGCGAACAACGCAAGGGGGTTGGCAGCCTCGAACGGCAAGGGCCGGAAGAGGACAGAGAAGATAGCCACGGGCAGCTCGGCCGGAGATCTGGCGCCGGGGGCCTCGAACTCCGACCCACCCTTCGACGTCCGTTCGGTCGTGCGGTCGAAGACATCGTCGACGGAGGTCTCCTCGTCGAGGCGCAGGTAGTTCTCGACCGCACCGAAGGCGAGGAAGAACACCACGGCCAGAACGGCCAGCCCAGCCACCTTGGACAAGGGCCGTGCGTAGGAGGGTCGGCCGGAGCCGACGAGCAGGTAGGCGAGCATGAGGGCGGCGACGGCGATGACGGTCACGTGTGGTCGCACCATGGCGCTCCCCGCGGTGCCCACCACGACCCACAGCACCCCACTCGGTCGGCGGGTGAGAAGTGCCGCCGCGCCGTAGGCGAACGTGCCCAGCATCAGCGTCATCCACGCGTCCTTGCCGATGCTCGACGGCCAGAACAACATGGAAGGTAGGAAGAAGAGCAGCAGCCCGTAACGACGATGCAAGCCGTCCGGACACGCCAAGCGGAACGCTCGGAAGAAGAGATAGAGGCCCCAGAACCCGAACCACGAGTAAACGAGAAATCCGCCCAACCGAGTTGGCCCGGTCACGGTGTAGACCAAGCCTGTGAGGATCTCGATGAAGCCGGTACCGATGACCCGTTGTCCAAGGTCGACGGAGAAGTCGCCTTTGGCAAAGGACCCAGCCAACTGCGTGCCGATGCGGTCGTACTCGAGCGCATCGCCTTCGCCGTAGACGCTCAGCAGGACGGCGTACCGGGCCAACGTACCCACGAGCTTCGCCCCGAGCCCGACCACGACCAGCCGGCGCAGCGCGCGGTGGCCGTCGCGCTCCAGCCACAGCAGCATGGGAACGGTGACCAGAGCGAGGAGATGGGCGACGAGCACGCCACCGGCGATGTCGTAGGGAAGCTGCACCAGCCAGGCGACGATGGCGGCGTAGAACAGGGTGAGCGCGCACAGGGCTGCCACCTGGGCCCGTCCCTGTGAGCTCCCGAGAGCGCCGTACGATCCGACCCCGGTCATCGTCCTCCTGAGCGCTCCGACGCCTTGCCCCAGGCCGGACAGGGCCCTGACATCACGGCCATGGTAACCGGCGCTCGGACCCACCGCCGGGCAAAGGCGGTACGATCGGCGAATCGACTACGCGCATTGCCTCCCCCTTCATGCCCCGCACGTGATGACCCCTTCCGGCGATCGGCGATGGACTCTTCGCTCCCCCGACTCTGGTTGTCTCGGCTGTCGCCTGACGGCATGAGGAAGGAGCGTGCCGGGATCGACCGACGACCGTGGCTGGTGCTGGGTGTCCTGGGGATCCTCTTGGCAGGTGCGTACTTCTACTTCTCCCCGAAGCAACCGACGCCGTCACCGGGGCCGGTCGAGGAAGAGATCTTTCTCGCGACCGACTGCTCCCAGGACGTGACTAAAGGGCTCAACCGCCTGGTGGCTCGTGCTGACGAGGGTTCGACGATCTTGCTGGAACCGCTGGGTTGCTATCGGGTCGACGGAACGATCTCAGTAGAGGACAAGCGGAATCTCACCATCGAGGGGAACGGCGCAACGCTGGACGGCTCTCGTGTCCCCGGCGAGCGCTCGCGTCGTCACATCCGCGTCCGAGGCGGAGCCGATCTGACCATGCGAAACTTCACGATCCTGGGTTCGCGCTGTGCCCAACCTCCCTGCGAGGGTCCCGGCCTCTCCGAAATGGAGCGCCAGCACGGGATCGCCGTCGAGAACGTCGCGGGCATGCTGATCGAGAGGATGACGATAAAGAACGTCTGGGGCGACTTCATCTACATAAGCCAGAAGGGGGAGGGTGAACGGCCCTCCGATGTCGTCGTCGCCGACAGCTACTTCCGCAACTCCGGCCGACAGGGCATCGCTCCGTCAGGGGTGGTGCGGCTGGAGGTGCGGAACAACGTTCTCGTCGATGCTGGTAGGTCCGTCTTCGACTTCGAATCGGAGGGAGGCGGTGCCACTGACGTCCTGTTGGTCGACAACGACATCGTGCGGCCCGACAACGCCACCCTCAACGTCGGCTGTGCCGACCGGGGCACGGGAGTTCCGCTCAACGAGGGTCCGATAGTGCTGACCGGCAACAGGATCTACCAGGGCATGCTCCAGGTCGATACGGCGTGCGGGGGTCAGGAGGAGTTGTCGGAGCAACTCAACGTCGTCGTTGAGGACAACACCGACAACCTGGACGGTGAGCCGGCAGAGTCGGCGTCGATCGGGGCGCCGACGGCGCGCGGGTCGAGCGGCAGTGGCACCTGAGGGCTTGCAGGCGAAACCAGTGGTCTGATGGGCATGGACGAGGTCCAGCCTCGCATCGCCTTCGCTGGAGACCGCCAACTCGCCGTCGATGTCCTCGACTACCTGCTCGGTCGAGGTGTCCGGCCGCTGGCGTTGCTCCTCAGCTCCGAGCGCACGGCGTCACACGCCGACGAGCTGATCAGCCGTTGTCCCGGGATGGCCGATGGCACCGTCACCCGAGGCGTCAGCTTTCGAGACGAACCGACGATTCGTCTGCTTCGCTCGCTCGATCTGGACTTCCTCGTGTCGGTGCACTTCCCCTACCTGGTACCACCCGAGATCCTCGCCATACCTCGGCACGGCTGCCTCAACCTTCACCCGGCGTTGTTGCCGTACAACCGAGGCTGGCACACGGCAACATGGGCCATCCTCGACGGGACCCCGATCGGCGCCACGTTGCACTTCATGGACCTGGGGGTCGACACAGGTGACATCATCCACCAGCGACGAGTCGAAGTCGACGCCGGTGACACCGCCGACACGCTGTACCAGCGGCTCCTCGAAGCCGAGCTCGAGGTCTTCAAGGAAGCCTGGCCAAGCGTGGCTGCCGGAACCTTCCGTCGCCAGCGGCAGTCGGACGACGCCGCCACCGAACATGCTCGTGGTGACCTCTTCCACCCGTCGGTTCAGCGGCTCGACCTCGGGGAACGGCGGACGGTCGGTGATGTGCTGCGCCAGCTCAGGGCCTTGACGACGACGCGCCTCGAGGAAGCCAGCTACTTCGAGGCCGATGGTCGGCGCTACCGGGTGCAGGTCCGGCTCTTGGAGGAGGCGCCACCTTCCTGACGCTCAGCCAGCCGAACGCCGATGGCCTCTCGACCCGGCGAGGAGCCGCCCGTAGACGCCGAGCGTCGTATCGATCACTGTCTGCTGGTCGAAGGCGGCCCGTGCCTTCTCCCGACCAGCGGCACCCATGGTGCTACGCCGGTCTGGGTCAGCGACGAGGTCGGCGACGGCGTCGGCCAGCGCCGCCGGGTCGCGCGGTGGCACGAGGAGGCCGGTCGCCCCGTGATCGACGACCTGACGACAACCTCTGATGTCGGTGGCGACCACGGGGAGACCCATCGCCGCCGCCTCCATCGCGGAGCGAGGGAACCCCTCCCGGTGCGAGGCGAGCACGAAGAGGTCCATGGCCGCATAGAGGTCGACCATGTCGCGGCGGAGACCGAGGAAGTGCACCCCATCGGCTCGCGCCACCTCGAGCGCAGAAGTCGGGACGGCGTCACCCTTGGCGGGGTCATCGGGGCCGACCACCACGAAGCGTGCCCGGGGACATCGAGTTCGCAGGGCGGTCGCGGCGGCGAAGAGCTCGGCATACCCTTTCTCCCAGACGAGGCGTCCGACGGTGCCGCAGACCACGTCGTCGCGGCCGGCCCCCAGCTCTGCGCGGATGGCGGCGACTGCCGCCGGGCTCGCTCTGCGGGGGTCGAAGTGGGCCAGGTCGATGCCGTTGCCGAGCAGGTGGAGCTTGTGGCGGGGGATGCCGAGACGGCGCAGGACGGGGACGTCCTCCGGGTTCTGTACCAGCTCGGCGCCCGAACAGGTCGACGCCAACCGTTCGAGCCCGTACACCAGCGCCCGCTTCTTCGGTGGGTCGTCCGGCTGGGCGTACAGCCCGTGGACGGTGTTGACGACCACGGGTACCCGGGCGAGGCCGGCTGCGAGGCGCCCGTAGACGCCGGGCTTGGGGTTGTGGGTGTGGACGATGTCCGGCTGCAGCCTCCGGAAGTGCGTCCGGAGCTCGAACATCGCGAGGAGATCGTGGTGGGGCGCTGCGGACCGGGTGGCGTGACGAAGGGCCACGTGGCCGATCCCCCGCTCGGCGAGCTCGGCGACGTAAGGACCGGGCGCAGACGCCCCGAGCACCTCATAGCCGGCGTCGGCGAACGCCTCCAGCTGCGGCCCCAACAGGAGGGCGAGGCTGATGTCGGTGGTGGTGACATGGATGACTCGAGGTGGGCGACCAGCGCCGCTCCCAGGGTCTCGGAGGGTCGCTACCCCCGTGCGGGCTTTCCCGCCCACGAAGGCGCGATCTCCGGGTCCAGCCACCCGACTAGGGGGTCGTCAGCGAGAGCTGCGCCAAGGCGACGAGCTGGGCGAAGTCGGGCTCCTGGGCCGTCAGCTCCTCGAAGGTGCCGACATTGGCGACGTACCCGTCGCGGAGGAAGTAGATGCGGTCGCAGTGCTTCAGCGTGCTGAGGCGGTGCGCCACGGTGATGATCGTCAGCGACCCTCGCAGCGAGGCGATCGTCTCGACGATGCGCGCCTCGGTGTCGGAGTCGAGCGCCGACGTGGCCTCGTCGAGGACCAGGACGCTGGGCCGGTGGTACAGCGCCCGGGCGAGGCCGAGCCTCTGGCGCTGCCCACCGGAGAGGCGCACGCCAAGCTCGCCAACGGTGGTCTCCAAGCCCTCGGGCAGCGCAGCGATGAACTGGTCGAGCTGCGCCAACCGGAGGGCCTCTTGGAGCTGCTCGTCGTCGATGTCATCGGAGCGGATGCCGAAGGCGATGTTGGTCCGGATGGTGTCGTCGATGAGGATGATCTCCTGAGGCACGTAGCCGATCGAGAGCTGCCAGTCGGTCCGGCACTGGCGCATGGGCACGCCCCCGATCAGGATCTCCCCCGAATGCGGGTCGAGCAGGCCGAGAAGGACGTCGAGCAGCGTCGACTTCCCCGCCCCCGACGTCCCCACCACGCCGATGTCGTCGCCCGGTTCGATGCGCAAGGAGATCCCGTGGAGGACGTCGGCGTCGGTGCCCTCGTAGCGGAAGCGGACATCGCTCAATTCGATGGTGGACGGCCCCAAGGCACCATGGGAGGTGTCGTCCCGACTCTGGCGCAGGCGGCGCAGGAGCGCGGTGTCGCCCAGAACTTGATCCAGCGCCGGGTGGGCTGCTCGGACGAGGCTGACGATTCCCATGACCCGGTTGAGCGGACTGATCAGTCGGAATCCCGCCGCGAGGAACAGGCCCAAGCTGGAAAGCGCCTCTCCCGGTGACCGGGTTGAGAGCGCGAACGCCGTCATCATCGCCGCCCCGTAGAGGAACGCCAGGTCGAGGAAG
This sequence comes from Actinomycetota bacterium, assembly GCA_019348555.1. Lineage (GTDB taxonomy): Bacteria > Actinomycetota > Acidimicrobiia > Acidimicrobiales > CADCSY01 > JADDRA01. Next base: position 7,391 of record JAHWJH010000007.1, read on the forward strand.
TGGCGGGGCACCATCTGGAAGATGACCAACAGACGCTGGGCGGACGCCAGCTGGAGCTTGGTCTCGTAGAACTGCTCGACGAAAAAGTCCTCCCGGTGGAGCACGGCGAGCTCCTTGTTGGCCCGCACCGCTTCCTGCACCTGTCGGTAGCGCCGCGCCACCTCCTTGTGCACCTTCTTGGCGGCTCGCTTCTGTGGCCCGCTGATGAAGCGCTGGTACGTGACCCCAATGATGAGGAAGTAGACGATGGTCACGAGCGCGATGAGGGGATCGCTGAGAACGATCACCAGCGCCACGGCGATGAGGGCGGTGAAGTCGGCGACTGCCGCCATCAACGAGGGGACCGTACGTCGAAACACCAGGAGCAGGGACTCGTTGAGCGTTCGCTGGATCTCCGCCGAGTTTCGCTGGAGATGGTACGACCTCGGCGCCCGGAGGTAGCTGGAGAAGAGCCGCCGGGCGCTGCGAGCCTCCTGCCGAAGCGATACCCCGACCCCCCAGCGCAACAGCGCCACCGCTCCGATCGCCTTCACGGTGAAGACCACCAACACCAGCCCGCCGAGGATGGCCGTGGCCTGGTCGTTCGACGACACGTCGACGAACCACTCCAGGAACCCGGCGGTCGACGGCAGCGGGTCGTTCGGGCCGAGGAGGAGCATCTGGGTCAGGGGGACGATGAAGAACACCCCGAGCGCTTCCAACCCGGCTATGAGCAGCGATCCAACGGCGAAGAGGTAGAACCGGAGTCGCGCCGAACGATCGATGAGCGTGAAGGTTCTTCGTACGAAGGAAAGCATTGAGCACATCACTCTAGTGCGAGCCGTGTTGAAACCCCGTCCCGCCATGAGGGTGAGGCCATCTGCCCGCGTCATCGCTTCGATCAACGAACCGGACCACCGGGCTTCGTGGCGACTCTGCCCAGAGTCGGTCAACCAGCGCAACAGCAACCGCGACAGGCTGTTGGCGACCAAGGCGGGCCGACGTCGCGGCGAGCCGGATCTCCAAGACCGAGGTGACCCGTATTCCCGCGGTCTCGACGACGAGATGGGCGCCTTTCGGGTCAGCCCGGGTCGAGCTCGAGGCTCTCGACCATCCGGTCGAGGACGTTCTTGTTGACCTGGTAGTCGAGGTTGCCGACCTGATGCGTGGCGGCGGTCAGGGTGCGGAGCTCGTCCCGCCGCCGGTCGTCAGTTCCAGCTCTGCCGCCGCAGCGGGTCGACCACGGCGTGCATCCCTGCCGACAAGAGGCGCTTGTAGCCACCAAGGCGTCTCGGGTCGGCGCGCACCGCTGCAGCGAAGTGGCGGAGCGCGGCGCCGTGCAGCCCGAGTCGTGTCGCGTTCTCGCCAGCAACCTTCAACACGCTGGCCCAGGCGACGGGGTGACGCTCCAGCCACGCGCGGTGGTTCTCCAACTTGTAGAGAGCACCGTGATAGAGGTTCCGAGGAAGGCTGCGCTCCCTGTCCTCGTCCCGGCGCTGATTGATGCGCACAAGCGGCTCAGCAGTACTGAGCACCGCCAGGCCGTCCCGCTCGCACATCGGGAGGAGGCGCATGGCGAGCTCGTGGTGGGGGCCACTCGGCAGGCCGGGAACGTAGCCGCCAACGGCCGAGAACACGTCCGCACGCACGGCGAACGCCCCGCTGTCGAAGAGGGCCGCTTGACTCCCGTCCCCGTTCCACTTGTCGCGGGGTGCCACGATCCTGGACCGATCCGTGGCCAGGTCGACGTAGAGTCCTGCGCAGGAGACGATCGCGCACGACTGGTCCCGAGCGGCCAGAGAGGCGAGGGTCGACGACCAGCCCGGGAGCAACTCGTCGTCATCGTCCAGGAAGGCTATGAAACTGCCGCCCGAGGCCGCCGCACCGGTGTTGCGCGCCGCAGTACCCCCGGCGCGGGTCTGCGATCGGTAGAGGACCCGAGGATCTTCCAGGGCGGCGACGGCCGCGGCGGTTCTGTCCGTGGAGCCGTCATCGACGACCACGATCTCGGGCTGAGGACCTGCCTGGTTCAGGACACTGCGGACAGCCCGCAGCACGAGGTCAGCGCGGTTGTATGTGGGGATCACCACAGTGAACTTTGCCGGCTCCACTCGCATCATCGTAACGAAGTCCACCATGCGCTCGAAGGGGCGAGGGGTGCGCATCACGACACCGCCGGGAACCCTGGTGTCGGAGCTCGTTCGAACCGCGCTGCTAGGGTCCGGTTCGAATGGCTACGGGGCTTTCTGTCAGACGCTTGCATGCTCGGAGCATGCGATGGGGCTTGCCGTGCTGAGACGGACGAGCACCTGGCGGCACGCATCAGGAATGGTCAAGGACCGCTTTCCGGATCTATGGGGGCAGTTGGTGGATGGGTGGGGGAGCACCTCCGCCATGCTCGAGCCGGTCGAGCTGGAGATGCACCGGCTGCAGTCCCGCTGGACCGCCCGGCGAATCGCCGAAGATCTCCTATCGGTGAAGGTCTTCATAATGTTCGTAGGACGCTCCCGCAGTGGCCACACCGTCGTCTCGTCCCTGCTGAACGCCCATCCGAATATCGTGATCGGCCAGCGCCTGCGGGTGTTGCGCTATGTCGAGAAGGGCTTCAGCCCCCACGAGATCCTTGCCTCTGCTCTCGTCGCCGATCGCCGATTCGAGCGTATGGGCCGCGTCGGCAGCAAGAGGTACGACTACTCCGTGCCGGGCGCATGGCAGGGCCGCTACCTTCGCCTGGACGTCGTCGGAGATGCCGATGTGGCCAGCGGACCGATCAGTAGGCGGCCCGACCTCTTCGAGCGGCTTCGCGAGACCATCGGGGTGCCCGTTCGCCTGGTTCATGTGGTCCGGAACCCGTTCGACAACATCACGACGTACTCGATCCGCAAGAAGATGTCCCTGGACGATGCGGTCGAGGAGTACTTCCGCGGCTGTGAGCGCACGGACTGGCTTGCCCAGAGGACGAGCCCGGAAGAATGGTTGGATGTGCACCACGAGGCTTTGTTGGCCGATCCCCGAGCAACCCTCCGACGCCTGTGCGACTTCGTTGGCGTCTCCGCACCCGAGGACTACCTGGAGAGCGCCAGCGGCATCCTCTACTCTCGACCCAACCGGAGTCGCCACCAACGACACTGGAGCCCGGAGCTCGTCGGGGTGGTGGAGCGCAGGATGTCGGCGTACGGCTACCTGGACGGCTACACCTTCGAGGAGCACACCGGCGCCGATCGTGAACCCACGCCTGGCGCCGGGTCCGGAGACGGAGAACCTTGACCGCCCTCCTCCGCCACGCCCGCGAGACCCTCGCTCACCGCCTCGATCCGGTTGCACGACGGCGGATCCCGATGGCGGCCTCGATGCTGTCCGCTCACGTGGGGTCGGCCATAGCTGCCGCGCAGCATCGCCACCTCTTCGACGACGTGCAGACCTACGTGATGTTCATCGGGCACGCCCGCAGCGGCCACAGCCTCGTCGGATCCCTCCTCAACGCCCATCCCGACGCCGTGATCGCCCACGAGCTCGATGTGCTCCGATACGTGCGGTGGGGGTTCCGCAGCGCGCAGATCTTCCAGCTCATCGTGGAGAGGGATGCCCTCATCACCAGCCGGGAGTTCCACGCCAACCGGCGATATGACTACCGGGTCGCCGACCAATGGCAGGGACGCGTCAGACGTCTGAAGGTGATCGGTGACAAGAAGGGAGGAGCGTCCACCCGGAAGCTCGGGGAACACCCCGAGCTTCTGAGCCGGCTTCAGCGGACCGTTCGGGTCCCGGTGCGGCTGGTCCAGGTCGTACGCAATCCCTACGACAACATCAGCACCATCGCGCTGCGCTCGGGTCGAGATCTCGGCGAGGCGATCGACCGGTACTTCGACCGATGTGCGACCGTGCAGCAGTTGGGGAGCCAGGTGTCGGAGAAGGAGCTGATCTGCCTGCGCCACGAAGACTTCGTGGCCGACCCGGAACGCTCGATGTCGGACCTCTGCGAGTTCGTCGGGCTCGAGGCGGAGGAGTCGTATGTGCGCAGGTGTGCCGCGATCGTGCGCCGCTCACCTCATCTCAGCCGCCACGAGATCGTCTGGGCGCAGGAGCACGTCGAGCGGGTCGAGCAGCGCCTGGCGCAGTACCCGTTCCTCAACGGATACACCTTCGCCGGCTGAGCGGCGGGCGTCCCTTCGGCGCCGCCGTGGGGCTCGAGCCCGCTCAGGTGGCTCGCTCGAGGGCGCCCTCCCAGAGGCTGGTCAGCAGGGTCAGGTGTCCAGTGATGTCTGACTTCTTGGCGTGCTCGAACCCAATGTCCCGAAGCTCGGCAGGAAACGGCCTTGCAATGATCTCCATGGCGTCATGAATCGTGTCGAACAGAAAGCCGGCGGGCCCGACGTACTCCTTCAAATCGGGTCTGATGTTCTGCATGCAGACGCCCACACCGGCCGCTTGCGCCTCCGCCACCGCCATCGGCCAACCAACCGTACCGATCTGCTTGGATGCGGTGTAGACCAACCATTCGTGCTTCTTGTATTCGGGACCCATATCGTCGGGTTCTACTTGCTGCACGATGTTCACCGGGTTGCCCATGCTTTCGTTGAAGGCAATCAGCTCGTCCGACTTGTAACCGATCGCATAGAGGTTGAAGTTCCGCTCAGGCATGTTCGCTCCGAGGCGGATGTAGTCGTTCATCGCCTTCTTCGGAATGCAGGCGCCACAGTTCATGATCGCGTCGCCGTTGGGAGAGGTATCATAGAACCGGTCGTAATTGATGACGGGCCAGCAATCGTGGATCTTCTCGGATGGGATGCCGGCCGACTCGAGGCTCCGTCGCACGAACGGGAAGGCGAGGATCCCGAGACAAAGGTCGTCGCGAACCATCTGTGCCGCGTCACGCACCTTGCGTGGGGCCGAACGGGAGGCCAACCTCCCGAAGACCTTTGTGAGCATCTGCTCCTTCTTGACGCGCTCGAGCACATCGAAGGAGTGGGTCCGAATCGTGAAGGGAACGTTCGTCTGTCGAGCAAGGGGGCTGAGCGTATGGATCTCACGCAGGTGGTGACCGTGGAGCACATGTGGGCGGAAGTCCTCCACCACTTCTTGCATCGCCCCGAGGTCGGTCAAGTGCTGGAAAGGAAGATGGTTTCGATAGGGTGACGAAACCTTCGGTTGATGGGTGCTGATGATCCGGATGTCGTAGTCCGCCTGCAGCGCCTCCAGCTCAGTCTTTATATAGGTCTGTGAAGCCTGGGGGTAGCCATAGAGAAGGTACAACACGCGCATCCGGCTCAAAGTAGCACCGCCTCTCCTCTACAGCTTCGACAGCAGAACCCTATCGTGGCGGAGTTCACGAGGTCCAACCTAACCGACGAAGATGACGTAGCGATCGGTGGCGTCGAAGTTGGTCAGAAGCTCGTGCGACGGCCGCAACTCCTTGCGCTCGTGTCGCAACAGGCGCGCAGCAATGCCGACGGGTTGCTCGAGGACCGTAGGGGACTACCTGGCGAGCCTGGGTGTTCCGGGGAGTTTGCGGAGTGCCCGACGGACGGACTGGTAGCCCGGCTTGTCCCTCAGCAGGGCGCTCACCCGGCTACGCAACGGCGCCGAGCCGATCCCCGCGTAGCTGAGTCCGAGCGCGTCGGCACGCATCCGGTTGAACCGGTCGAGCAAGGGGTTGATCCGCGTGTTTGGGGAAGGTCGCAGGAAGCCCCGGTCGTCGATGAGCTTGTGGTAATGGAGCACGAACGGAGGGCCCCATTGGCCCCGGTACGGTCCGGCGAAGCGGGAGGCCGTGGCCGAGAGGTTGCAGTTGACCGGCAGGGGGTCGATCTCGAGCCCAGCCGTGGCCAGGGCGGCGGCGAGGGGGATCTGGTCCTTGCGCAGCTGGGCCAGGCCGAGCTCGGCCAGGCCGGGGCCGAGCAACCAGTCGAGGTGGCGCCTCCAGTGCTCCAGCAGCGGTTGGCACACCCCGCGCGGCACGAACATGACCCCACTGTTGAAGTATGGGTAGGTGCGCTGGCCGCTGACTGTCGTCACACAGTCCCTTGCCGGCTCCGCCACCCCCAGCGCCCGGTAGAGGCGCTGCCAGGTGTCTGGCTCGGTGATGTCCCGGCCGGCCGGAACGGCACGGAGGGCGTCGGCCTTCACTTCGGCCGCCAGGTCGCCGATCACCACCACGTCGCAGTCGAGTGCGAGCAGCACGTCGAAGTCGTCGCGCTCGGTTGCCAGCTCGAGCATCCGCAGCTTGTTCGACGAGGGTCGACGGCGATCGACGGCATGGACGACCCTCACCTCGGCGTCGAGGCGGTCCATGCCGTCGACGAAGGTTTCGTCGGCGCCGTCGACGACGTGGACCACGAACGGCGACGTCGCCAACGACCCACCGAAGTGCCGGACCGACAGGACCAGGTTCTCCATGCTCCGGTGCCAGTCGGGGCGGTTCTCGCCGACACAGGAGATGAGCACCCGGGGTGTGGCGGTCTGAGCGTCAGGCGGAACGGTGGAAGGGCCGTCGTTCATCGCCCGACCGGCAGGCCATGCCCGGTGGTGTCACCCGTCACGACCTTGCGCTGGGCGTAGATGGCACTGAGGATCTTGTCGAACAGCGAGTCCAGCCCGTGACCGCTGACGATCGTCTCCCGCAGACGTCGGCCGACCTGCGCTCGGGTCCGGTCATCCCACGAGACCACCTCCCGGATGGTGGTGGCCACACCGGTGACGTCGTCGGCTCGGACTGCCAAGAGGCGCTGCAGGTCGGCCGGAAGCATCTCGGTGGTGCAATCGTTGGCGGTGATCACCGGCACGCCGACGGCCATCGACTCGCCGGCGGCCTTGTCGAACGCGGTCGTCGAGAAGTTGATGGTCGCCCGGTACCGCCCCAGCAACCCCGGCAGTTCGGCGTGGTCGACGGCGCCCAGGAACCGCACCTGCTCGTGGAGCCCCAATCGGTCCACCAGCTCGCCCAGGGCCAGCCGGTGGGCCTGGTCCTTTGACGCGGGCTCGCCGAAGATGTCCAGCGTGAGGCTTAGCCCGAAGCGATCGCGACACACGGCCAGCGCCTCGACGGCCACGTCGAGGCGCTTGACCGCGGCGATACGGCCGACGGCGGCGAGATCGCGCGTCGGCGGAGCCTCGTCGAGCTGGAAGAGGCCCGTATCGATCCCGTGCCCCACGACCCGAACGGTGTCGAGTGCCAGCGGGAACGAACCCGGTGTCGGCGTGAAGATCAGGTCGTCGCAGAAGCGGGCGTAGAAGCGCATCCGAGCGGAGATGTGAGGATGCGCCTTCCACTGGTAGATCGGGTTCTTCGTGGCCACCTTCAGCGGTAGGAGCAATGCGGGATACGGGCCCCCCTGGGCGACGAAGAAGAGATCGACGTCGTGCGGCTTCATCCTCAGGGCCGCCCGGTAGAACCCGGCCGCGGTGCCGAGCCACCCCTTGGTTCCGAACCGGCGTACGGTGACGTTGGCAGGAAGCTCGGCCACGCCGTGGGTGCGGGTGAGGACGTCCACGTGCTCCACCCGTGGGTGGGCGGCGAGAGAGCGGATCCATCGAACCTGTGTGGCGACGGTGGGGCTGGTCTCGTCGACCGCCTTGCACACGTAGCAGATCCTCATGTCAGCGGCGTCCCCTCGAAGCGGATGACCTAGAGTTTGGCAAGCATGGCGGCGAGGCCTCCCACGATCGATGGCGGCCAGCCCTTGGAACAGAGCCTACGCGGGCACTCCCGAGGTCTGGCGCGCCCGGGCCGCTCGCTGTCGGCGCTGCCGGCGCCCGGGGCTGCCGTCCGGTCGTGAAGGTCCTCTACCTCATCAGCGTGCTCGCCCCCGCAGGCGCCGAACAGTCGCTGGTCGCCATGGCACCCTGCCTCTCAAAGCTGGGCGTGGAGGTCACCGTCGCCTACCTGCGAGAGCGCCCCGGGCTTCACGCCAGGCTCGAAGAGGTCGGGATCGAGGTCGTCTCCCTGACCGGTCGCGGTGGTGCTCTGCGCCGGTTCCTGCGCACGGTCCGCTTGATCCGGGACCGACAGCCCGACGTGGTGCACACCACGCTGACGGAGGCGAACATCATCGGCCGCCTGGCCGCTTCCCTCGCGCGCGTCCCCGTGGTCTCGAGCCTCGTCAACGTGAGCTACGGCCCCGAGCAGCTTGCCGCCCCAACCGGCAGCACCTTCGGCGTGCGCGTCCGGCATCTGCTCGACCTGGCCACCGCCCGGCTCGTCGTGCGGTTCCATGCGGTCACCACCACGGTGGCCGAGATCATGGCGAGGCGGCTGTACGTGCCTGCCCAGCGGATCGATGTCGTGCCACGAGGCCGCGATCCCGAGCAGTTCGGACGCCGCTCGCAGGCGCGTGGCGCCAAAGCGAGGGCGGAGCTCGGCGTGCCCAGCGACGCGCCGTTGGTGCTCGCCGTCGCCCACCAGGACTACCAGAAGGGTCTCGACGTCCTCGTCGCGGCCATGGCGCTCGTGCGCGGGAAGCGGCCCAGAGCCCGCCTGGTGGTGGCCGGCCGCGCCGGCAACCACACCGACGAACTGCGCCACCTCGTCGCCCGCCTGGACCTCGACGAGTCCGTCAGTTTCCTCGGCCTCCGCGATGACGTCCCCGAGCTGTTGAGCGCCGCCGATGTGTTCGTGCTGGCGTCGCGGTGGGAGGGGATGGGAGGCGTGCTGCTGGAAGCCATGCTCCTCGAGGCCCCGATCGTGGCAAGCGACCTGGCCACGCTTCGCGATGCCGTGCCCGACGAGCGCCATGGCCTGCTCGTGCCGCCCGAGCAGCCGGAGGCGCTGGCCTCCGCGGTGCTCGCCGTGCTGGATGACCCCGAAGCGGCGTCCCGGCGGGCCGTGCTGGCCCGTGCCCGCGTCCTGGAGCGCTTCACCGTCGAGCGGGTGGCGGAGGAGATGCTGGCCTTCTACGAACGGGCGCTGGGGGCTTGATGAACCTCCTGGCTCACTTGACCGGATCGAGGCCTTCGGGCTGGTCGTCGTCGAAGGTGTAGCCGTGGAGGAAATCGAACCGCTCGATCGCCTGGTTCACCTCCTCCACCATCTCCGCCGGCCAGGGGACGTGGTGGCGGGTGCGGCGGGGAGCGGCGTAGAGGATGGCGGCGCAGTCGTCGAGGTAGCCCGGCTCCGCGTCCAAACCGAGGAAGGTGCAGACCTCGATGAGCTTGAGGTGGGGCGCACCGAGCAGGGCCTCGTGGCGCACGTCGAGCACCTGCCCGGGGCTCAGGCGCACGCGCACGTCCGCCACCGTCGCGCACAGCTGGAGGTACTCGGCGACGGCGGCCGCCAGGCTGCCGCCTGGGCCGCTCCGCTGGAAGATCGTGGTGATGTTGTCGAACGGGTTGCGGGCGACGTGGATGAAGCGGGTCGGTACGCCCACCGTCGCCTCAAGGCGATCGAGCAGCCCGGTGTCGCCTGCCAGCCGGCGGGTGGAGCGCCCACCCTTCTTGTCGCCGAGTACCCTAAGCCGGCGGTACGTGCCCTGCCACTGGCCAGGCACCGTGTAGTCGTAGACGATCTCCCGCTTGTCCCGGTACCGCCGCGAGCTCTCGAGGGCGAGGGAGTAGACCTGCAGGCGCCCGAAGCGAGCCTGCACGTAGCGCAGGATGTCGGCCTCGTGGGCGATCGCGGCGTCGGGGTGGGCATCGAGCAACGATCCCAACAGGCTGTGGCCGGAACGGGGGTAGCCGATGAACATGCAGTACGACTGCACGTCCGCAAAGATCTGCCGGTCACGCAGCCCCGCGTACGCCGAGGTGAGGAACGCACGCGGGAGGTCGAGGTTGTTGCGCACCCGGGCGACCGGTGACGACTGCCAGGCCGGGGCGGCGGGTGTGCCCATCGCCGGATTGCTAGCCCGTCGCCAGGGCCAGGGCAATCGATGCCACCGGGACCGATCGTGAACGCGGTCGACCTGTGGAAGCGCTGGGTTCCCCGCAGCTACCAGCAGCGGGTGATCGAAGCTCGCGTGGCGGCGCGGCGCCGCACGGATCCTCGCCGCCCGCTCCCCGACTTCCTCGTCATCGGCGCCCAACGCTGTGGCACCAGCTCGCTCTACAAGTACCTGGAGCAGCACCCCTGTGTGCTGTCGTCGCTCCGAAAGGAGACCGAGTACTTCTCCGCCCGCTGGCCCAACGGCGAGGCGTGGTACCGGGCTCACTTCCCGTCCCGCTGGCGGAGATCGGCCGAGACACGCAGACGTGGCTTCGGTGTGCTCACCTTCGAGGCTTCGCCGAACTACGTGTTCCACCCGCTGGCACCCGCCCGGGCCGCTCGCATGGTGCCTGACGCCAAGCTGGTCGTGCTGCTGCGCAACCCCGTCAGCCGGGCCTTCTCCCACCATCAGCACGAGGTCCGAGCGGGCCGGGAGACGTTGCCGTTCGCCGAGGCGCTCGCGTGCGAGGCCGACCGCCTGGCCGGTGAGGAGGAGCGGATGGTGCGCGAGCCCGGTTATCGCAGCCTCGCCTGGGAGCGGTACTCGTACCAGGCCAGGGGCCGCTACGCCGAGCAGCTCGAGCGGTGGATGAGTCAATTCGGCCCGGAGCGCTTCCTGGTGCTCCGCAGCGAAGACCTCTACGCCGATCCCCCGGGTACCTACCGGGAGTTGCTGGCGTTCCTGGGGCTACCCGACTGGCAGCCGCCGGCATTCCGCAACCACAGCTACTCCGGGGGGGCGCCGGAGCCGGCCGAGGCGTTCCCGCCGTCGGTGCGCCGGCGCCTCGAGGAGGCCTTCAGCGTCCCCAACCGGCGGCTCTACTCGCTGCTGGGGCGCGACCTCGGCTGGGAGTGACCCCAATCGTCGACGGGCGTGGCCGACGAGGCGAGCCCGAGCCGCCGTTGCAGGCGGGTGACTTGGAATCGACCCCGGCGACCCTGCCATTGGAGCCAGCCCCGGGCCACGGCACCGCGGGCCGCCAGTGAGTCGGCGCTTCCGGTCCGCTCGTAGCCGAGGTCGGCGAGGAGGTCGCCGGCGATGGCGTCGAAGAGCTCCAGATCCTCGGGCGCGAGCTCCCCACGCCAGTCCCGCAGGCCCTGCGTGAGGGGGCGGGCGACGTTCTCGAATGCCGTCCGCCCCGATCCACCCATCCCCGCGAGCACCGTGTCGGCTCGCTCGTGGAACTGCAGCATGTTCGGTTCGTACTCCAGATCGAGGAACGCGCACAGGGGCCGCAGGGTCTCCTCGGGTCGCTCGACGAGGTCCTCGTAGCGCACCTCCCGATAGCGCCCCTCGCCGAGCGCCTTGCCCGCCCTGCGTCCGCGCAGCACTCTGCCCTTCCAGTTGAAGGCGGCGTCAGCGAGCGTCTGGGGCCCGAAGCCGCGCTCTCGGTAGCCGAGCCAGGAGCTGCGCCCGTCCCGGATGACGTGGACGAAGCGGGCTTCGGGGAACAGCTCGCCCAGGAGACCGATGCGCAGCACGTGGCCAGGCGTCTTGTCGGCGTAGCGCGGCTTGCCCTGGTGTTCGGCGTAGAGCCCGAGCACGCGTCGCACCGCATCGGCGTAGGTGGGCACCGGTCGGGTGAAGGCCTCCCGCATCGTCGCCTCCGGCACTTGGAGGAGGGGGAAGCGATGGCTGGCGAACAGGTCGGTCAGGAATCGCTCGGTGACCAACCCGTGGACGGTCTCGTAGCGGCGGCGACGTCGCCCCATCTCCACGATGAACTGGGCGTGGTGCGCCACGGCCAGCTGGGAGTGGGAGTCGAAGATGGCCCGCACCAGCGTCGTGCCCGAGCGCCCGCAGCCCACGAACATGGGGAAGGACCCACCGCGCGTGCCGGCGGCGCTCACGGCCTCAACCGCCTCGTGGTCACAGCTGGTGGCCCAGCCATCGCTCCGGGCACCCGGCGTCGTCCCAGACCTGGTCGAGGACGGCATCGGGGATCCGGCCGTCGGAGTCGGCCGCTTGGTGCCAGCCCACCCGCGTCAGCACGTCTCGAGCCATCGCTCGATGGTAGGCGGCACGTCCGGCAAACGGCGCAGGCAGCCTGAGTGCTCGATCCCTCCGCACCACCGGGCTCACCCTGGCCTCTCGGCGGTCACGTTGTGCGCCTCGCCCGGAGGTGGCCGGAGGCCAGACCGAAGTGAGAGAGCACCGCCGCGCCCGACTTCGCGGCACCGATGATGACGAGGTCGGGAACCCGGAAATGCTTCATACCGGTACGCTCACGCTAACAACCGGCCGGGGTTTCGTGGGAGACATCGTCACGACGTCTAGCATGTGGCGATGTCCGAAGAGGCGGTTGCGGGCCGAGAACTCGATCTTCGCGACTACCTACGCGTCCTGTGGGTGCGCAAGTGGGTCGTCGTCGTGGCCACCGTGGTCATGGTGACCGTGGCCTACGGCTTCTCCGCCCGGCAGGATCCGGTCTACCAGGCGACCGCCCAGTTTCGGGTTGTGCCACCCGTGAACCCACTTGTCGCCGAGGGCTCGCGCGGGTCGCAGGTCTCGCCGGAGACCGAGATCGAGGTCCTGCAGAGTGCTCCGGTCGTCCAGCGGGTGAGGGAGAAGCTCGGGGGCACGGCTCCCTCCATCACGGCGGAGTCGGTGAGCGGCACCGAGTTCGTCAAGGTCACGGGGGAGAGCCGTGATCCCGAGTCGGCAGCGGCGATCCCGAACGCCTACGTCGATGCCTACGTCGACTACCGTCGTCAGCAGACCGTCGACAACCTGACACCCGTACGTGACCAGGCTCAGGTTCGTTTCGACCAGGTACAGAACGAGATCAACGATCTGACCGAGCAGTTGAACCGCACCTCCCCCCTGACCCAGCCTCAGACGTACAACGACCTTGTGGACCGGCGTTCCGCGGCCCTCAACCGCCAGGGGCCCATCCGCACCGAGATCGACCGGCTCGACACCCAGATCAACGTCGGAGTCACCGGTGGCGCCAGCGAAGGGACGCCAGCCGAGGTGCCGAAGGAACCCAGCAAGCCGAAGCCGGTTCGCAATGGACTCCTCGCCCTGCCCGTCGGGCTGGTGTTCGGCATCGGTTTGGTGTTCCTGTTCGAGTACCTCGATGACTCGATCAAGTCGAAGGACGACCTCCAGCGGGCCACCGGTGCCCTGCCCGTGCTCGGGCTCATCCCCACCGTGCCGTGGCGAGACCGGGCGCAAGCCCACGTCGTCAGCCTCGAGAACCCCACCTCGCCTCCCAGCGAGGCCTACCGCTCACTTCGCACCTCGATCCAGTTCCTCGGCATCGACAACCCCCTCCACTGCGTGCAGATCACCAGTGCCTCGCAGGGCGAGGGCAAGACCACGACCGTCACGAACCTGGCCCTCATGCTGGCCCGCGCGGGTGAGCGTGGGGTCGTGGTGGTCGACTGCGACCTGCGCCGTCCCCGCCTCCACGAGTTCTTCGACCTTCCCAACGACATCGGGTTCACCTCGGTGCTGCTCGGCGAGGTGCCGGTCTCGGCGGCCCTGCAGCGCTTCGACGACGAACCCGGGCTGTCGGTGCTCGTCTCGGGGCCCATCCCCTCCGATCCGTCCGAGCTCCTCGCCTCCCGGCGCACCGCCGAGGTCCTTGCTTCGCTGCGGGTCGACGGCGGCCTGGTGCTGCTCGACACCCCCCCGGTCCTTCCCGTCACCGACGCCCTGGTCGTGTCGAAGTGGGTCGATGCCACTCTGCTGGTAACCTCCGCCGGTCGCACCACCAGGCGCCAGGTGCAGCGGACCGTGGAGCTGCTCGCCCAGATCGACGCCCCGTTGGTGGGCACCGTGTTGAACCAGGCGCCGAGCGGCACGAGCGGCTACGGCTACGGCTACGGCAGCGGCAGTTACTACGGACCCAAGCCGCTGTTGACCCCACGAGAGCAAGCCGAGAGCGGGCAGCAGAAGGCCCGGGCCGCCAGGTAGCCATGCGACAACCTGCTGTGCTCGGCGGTCCGCCGGCCTTTCCCGACGGACTGCCGTTCGCCCGTCCGTTCACCCCGCCGCTCGCCGCCGTCACGGGCCGCCTCGGCCCCTCCTACGACCGGGGGATCCTGACCAACGGGCCTCTCGTCCGCGAACTGGAGGAACGCACAACCGAGCGCCTCGGCGTGGCCCACGTGGTCGCCGTAGCCTCGTGCACGTCGGGGCTCATGCTGGTGCTGCGCCACCTGGTGGCGTCGGGGGGCTCGGTCGCCCTCCCGAGCTTCACCTTCTCGGCGTCGGCCCATGCCCCGGCTTGGTGTGGCCTCCTCCCTAGCTTCGTCGAGTGCCAGGCTGACACGTTCCAGGTCGACGTGTCCGACCTCGAAGCCCGCCTCGACGGGACCGACGCCATCATCGCCACCCACGTCTTCGGTGCCCCCGCACCCGTCGAGCAGCTCGAGAAGCTGGCCGAGTCAGCGGGAATCCCTCTGGTCTTCGATGCCGCTCATGCCCTGGGCTCCCGCCGTCAGGGTCGGCCGGTCGGCGCATCGGGCCACGCCGAGGTGTTCAGCCTCAGCCCCACCAAGCTGGTGGTGGGTGGCGAAGGTGGCCTCGTCGCCACCAACCGCGACGACGTGGCGGAGGCGGTTGTCCTTGGGCGCGACTACGGCAACCCCGGCGACTACGACTGCCGCTTCCCCGGCGTCAACGCCCGCATGTCGGAACTGCACGCCGCCACGGCCCTCGAGTCGTTGAGCATGCTCGACGACCACCTCGTCCGCCGCCACGCGCTGGCCGACCGCTACCGCGCCGGTCTGGAAAGCGTCGACGGCATCGCCGTGCAGGTCGTCGACGACGGCGACAGCTCCACCTACAAGGACTTCACCATTCGAGTGGACGACGACTTCGGGATCTCCCGCGACGTGCTGGCCACGGCGCTCGCCGCCGAGGGCATCGACACCCGGCGCTACTTCTTCCCGCCCGTACACGCGCAGCAGGCCTACGCCCACCTCGCCCCCGCCAAGCTGCCGGTCACCGACGATGTCGCTGGCCGGGTGCTCTCGCTGCCCATGTTCGGGCGGCTCGGTCTCGACGCCGTGGACGCCGTGGTGGAGGCGTTGACAGCGGTGCACCACTACGCCGACCAGGTCGGCGCCCGAGTCCCGCCCGCCTGAGGCGGGGTGATCCCCGAACGCGTCCTCGCCCCCTTCGCCGAGGCGTCGTTTCGCAACGGGTTGGTCATCGGCGTCGTGGCGCTGGTGATCGGCGCGGCGGTGGCGGCGGCGTGGAGGAGCCGAACGGGCCGGCCCTGTCCGCTTGCCGGCCTTCTCGTTGCCGGTGGCGGAGCGGTCGCCGTCCTTGAGGCCGGCGTCTCGGTGCAAGGCCTCGTCCCCGGCCTCGTAGCTCTGGGCATCGGTGGCTGCATCGTCGACGTCGTGCCGCGGCTTCGACCGGCGCTCCCTCTCCTCGCTCTGCCGGGAGCATGGCTGCTGGCCACCGGGATCGACGTGAGCCAGAGCTGGGCACCTCTTGCCGTGGGCATCGTCGTGGCCGGAGGTGGAGCGCTGGCGGCCGACTTCGACGCCCGCTGGTCGGCCCGGCCATTGGGCCCGGGGCTGTTGGTGGCCTCGCTGGGAGGGGTGTTCCTCACCGTGCCCGAGACGGCCGAGGCCCTTCCCGTGCTCGGCGCCGCCCTGCCGTTGGCGCTGATCGGCTGGCCGGGAAACCTTGCATCGCTCGGGGCAGGTGGTTCGCTGGCGGCAACCGGACTGCTGGCCTGGACGGTCGCCCAAGGGGGGACCTTTCGCGACACGGCGATCGTCGGCGGCCTGGCATGCCTCGGGATGCTGGTGGCCGAGCCTCTCGGGCGGATGGCTCGCACGAACCGCCACGGTCGCCGCCTGCCCCGACCGGTCGGCGTGCTGGTCGCCGTGGTAGCGGCCCACCTGGTGGTGGTGCTGCTGGCGTCCCGGGTGGCGGGCCTGGGCGACGACCTCGTCGCCTCCCTGGGGATCGCTGGCCTGGCTCTCGCCGCCGGCGCCGCTGCCTCCCTGGCCATCCGGGCTGTTGCCGCTCGGCCTCGGCCCACCACCGAGCCAGGCGGGACCGTATGAGCCGACGTCGCCGAAGATCTCGCCGGACTGTCCTGAGACCAGCCGGCGCCAACCGCCCTTCCGGGTCGTGGGGGCGCGGCCGGTAACATCGGCCGGACCATGTCATCGCTGTGGTCCCGGCTCGAGCCCTTGCTGGCCCAGGTGCAGAAGCCGGCGCGCTACATCGGCTGCGAAGACGGTGCCCAGGTGGCCGAGCACGCTCCCCACAAGGTGGCGTGGCTGCTCACCTACCCCGACATCTACGAGATCGGGCTGCCCAACCAGGGCCTGCAGATCCTCTACGAGATCCTCAACGAGCGCCCGGACGCGGTAGCCGAGCGGGCGTATGCGCCCTGGGTCGACCTCGAGGCCCTGCTGCGGGCCCGGGGCGTGCCGCTGTTCTCGGTCGACACCCACCGACCTGCCGGTGACTTCGACATCCTGGCGTTCAACGTGTCGGCCGAGCTGGTCTACACCAACGTCCTCAACTGCATCGACCTCGCCGGAGTGCCGGTGCGCGCCGCTGCCCGCGGCCCCGAGCACCCGCTGGTGGCCGCCGGTGGCCACTGCACCTACAACCCCGAGCCCCTCGCCGACTTCGTCGACTTCTTCGTGCTCGGCGACGGCGAGGAAGTGGTGTCGGAGATCACCGAGCGGGTGGGGGAGTGGAAGGCCGGTGGGCGGGGCGCCGGCTCGAGGGAGCGCCTCCTGCACGACCTGGCCACGGTGCCCGGGGTCTACGTACCGTCGATGTACGAGGTCGCCTACGACGGTGCTCGTCTGGCCTCGGTCACCCCTCGGCACCCCGACGTTCCCGCCCGGGTGGAGAAGCGCACCATCGCCGACCTGGGCGAGTGGCCCTATCCCAAGCGCCAGCTCGTCCCCCTGACCGAGGTCGTCCACGACCGGCTCAACGTCGAGGTGTTCCGGGGTTGCACCCGGGGCTGTCGGTTCTGCCAGGCCGGCATGATCACCCGCCCGGTGCGCGAGCGACCCGAGGCCCAGGTGCGCCACATGGTGGCCGACGGGCTGCGCCGCACCGGCTACGACGAGGTGGCGCTCACCTCCCTGTCGACGGCCGACTTCAGCGGCATCGAGCGGGTGGTGGCCGACACCGTGTCCGACCCGGCCAACTGCGGCCAGGTGTCGGTGTCGTTGCCGTCGCTACGCGTCGACGCCTTCACCGTGGGCATCGCCGCCGAGCTGCAGAAGGCCCGTCGCACCGGCCTGACCTTCGCCCCCGAGGCCGGCACCTGGCGCATGCGCCGGGTGATCAACAAGCTCATCGCCGACGACGACCTCTACGGCGCCGTCGAGTCGGCCTACTCCCAGGGCTGGCGACGTATGAAGCTCTACTTCATGGTCGGCCTGCCCACCGAGACCGACGACGACACCCTCGGCATCGCCGAGCTGGCCCGGCGTTGCGTGGAGATCGGCCGCCGCCACACCAAGGGGGCGTCGGTGACGGTGTCGGCCGGCGGGTTCGTGCCCAAGCCGTTCACCCCCTTCCAGTGGTTCGGCCAGAACACGGCCCGCGAGCTGCAGCGCAAGATGTGGTTGCTGCGCGACGACCTTCGACGCAGCCATGGCGTGGCGTTCAAGTGGCACGATCCCAAGGCCACCGTGGTGGAAGGCATCGCCAGCCGGGGCGACCGGCGCCTGGGTGCGGTCATCGAGCAGGTGTGGCGCAACGGCGGCACCTTCCAGGAGTGGTCGGAGCACTTCGACCTCGCCTTGTGGGAAGACGCCATGGCCGCTGCCGGGTTGAGCGTCGACGATGTCGTCTACCGCCACAGGGAGCGCGACGAGGTGTTGGCCTGGGACCACCTCTCGGCCGGTCTTCACAAGGACTTCCTGTGGCAGGACTGGCGCGACGCGCTCGACGAGGTCGGCCTCGAAGACTGCCGCTGGACTCCCTGCTACGACTGCGGGGCCTGCACCGGCTACAGCATCGAGCACGTGGTGGCCTCGGCCCGCCCACCGGCGGGCGGCAGCCAGGGCACCGGCCAGGGCCTCACGCTGGCGCCCGTGCCGGTGCACCTCGGGCCGCGACCATCGGCCAGGGCGGTCTCCTGATGCGAATGCTGCCCGATTCGTGGGCACTTGGAGCGGCTGAGCCGCCTCGAGCGTCCACAAATGGACGAGACGCTCGGAGGGCGGCCTCGTGAGGGTTCGGCTGCGCTTCGCCAAGCGGGGAAAGGTGCGCTTCACCAGCCACCGCGACGTCGTACGGCTCTGGGAACGGGCCCTGCGTCGAGCCGTGCTTCCGGTGGCCTACAGCGCCGGCTTTCGCCCTCGGCCCAAGCTGTCGTTCGGGCTGGCGTTGTCGACCGGTCACGAGTCGGTGGCCGAGTACCTCGACGTCGAGCTCGTCGAGGCGGTCGACGCCTCGGAGGTAGATGAGCTTCCCTGGCGTCTGTCGAGCGAGCTGCCGACCGGGATCGACGTGGTCGCCGCCGCCTTGGTCGAGCCCGGCCATCCGTCGCTCCAGGAGCAGGTGCTCACCTGCAGCTGGCGCATCGAGGCGCTTCACCTCGAGCCCGGCCACGCCGCGCAACTCGTCGACGCTGCGCTCGCCGCCGACGAACTGGTGATCACCCGGTCTCGCAAGGGCCGGGAGGTGACCGACGATCTACGCCCGGCCGTGCGGTCGGTTGCAGTCGTCGGGCCCACCGGCGACGGCACCGAGCTCGACGCCGAGTTGGCGGTGCACCCCCGCAGCGTGCGTCCCGCCGAGTTGCTGGTGGCGCTCGCCCCCGGCCTCGTCGAGGGTCGGGTGCTGCGCAGCGCCCAATGGATCTGGAGCGACGGTGTCAGGGCCGAGCCGCTGGACGCGGCCGTCGAGCTCGGCGCCAGTCGCTCACCGCTCGCCGAGGCGAGCGTCACCCGAAGGGACCAACCCGATGTCCGACCCCGCATCCGAGGGGGCGAGGGCTTCCCCGCCCCCGACCGAGAGCCTCGCTTCGCCACCGCCTCTCCAGGACGGCACACCGGCTCGTCGCCCTGAGGCACTGCCAGACGAGCTCCCCGAGCCCCCGACCGAGAACCAGCCCTCGGCGGCGGCAGCGGAGCGCGCCCTGGTCCGCGGCCGCCCGAGGGTCGGTGACACCATGCCGGCGCCGGGCGGTGGGGCGCTCACCGGGGCACCAGCGCGCCGGCGGCGACGGGGCCGCCGTCCAGGCCCGATCGCCGGGGCGGCCAGCGTCCAGGTCCCTCCGTCGAGCGACACCGCGCTCGACGACGAGGCGCTGGCGCAGCGCAAGGGCCGCCAGCGCCACGGGCGCCCCGTGGGTCGCTACCTGATGTGCGTGCACGTCGGTCGTAAGGCCACGCAGATCGCCGTGCTCGAAGGCCGCCTGCTCATCGAGCACTACGTCGCTCACGACGACGAGGCCCAGATCCACGGCAACGTCTACCTGGGTCGGGTGCAGAACGTGCTCCCCGGCATGGAAGCCGCCTTCGTCGACATCGGCACGCCCAAGAACGCTGTGCTGTACCGCAGCGACGTGCACCTCGGCACCTCCGGCGGCGACGATGCCGGCCCCCCGCCGCGGATCGAAGAGCTGCTGCGGCCCCGCCAGACCGTGCTGTGCCAGGTCACCAAGAACCCCATCGGGCACAAGGGCGCCCGCCTCACCCAGGAGATCTCCCTGCCCGGGCGCTTCGTCGTACTGGTGCCGAACTCGTCGACCTACGGGATCTCCAAGCGCCTCTTCGACGACGAGCGCAAGCGCCTGCGGGCCATCCTCGACCAGATCAAGCCCCAGGACCACGGGCTGATCGTGCGGACGGCGGCGTCGGGGGCGACCACAGGGGAGCTGCAGCGCGACGTCGGCCACCTGGTACGCCTCTGGGAGCGCATCGACGAGCAGGCCCGTCGAGCCCAGGCTCCGGTCTTGTTGCACCGCGAGCCCAACGTGGCGGTGCGGGTCATCCGCGAGGAGTTCAACCCGTCGTACCGAAGCGTGATGATCGACGACCCCTCGCTCTACGAGGAGGTGCACGGCTACGTGGCGTCGATCGCCCCGGAGCTGTCCGACCGCGTCGAGCTCTACGACGCCGCCGCCGAGCCCCTGCCGCTGTTCGAGCGCCACCGGGTGCACGAGCAGCTGCACAAAGCGCTCGACCGCAAGGTGTGGCTGCCGTCGGGTGGCTCATTGGTCATCGAGCGGACCGAAGCGCTCACCGTGATCGACGTGAACACCGGTCGCAACGTGGGCCGCACCAACCTGGAGGAGACGGTGTACCGCAACAACCTCGAGGCGGCCGAGGAGATCGCCCGCCAGCTGCGCCTGCGCGACGTGGGCGGGATCATCGTGATCGACTTCGTCGACATGGAGCTCAAGGGGAACCGGGACGACCTCATGCGGGTGTTCCGTGAGGCGCTGGCGCGCGACAAGACCCGCACCCAGGTGTTCGAGGTGTCCGAGCTCGGCTTGGTGCAGATGACCCGCCGCCGCATCGGCGAAGGCCTGATCGAGGCGTTGTCGAGCACGTGCCCCACCTGTGACGGCCGAGGTGTGGTGTTCGACACCGACCCCTGACGCCCCTGGCGCGTCGGGAGCGGCCTACCCGGCCTCGTCGGGCACCCGCACCCGGTAGCCATCGGGCCGCTGCGCCGGGTCGAACGCCAGCGCCAGCAGGGAGGCGGCCACGTGGGCGGGGGAGTTGAACGCCTGGGTCCGGGCCAGCTCCAAGAAGCGTTCCACGGCGGGGAAGCGTTCGGGCTCACAGCGGCGGACGAGCGCCTGCATGTCGGTGTCGACCACGCCGGGGGAGAAGGCGTAGGCCCGCAGCCCGGCATCGGCCTCTTCCAGCCCGACCACCTCGGTCAGGCGGTCGACCGCGGCCTTGGAGGCGCAGTACGCGGCCCAGCCGGCGTAGCCGTGCTCGGCGGCACCGGAGCTGAGGTTGACGAGGATCCCCTCGCCGGCTCGGGCACGGACGTGGCGAGCGTAGGCCTGCGTCCCGTGCACGACGCCCATGACGTTGACCGCCAGGTGGGTGGCGATGTCGTCGGCTGGGATGTCGCGCAGCGGGCCGATGGGATCGAGCACCCCGGCGTTGTTGACCCACACATCGATCGTGCCGAAGCGCGACGCCACCTCGTCGGCGAACGCGTCGACCGCACGGGCGTCGGTCACGTCCACACTGGCGGCCACCACGTCGTCGCCCGAAGGCAGCACTGGACGACTGCGGGAGCACAGCCCCAGGCGCATGCCCCGGTCCGCGAAGTGCTCGGCCAGGCCCGCACCGATGCCGCGGCTGGCGCCGGTGATCACCGCCACCCGTCCCTCCACCTCGACCATCTGCCAACCCTCCCTGGCCGAACCCCGGCCTGTGGTGATGCGTCGATCCGACGGTAGCGGGGCTAGGGTTGACGCCCGTGTACGCCGTGATCGCCACCGGAGGCAAGCAGGCCACAGTGGCCGAGGGGCAGCGCCTCGACATCGAGTTGCTGGGTGCCGAGATGGGTGCCGAGGTCAGCTTCACTCCCGTCCTGGTCGTCGATGGGGCCACCGTGGTGTCGGCGCCCGGCGACCTTGCCGGTGCCACCGTCGCCGCCCGGGTGGTGGGTGAGGCCAAGGGTCCCAAGATCAGAGGCTTCACCTACAAGAACAAGAGCAACCAGCGCAGGCACTGGGGCCACCGCCAGCACTACGCCACCATCGAGATCACCGGCATCACCAAGGGGGCTTGAGTCATGTCGAAGACCAAGGGTGGGGGCTCCACCCGCAACGGCCGCGACTCTCCCGGGCAGCGCCTGGGTGTGAAGATCTACGACGGCCAGGCAGTCAAGGCCGGCGCCATCCTCGTGCGACAGCGAGGGACCCGCTTCCACCCCGGCGACAACGTCGGCCGCGGCAGCGACGACACCCTGTTCGCCACCGCCGCCGGCCAGGTGAAGTACGGGGCCCGCAAGGGGCGCAAGCTGGTCGACGTGCTCCCGGGCGCCCCGAGCAGCACGGACTCCTAGCCCGGTCAGGCCCGGTTCCACACCTCGGCCGGGATCGGGCTGGGCAGGTCACGGCGCTCCCGCTTCCAGCGGACCAGCTCGAGCAGCACGGCCACGAGGATTGCGCTTACTCCGACGAGGGGCAGCCACGGGTCCTGCCGTCGGGCGACGGGGTCGGCGGGTGCGGGGACGAGCGTGGAGTTGTCGACGGTGACCAGCCCACCGGGATCGACCCGTAGGGCCTGGAGCGAGGCATTGACGTCCACCTGCTCCAGCCGGGCGATTCCCGTGCTGGCCACCGTCACCCCACGTTCGACCTCGGAGATCCGCACACCCCACAGTTGTGCGGTGGTGCGGATGTCGATGCCCCGGGCCGCTCCGCGAATCTCGTCGCCGCGAACGACGCTGCGGGGAGCATCGAGCTTCATGCCGGTCTCGATGCTGTCGACGATGGTGTTCCCGGTGATCTGGAGGTCGCTGGCGCCACCGTACGCCTGCAAACCGGTGTGGTTCCCCTCCATGCGATTGGCCGAGATGGTGTTGCCGCTGCTGGCCAGGTTGTTGACCCGCACGCCCACCCGGTTGCGGCGTATGACGTTGTCGACCACCACGTTGTCGGCCGACCCGAGCACGACGATCCCGTCGCCGGCGTTGTCCTCCACGAGGTTGTTCTCGACCCGGTTGCGGTTCGACTCGAAGTCGAGCACGATGCCGCTGCCGTCGTTGTCGTGGGCGTGGTTGTTGCGGAACACGCTGTCGACCACGAAGCGGGAGACGATGAAGCCGTGGTTCCCGTTGCCGTAGGCCTCGTTGTCCTCGATCACCAGCCGGGTGCTGTAGTCGTGGGGGTCGAAGCCGTAGGCAAGATTGTCGCGGAACAGGTTGCCCCGGAAGACGATGTCGGCCGCGTCGTAGGTGAAGACGCCGAAGAGGTTGTGATGGAAGTCCGAGTTGATGGCCGACCCGGTGATCCCGTCCTGGCGCCACGACACGCCATAGGCACCACCCGAGCGGTCGGAGCCCAGGTACGACATCTCGGAGTCGACGATGTCGAGGCGCCCCCCGAGGTCGTAGAGCACGAATGGCCGTCCGTCGGACAGCTCCTCGTCGGGGCCTCCACGTTCGGTGTTCCACGAGGTGACGCTGACCCCCTCGAAGCGAGCGGTGGCCCCTCGGCCGCCGAGGAACACGTCGGGGCGGTCGAGCAGCCGCACAAGGCGGACGCCGGGCGCAGCGAAGACCATCGAGGTGCCCGCCTCCTGGACGATGGCGGTCGCCACCTCGAACACTCCGGGCTCCACCTCGTCGATCCACGCCGGGTCGTTCACCACTCGGGCGAGGCGCTCGAAGGGGATGGGTCCAGCCGAGGCCGGCAGTGCCAGGCGCCGGACCAGCCGGCCCTCCTGGATCATCTCGATCCGGCCGGGCGCCACCACCATCGCCCGGGACTCCGGCGCCCGGGGGCAGGGGTACTTCACCACCCGGAACGGGCTGTAGGCGGCCAGCTGGCGGGTCGGATCGGTGCCGTGGTAGGCCGCCTCCTCTCCGCCGCGGTCGAGGGCGCAGGTGTCCTCCGGGACGATGGGAGCTGGGAACTCCGGTGCCGGCGGGGTGACCGCTGGTGCCTGGGCCACGACCGGCGGGGCGCTGGCGGTGCGCCGGACCGGAGACCTCCGGACGGCGGTCTCCGGTGCCGGGCGCACCACCACGATGCGAGGGCCGGTTTCCACCAGCGTCTCGGGCGCAGCTCGGGCGGGAGCGACGGGCTCGACGGCCTCCCGTGAGGGGGCGACGGGCACCGGTGCGGCCGGCACCGGTGCCGGCTCAGGTGCCGATGCCGTCGGCGGAGGGGTCGTCGGCGGCGTAGTGGTGGCCGGCGTTGTGGTGGTCGGCTGGGTCGTCGCCTCCTGGGGACGTCTGCGGTCGCGGGAGGGGTCCTCGCCGTCGACCTGCGCGCCGGCGGGAGCGGACAGCGGCAACACCAAGGCGACCGCCGCCGCCATCATCGCCCGGCGGCTGCGGAGCGCCATCAGGCCCCGTTCCAGACCCCGGCGGGAACCGGGCAGGGGAGATCCCGCCGTTCTCGACGCCAACGGACGAGCTCGAGCATGACCGCGATCAGGACCGCACTGACCCCGATGAAGGGCAGCCAGGCGTCCTTCTTGGACGACGCCAGGTCGGAGGGCCGGGGGAACAGGGTGGAACTGGCGACGGTGACCATGCCCCCCGGCTCCACACGCAACGACTGGAGGCGGGCATTCACCTTCACCTGCTCGAGCTGGGCGATGCCCGTGGTGGCCACCGTCACACCCTGGTCGACCTCGGAGACCTGCACCCCCCACATCTGGGTGGTGGTGCGGATGTCGACGCCCCGGACCGCGCCTCTGACCTCGTCGTAGCGGACGACGGTGCGCGGCGCGTCGAGGATCATTGCCGTGTCGGCGCTGTGGAGGATGGTGTTGTCGATGATGTCGAGGTCGCTGGCACCGCCGTAGGCCTGGAGCCCGATGTGGTTGCCCTCGATGAGGTTGCTGGACACCGTGTTGCCGATGCTGTCGAGGTTGTTCACCCGCACGCCGACGCGGTTACCCCGGACGGTGTTGCGCGACACGACGTTGTCGCCTGAGCCCAGCAGCACGATGCCGTCCTTGTCGTTGTTCTCGACCAGGTTCGACTCGATGCGGTTGCGGTCGGAGCGGAAGTCCATCACGATGCCGTTGCCGGCGTTGTCGTGGGCGTGGTTGCCCCTGAACAGGCTGTCGACCACGAAGCGCGAGGCGATGAAGCCGTGGCTGCCGTTGCCGTAGGCCTCGTTGTCCTCGACGACCAGGCCGGTGGTGTAGTCGTGGGGGTCGAACCCGTAGAGCACGTTGTTGTGGAACACGTTGCCCCGGAACACGATGTCGGCGGCCTTGAAGGTGTAGACGCCGAAGAAGTTGTGGTCGAAGGTGGAGTCGAGGACCTCACCGGTCGAGCCAGCGAGTCGCCACGTCACGCCGTAGGCCGAACCCCGGTCGGAGCCGAGGTACGACATCTGTGAGCCGAGGATGTCGAGCCTCGACGCTTCCTGGTAGAGCACGAACGGCCGACCGTCGACCGGCTCCTCGTCCGGGGCTCCGGTCTCGGGATCCCACGAGGTGACCTCGACGCCGTCGAAGCGCACGTTGGCCCCCTGGCCGCCGAAGAACACGCCCTCCCGGTTGAGCAGGCGCACCGTGGTGACCCGGGGGGCGGCCACGCTGACGCTGGTGCCGACGTCCTGCACGAAGGCGGCGCCGATCTCGAAGACTCCCGGCTCGACCTCGTTGATCCATGCCGGGTCGCCCACTGCCGTGGCGATGGCCTCCAGGCCGACGGGCTGTCCACCGGAGGCGAAGGCGATGCGGCGCACGAGCTGGCCGCCCTCGGTCAGCTTGATGCCGTCGGTGTCGAGCTGCAGCGTCCGCACCTCCGGGGAACGGGGGCAGGGGTAGTTGACGACCCGGAACGGGCTGTAGGCGTCGAGACGGTCACGCCCGTCGATGCCAGTCTCGACCGGGGCACCGGCGTCGGCACGCTCCACCGAGCAGGTGTCGACGGGCGGCGCCGGCTCGGGCACGGAGCCATCGGGCAGAGGGGCTGGTGGCACGACCGCAGGCCGGACCTGGGATGGTCCGACGGTGCGGGCCGGCGCCGGGCGCTCGTCGCCCAGACGGGGGCGTACGACGGCGCCAGGGTCGGGCCCGGGGCGGGCCACGCCCGGCGTGGTCCGCGGGGCGGCGGGCGTTGGTCCGACGATCAGGCCGGTGCCCGGGGGCGGCGGAGGTGGTGGTGTCCGCGGCGCCGGCGTCGGGGCGGGGTCGCGTCCGGGGACGTTGCCGGGCGACCCGGGGTTGGGCGCTGCCGTGGTGGTGGGCGCCGGCCTGGTGGTGGTGGGCGCCGGCCTGGTGGTGGTGGTCCGGGGGGCCGCCGTCGTCGTGGGCGACGGCGCCGTGGTGGTCGTTGGCGCAGGGGCGGTGGTGGTCGTTGGCTTCGGGGCTGCGGTGGTCGTGGGTTGTGGAGCTGCCGTGGTGGTCGGCTCGTCGTTGGCCTTGGGGGGCCCGACCTGGCCTTGCGGACCTCTGTGGTTCGTGGCACCGGCGTGGACGGGGAGCATCACCAGCATCACGATGGCGGGGATCAGGGCTCGCGACCAGCGGCTCACACCGGCACCTGCTCCACCACCGGTGTCTGGCGCTCTTCTTCTTCGTCATCGTTCTGGGACTCGGTGCGGACCACCGCCCCGTCGACCACGGCGACGTCGCGTGTCAGCCACCGCTGGGCCCTGATCGTGAGCAGGGCGTAGATCTTGACGACCGCCATGACGAACGACAGCAGGATGAAGATTGGCAGGATGAGCAGATCCTGGGGACGTCGCCGGAGGTGGGGCAGGATCTTGGTCGCCCGGCTCACCAGCCACCAGTTCACCAGGGCGATGGCCACCAGCCAGTCGCCGCGCACCAGGGCGAGCACCAGGAACGTCGGCGCCAGCAGCAAGGTGAAGCTGCTCACCGCCTTGTCGAGCATGGTGAAGGCAAGAAACGGCCGCTTGAACACCCAGCCCTGGGCCAGCGCCCGCAGGTCGCTGCGCCAGGTGTTGCGCGACCACCGCAGGCGCTGGAGGAAGAAGGTACGGGCGCCTTTGGGGAACGTCGACCAGACCCGGGCTGAGCGCTGCATGTAGGTGCGGTAGCCGGCACGCAGGATCAGGCTGGTGAGGCGCTTGTCGTCGCCGGAGTTGCACGGCACCCCCAGGAAGGTCTCGGCCATGAACTCCTCGGCGTGCTCTTCGAGCAGCCGGCGCCGGTAGACGGCGGTGCGCCCCGACAGGCACGACACTGCCTGGCCCATGACCGTCTGGGCGGCGTTCTCGTCGAAGTAGCGGTTGTCGAGGTAGATGTCGTTCATCCGCTGCAGGATCCCGCTGGGGTTGTAGACGTTCTGGCGGGTGCCGACCCCGCCGATGCGGGGGTCGGCGAACGGCTCGCAGACCCGGTCGGAGACGTCGGCGGCCCAGATCGTGTCGGAGTCGACCAGGGCCACCAGCGACGTCGACGCGTGCTCCCACCCGAGCTTCAGGGCCGGGCGCTTCCCGGGGACGGAGGTGGGGACCACGGTGACCGGGTAGTCCGCGGCCACCGCCTGGCACACCGTGTCGGTGATGTCGATGACGCACACCACCTCGGCGACGTGTTTGTTGGCCAGCCAGGACTCGAGGGCCCGGCGAAAGATCACCGGGTCCTCCTGGTAGACGGGGGTGACGACGGTCATCGGCTCCCGGTGCGACGAGAAGTACGGGCGGTAGAGGGCAGCCGGCACGCGCCGGATGAACCAGCTCACCCAACGGATCAGTCCGATGAGGCCGATCGGGATGTAGAAGGCGAGGTCGGCGCTCATCGGCCGTCAGTTCGTCTCCTCCGGCGGGTTCGCCTCAGTGATCGGAAGGCCGCTCGGAGACGAGGGCCTCGGAGTCGGGGCCCAAGAGCTCCTCGACGTGGTCGGTGACCTCGGCCAACTCTACCCGCACCCGGTGGGCCATGGTCCGGTTCACCTCGATGACCGCACTGAGCAGCGGCATGTCCACGCCGATCTCCCTGGCGAAGCCGAGGAAGCCGACGGTGTCCTTGGGCAGGCAGGCCCCGCCGTAGGGAGCACCGCCGCGGATGCCGTATTGCGGGTTGGTCGACCCCTCCGAGGAGATGGCCACCGTGGCGGCCACCTCGTCGCCGTTGAACCCGAGGTGCTCGGCGACCAGCCAGAGCTCGTTCCAGAAGCTGATCTTGGCGGCGTTGAACAGGTTGTGGGCGCACTTCACCAGCTCCGCTTCCGCCGTGGTGCTGAAGGTGCGCACCGGTCCTCCGAACGGCCGGAACAGCTCGACGAGGCGCTGGACGGTGAGGGTGCTGCGCGACCCGATCACCGTCATCGCCGGCGACAGGAAGTCCTCGAGGGCGGTGGCCGCCCGCAGGAACTCCGGGTTCGAGGCCAAGGCGAAGCCCTCACCCTCGGTCTTGCCGGAGGTGGCCTCCAGGATGGGCCGGATCACGTCATCGCAGGTTCCGGGGGGTGTCGTCGAGCGCAGCACCACGGTGTGGAACCCGGACGACCGTCCCAGGGCGGCGCCCACGTTGCTGACTCCGGCGGTCAGCGCCGACAGGTCGTAGCCGGTCGGTCCGCTCGGCGTCGGGAGCACCAGGAACACGATGGTGGGCTCCTCGGAGAGCTCGATGCGGTCGGTCGCCTCGTAGCCTTCGGCTCGAAGCTCTTCCAGCCGTTGTGGGTTGATGTCGACGAAGGTGACGGCGTGACCGGCGGACGCCAGGCCCTTGCCCGTTGCCGTCCCCACGACTCCCGAACCAACGATCACCACGTCTGACATCCGCCGTCCTCCTCCTGCGGAGCACGGCCTGTGCTCTCGCTGCTGACCAGTTGTCGAAGATGGGATACGCCGGCTGGGCGAGTCGACGACTCTCGAAGCGATCCCACTCGATCGGTGCTCGAGGGCAGAGTCGTCACAAGCGGTGCCAAAGTGCCGGACCGCAGCATCGTAGCCGCCGGGTCCTGGATCGTCACCGTAGTGACCGCCGATAGCGTCGTTCGCCGGACAAGGGGTGACCGCTGTGCGAGCCAGGATCCTGATCACCGTCGCCGTCGTGGCGAGCGTCGGCATCGCCATTGCGGTGACCACGGGGCCCGGGGACGACCCGGAGCCGACCGGCCGGACATGGTGGGTCTCGGCGGAAGCCGGCGCCGATGGCGACGGATCGCCGTCGCGCCCTTTTGCCGCCATCGAGCCGGCGCTGGCGTCCGCCGGTCCGGGCGATCGGGTCGTCGTCGGAGCGGGCTCCTATGGGGCGTTCGCCACCGTCCGCAGTGGCCGGCCGGATGCTCCCATCCACCTCATCGGCGAGGGCGCCCGCATCGAGGGGCGCGGCGTCGGGCGGGTGGTCGAGATCCTGCACAGCTACGTGACCATCGAGAACTTTGAGATCTCGCAGGGCGACGTGCTCGTGCGTATCGTCGGCGCGAGCGGCACCCGACTGGTCGCCAACCGCCTCCATGACGCCGACAGCGAGTGTGTACGCCTCAGGGGCGGAGCCAGCGACAACGAGCTGGTGGGCAACCAGATCGAGCGGTGTGGCCTGCGGGACTTCGACCTGGACGCCGACCGGAAGAACGGTGAGGGCATCTACGTCGGCGTCGCCCCCGAGCAGCTCGAGGAGCAAGCCATCGCCGACCGGTCGGATCGCAACTGGATCCACGGCAACCGCTTCGACGTGGTCGCCGAGTGCGTCGACATCAAGGAGGGAGCCAGGCAGAACCGGGTCGAGGACAACGACTGCACCGGGGGCCAGGACCCCGAGGGCGCCGGTTTCTCCTCCCGCGGCGACGAGACCATCTTCCGGGGCAACGTCTCGACCGGCCACGTCGGTGCCGGCATCCGGCTCGGTGGGGATGAGGAGGACCAGGGTGTGCGCAACGAGGTCGTCGGCAACGAGCTCACCGACACCGGTGGCTACGCCGTGAAGGTGGAGCGTTTTCCCCAAGGCCTCATCTGCGGCAACGAGGTCGGCGGCAACGACGCCGGCCTGACCAACGGCGACGTCGATCCGTCGCAGCCGTGCCCGAGCGGCGCTGCACCTCGGTGACGGGAGGTCGGGGCTGCATGTGGCAAGCTACGCCGGCCCAGGCCGTCGCTGCCCGCTCAAGTACGGGACCTGTCAGACCGAGGAACTCCACATGCACGCACGCTCTCCCCTCAGGGTCCCGATCGTGGTCTGCACCGGGCTCATCCTGGGGTCGGTGACGTTCCTGCCGACGGCAGCCCAGAGTGCCGAGAGCGCGGTGCACTACTACGTGGCCCCCAGCGGGAGCGACGACAACGCGGGAGTCCAGCCCAGCGAGCCGTTCGAGACGATCCAGCATGCGCTCGACCTGGCTCTTCCGGGCGACACCGTCCACCTGGGCTCCGGGACCTACAAGCAGGACGTGGTCACCGTGCGCGGTGGCGACAGCACCACGGCGCCCATCACCATCGCCGGGCCAAAGGACGCCGTGGTCAAGGGCGGGGGGAACGGGCGGATCGTCGAGGTCAACCACAGCTACATCGTGCTGCAGGGCTTCACCATCGACGGCAAGTTCGACTCCGGTGACAGGAAGTCGGCGTATCGCGACAAGCTCATCTATGCCATCTCGAAGAAGGCCAATGTGGGGATCACTGGGCTGAAGGTCCTGGGCATGACCCTCCAGAACGCCGGCGGCGAGTGTGTCCGCCTGCGCTACTTCGCCAGCAAGAACGTGGTCGCCGGCAACACCATCACCGATTGCGGCATCTACGACTTCCGCTTCAACGGCGGCGGCAAGAACGGCGAAGCCGTCTACATCGGCACCGCCCCCGAGCAGTGGGGTGCGAACGGTGCTCCGACCAACGACCCCGACAAGTCGGATAAAAACTGGGTGCACCACAACGACATCAAGACCAACGGCAACGAGTGCGTCGACATCAAGGAGTCGTCGAGCGGCAACGTGGTCGAGCACAACGACTGCTCAGGGCAGAAGGACGTGAACTCCGCCGGTCTCAACTCCCGGGGCAGCGGCAATATCTTTCGGTACAACACCATCCATGACAACCTCGGGGCCGGAATCCGCTTCGGCGGCGACAAGTCCACCGACGGCACCGACAACGACGCCTACGGCAACACGATCACCAACAACGAGGTCGGGGGCATCAAGTTCATGGCCAAGCCCCAGGGCAAGGTCTGTGGCAACACCTTCTCCGGCAACGGCGGGGCCGATGCGGTCGGGACCTATCGGGACGACTTCGAGCCGGCCGAGCCCTGCGACGGCGACAACCCCCAGGTCGTCGACACGGAGAAGCCCTCGACGCCCACGGATCTGACGGCCACTGCCATCGACGCCACGACCGTGAAGCTCACGTGGGACGCAAGCACCGACAACGTGAAGGTCACCGGCTATGAGGTGGTCCGCGACGATGTCCTGGTCGGCTCCACGGAAACGCCCGGCTTCGACGACACCACGGTGAGCCCCGACACGACGTACGACTACACGGTGCGTGCCGTCGATGCCGCCGGCAACACCTCGCCGGAGAGCGCCGCGCTCAGGGTCACCACACCGCCAGGGCCGCCCCCAGGCTCCATCTCCGAGGACTTCGAGTCGCCTTCCGCCGCCGAGCGCTTCGAGGTGATCAGTGGTGGTCGCTGGCGGGTCGAGAACGGCGTGTACAGGCTCACCCGGCCGGGATCGAAGCGGAAGGCGAACGGCAATGTGTCAGTGCACGTCACCCCGGTCTCGGGTGACTTCTCCCTCACCGCCGAGGCTCAGGTCAAGGGCACCTCGATCCGCACCAACGACTTCTCGGTGATCTTCGGGTACCGGAACCTGAAGAACTACTGCTACGCCAGCTTCAGCGAGACCAACGACGGCCGGACCAGCGCACTGTTCCGGGTCCGTGACGGCGCTGTGACCGAGCTGGACGACATCACCAAGGTGATCGATGCCGACCGGTTCTACACCGTTGGCATCGAGGTCGACGACGATGACGTGCGAGTGACCCTCGGCGGTCAGGAGGTCGCCACCGCCACCACTTCGGGCTGCGGCGATGGTCAGGTCGGCTTCGGGAGCGCCAACGATGCCGGCCAGTTCGACAACCTGCTGGTGCAGCCCATCACCTCGACGGGCGTAGTCACGGCCCAGGAGCAAGGGGGCTGATCTCCGTCGGTCGGCACCGCTCGCACTCGGGCAGGTTGCGGGCGCCAGCCGGCGCCATGCTCGCCTGTGTTCTGCTCGTGGCCGGTTGCGGCGAAGGGCAGGAGGAACCGGAGCCGTCGTCGCTCAGCTCCACCACCCAGCGGACTCCCCGCTCGACCAGCTCCACCACCCCGCCGCCACCCGTGATCGTCGGGTCGGGGAGCGTGGCCACCGAGACCCGTCAGGTCGGTGGCTTCACCGCGGTGGCCCTCGACCTACCGGCTTCGGTCGACGTGGTCATCGGCGATGCCCCGGCCGTCACGTTGCGAGCCGACGACAACCTGCTCGGGGCCATCACCACTGACGTGATAGACGGTGAGCTGACCATCGGCTCCACCACCCCCTTCTCCACCGAGTCGGAGATCGCCGTGGAAGTGGTCACCCCTTCTCTCGACCGCGTGGAAGTGCGGGGTTCGGGTTCCGTGCAGGCCTCCGGCGTGTCCGGCCCGTCTTTCGACGTCTCGGTCCGGGGCAGCGGCTCGGTGAAAGCCTCGGGGTCGGTCGAACGCGTCGACGTCACCTCGGCCGGCTCTGGCACGGTCGAGCTCTTCGAGCTGGACGCGGAGGAGGCCGACGTCAACGTCAACGGAAGCGGCGACGTCGAGGTCACCGTGTCGCGCTCGCTGCGAGCGAAGGTGACGGGGTCGGGGACCGTGGTCTACGACGGCAATCCATCCGAGGTCGTCACCGACGTCGACGGGTCGGGGTCGATCCCTCCCCGCTGATCGAGGCGGCTACCGGGTCTCCACCTGGATGTCGGCAGGGGTGCTGTTGATGACCTGGTTGCGGAACGAGTGCTCGAAGAGGATGCCCCCCTTGTTCCCGCTGAAGACGTTGCCGTCGAAGACGTTGTCGTCCGAGTCGATGGCCCGTACGGCGTAGCTGCCGTTGTCTCGGATCTGATTGGCCACGAACCGGTTGAACTTGGGCCGACCGTCGCCGCTCACGGGGGCGTCGCTGCCCTTGTAGAGGTAGATCCCGTAGGAGGTGTTGCGGGCAAAAGTGTTGCCCTCGATGACGTTGTTGGCCGAGCCCACGCTGAGACGGATCCCTCGTAGGTTGCCGGTGACGGTGTTGCCGGCGACGCGGTTCTCGAAGCTCTCGAACAGCACGATGCCCGTGTCGGTGTTCGCGGTCACGGTGTTGTTCTCGACGACGCTCTTGGTCACACTGCGGTGGAGCATGATGCCGTGGCCGGTGTTG
>JAHWJH010000080.1 GCA_019348555.1 Actinomycetota bacterium
ATCCACGTGCCACCAGTCGGCCTGCACCGCCTCGGAGCCGATGGCGACGACCATGTAGCCGTGGTGCTGGAGCTCGGTCCAGCGCACGTGAGGGAGCTGGTCGTCGACCACCTGCACGATGCCGTCGGCCACCACCGAGGAGTCCGGACCGACGAGCTGGGCGAAGGTGGGCGACGTCACGCTCGGGGTCACCAACTCCACGGCCACCGGCGCCGCCGCCAGGTCGTCGCCGGGAGGCACGTCGAAGGCCCACGACGAGTGGACGTCGCCGGTGATGACCACGACCGGCCCCACCTCGGGCTCGGCGAGCACATCGAGCAGCCGGGTGCGGGCCGCCGGGTAGCCATCCCACTGGTCGGGGTTCATGACCGCTCCACCCACGACGA
Organism: Actinomycetota bacterium; assembly: GCA_019348555.1. Classification (GTDB taxonomy): domain Bacteria; phylum Actinomycetota; class Acidimicrobiia; order Acidimicrobiales; family CADCSY01; genus JADDRA01. The sequence goes on from JAHWJH010000080.1 coordinate 387, forward strand.
GGCCCAGGCCGCGCCCGACCTGGGCCAGCGGCGGAGGCACCTCGATGCGCAGGGGTGACAGCACGACCTGGTTGGCCACCACCCGCCACGCCGCCGGCGAGCTGCGCAGGCGCTCGCTCAGCCACTCGTGCTGGGCGTCGGACATGATCCGGCGCCCCGGGTCGGCCAGCGCGGCGGCAGGGTCGGGAAAGCTGGTGTCGACCTGGCGGGAGCGCCCGTCGTGGCGGGTGTCGATCAGCACCAGCTCGGCGACGGCACCGAGCTGCAGCGAACGCCAGATGCGCTCGGGGGCACCGGTGTCGGGGCGCCGGACGGGCATCCACTCGAGGTAGGCCCGCAAGGCGGCGGCGCGCCGTTGGCCCCATGGTCCCTGGGTGCGGGGGTTGTGGCCGCCGGCCCCGTCCTCCCAGGCGTCGGCGGCGACCTCGTGGTCGTCCCACACCGCAGCCATGGGAAAGCGCTGGTGGAGGGCCTGGAGGTCGGGATCACCTCGCTGTTGGGCGTGGCGCGCCCGGTACTCGGCCAACGTCACCGGTTCGTCTTCGGGAATGTGCGTTCGTTCGTCACCCTCGTTGGACTCGTAGAGGTAGTCGCCCAGGTGGACGACCAGGTCGACGTCGCGCGCCGCCAGCCGGCGGTAGGCGCTGAAGTGTCCGGCGGCGTACGACGAGCAGCTCACCACCCCGAGGCGGACCTCACTGCGGTCGTCGGGTCCGTGAGCGGTGCGGGTCCGGCCGACGGGCGAACGCTCGCCTCCGGCCTCGAAGCGGTACCACCACGTGGTCGACGGCGGCAGCCCCGACACCTCGACGTGGACGGTCCAGTCGTGGTCGGCGGACGCTCGATGGGTTCCCGTCGCCACCACATCGTCGAGCTCGGGGTCGCTGGCCACCACCCACCGCACCGGCACCGTTGCCGGGGAGTCGGGGATGCTCACCCTGGTCCACAGGAGGACCCCGTCAGGGTTGGGATCGCCGCTGGCAACGCCGTGGGCGAACACCGGGGCGGGGTCCACGGCGCCCGGCACGGCCATCAGCGGGTGGCGCACCACCATGGCGGCGGCGGCGGCGGGGATGCTGCGGAGGAGCGCGCGGCGGTGGGGCACCCCGCCATGGTGCCCGCTGAAGACGGTGCCGGCGGCGTCAGCGCCGAGCGGCCAGCTCGGCGGCGAAGGCGCCCCGGCCCCGCAGCGAGTGCTCCGCCCAGCGGCCCGGGGTGCCGAGGATGGCGCGGGGATAGTCCTCGAAGAGCCAGCGGGCGAAGTGGCGCCTCGACCAGTCGCTGGCCCCGACGAGGCGGAGCCCCGCCCGGACGCTCCTGCGGTGGCGCAGGGCCACGGCCATCACTCGGGAGACCGCCATGTCGGCCAGCAGCTCCCGCTCGACGGCCTCGGCGTAGCGTCGGGCGGCGCCGGCGGGGTCGAGGGCACCGGCATCGACCACCGCCCGGGCCGCCAGGGTGGCGGTGAGCAGAGCCTGGGCGATGCCCTCGCCGGTGAGGGGGTCACAGGCGGCGGCGGCGTCGCCCACGAACAGCGCCCGGCCACCTGCGGCCGCCAGGGAGATGTCGTGGAGGCGCGAGGGGATGGGCCACGCCCGGTGGCTCGACTCGGCCTCGGCATCGGGCCCCAGCACGGCGCGTATGTGCGGTCGGGCGAGCAGCTCGGGCCACAGGGCCTTCATGGCCCGGGTGGGCAGGCGGCCCCGCTCGATCCCGAAGCCCACGTTGGCCCTCCCGGCAGGCAGAGGGAAGGCCCACACGTAGCCGGGGAGGAGGTCGGGCTCGAACCACACGTGGAGGGCAGCGCGTGCGTCGGGCCCCACGTGGCGGAAGTACTGACGGAAGGCGTGCCACTCGCCGAGTCGCCCCGGCCTCCCCTTGGGATCGGGTCGGGCGGCCTCGGTGACGCCGAGGTGCTTGCGCAGCGGCGACCACATCCCGTCGGCGCCGATGGCGTAGCGGGCGGCGACCGGGCCGATCCCGCCGACGACGAGCGTGAGGTGGTCGTCGTGCACCGTCGCTCCTGTGCACGGATGGCCGTCGGCAACCTTCACCCCGCCACCCCGGGCCAGGTCGACCAGGGCGGCGTCGAGGTCCAGCCGGGGCACCACCGCCGCGAACGCGCCCTGACCCCGGGGAAGTGGCAGGTGCAGGCGCCGACCGGCCGGGTCGTGGAGGACCACGTCGTCGACCACCTGCATCGACGGCAGCGAGGAGGCGTCGAGGCCGAGGCCCTCCAGGGCCCTCAGCGCCCCGGTGGTGAGCCCGTCACCGCAGCACTTGTCGCGGGGGAACCGGGCCTTGTCGACGAGCAGGACCTCCCGCCCGGCACGGGCCAGGGTCAGGGCCGCCGCCACGCCGGCTGGTCCGGCGCCGACCACCACGACATCGACGGCCGGCACCCAGCGGAGCTTACGGTTCGTAGACCTCAGCGCAGCTCGCCGCTAGCAGTTGACGCCCTCCTGGGGGCGGTAGGTGGCGAAGACGGTGTCGACCTCGACCCGGCCGTCGACGTAGCGGCGGGTGCGCTCGGTGGTCACCCGGGTGCAGTTGCCGGCCTGGCGCTCGCTCTGGCCGGTCTGCTCGCCGGTGGCGTAGGGGGTCGAGTAGAGCGTCACGGTGACGCTGGAGTCGGTGAAGGTCGGCCAGACCAGCACGCCGTAGGGAGTGCGGTTGCGGATCACCAGGTCGGGCTTGGGATACGACAAGGTGGCCTCGCGCCCGTAGGGGTAGCGGGAGATGTAGAGGGAGTGCGCCTGGTACTCGTCGAAGTCGAGGCCGCCGAAGAAGGCGGCGTTGAACAGGGTGGTGGCGAACTGTGACACGCCTCCACCCACCGCCTCCTCGAGCACCCCGTTGTTGATGAAGCCACCCAGGGCGAAGCCCTTGGCCCGGGTGCGGGGTCCCACGTGGCCGTTGACCGAGAAGCTGCTGCCCGGCTCGATCACCGCGCCCCGGACGAGCTCGGCGATGCGATGGATGTTGGTCACCCGCGACTGGCCGGCGGCGTAGTTGGTCGTGAACGAGGCGATGGGCTGGCGCACGCCGAGGGCCTCGGCTTCGGCCAGGGTCCGCTTCGGCTGCACCACCACCAGGGGGAGGTCGACGGTGCCGTCGGCACCCGAGCGCAGCGCATCGATCACCAGCTGCCCGGCCACCTCCTCGCAGCAGGCGGTCCCCGACGACCCCGGGACGGCGATCACCCGGTCGCCCTCCACCCGGAATCCGGCGTCGACGGGACGCTTGCCCGCCCCCACCAGCAGGTCGCCGAGATCGGCGAAGGCCTGCTCCTCGTTGAAGTCGAGCACGAGGGCCTCGGGGGTGGGTGAGGACGTCAGCCAGGTGCGCAGGGTCTCGGGTGGGATCTCGGCGCTGGTCGAGCCGGCGCTCACGGCCAGGCTGTCGGCGGTGAGGGCACGGGCCTCCTCGGCCACCGCTTCGGCGTCGGCGATGTCGAACTGCGGCGGGATCTCGCCGGGCTCGGCGGCCACCACGATGGGCAGCTCTCCGCTGCGGGCGGCGGGGGGAACGGCGGCCGCCACCTCGGCGGGGACGAGCCCGATGCCGGGTTTGCCGGGGACGACGGTGATCTGGCCGTCGGCTCCGGTGATCGAAGGCTCGATGGGAGCCTCTCGGCCGGTTGGGTCCTCCTCGGCCAGCACGGCCCGGACCTTCGACTCGTCGACGCTCACCAACACCGGTGCCTCGCGGGGCGACACCACGGACGCCAGCCAGCGGAAGGGCCTGGTCAGCACCGAGCCCTGGCTGCCCAGCTCGACGGCGGCGTCGATGGTGGCGTCGCGGTCGAGGGCCAGGCCCATGCGCTCGCCGGATGTCTCGACGTCGCCGGCAGCGGTGGTGATGCGGACGGTGGCGTCGGGGTAGCGCTCGGCCAGGTCGTCCACCACGGGACCCAGGCGCGACCGGTCGAGGCCGCCGATCGAGCGCCCGGCGAGCTCGACGTTGCGGACCACCTCGTCGGCGTTCCCGCCGGTGTCGATGGCCCAGGCGGCGAAGAGCCCGAGGACGAGCACCACGGGGATCGCCGCGGCCAGCATGAGCACGCGGTTTCTCGTCGGCATTTGCGCCATAGGTTGGCAGATCGGCGGAGAAGCCGGGACGCGCGTCAGCGGTCGGGGGCTGCGCCGGGGTCGGCGGCTGCGCCGGGGTCGGCGGCGGGGTCCGCCTCCATGGCCCTGCGCCGCTCCTCGAGGTCGATCTCGGCTTCTCCCCCCACCACGCCCACCTGCGCCTGCCCGTCGTAGCCGGGGTCTCCCGGCCCTGACGTGCCGTTCGCCGGGTCGGGCGTGGCGTCGTCGTGGTCGGGGTTCTGGTCGGGCTGGGTCACCGTTCATCCTCCGTGGGGAAGTCGCGCGCACCGCGACGCTTCCGGGGCCGTCGACGCCCTTGGCGCTCACCCAGGCGCGAGCGGATCACGTCGCGACGCTGCTGCAGCTCCCGGTAGGTGAGACCCTCGGTCTCGGGCGTCACGCCGAAGCTGGCCTTGACCCCGGTGAGGTCGATCTCCACCGTCCGGGGGTCGAGGCCGATGTCGTGTGACAGCCGCTCGCCGTGAGCGGTGGCGAAATGGGCGGCGACGTTGCCGATCTCGGCGAAGAGGTCGAGGTCGGGGGCGAGGGTGGCGATGGCGCCGTCGAGGAACACCATGTTCTTGACGAACAACATCAGCTCCTTGGGCAAGCGGGCGCCGTAGCCGAGCAGGGCCTTGACCACCCGGCGCAGCTCGGCCACGAGCTCGTCGCCGGTCAGGGCGGTGGGGTCGAGTGCCGGCTGATCGAGCCGCAGGTCATGGGCGACCGCTGCCAGATCGGCGTCGGCGGGCAGGGCCCCGAGGTCGCGCAAGGCCGACAGCTGGGTGTCGACGTCGTTGGTGATGCTGGCCATGAGCAGGCGAAGGAACGCCAGGCGGCGGGGTTCGTCGAGTCGCCCGGTGATGCCGTAGTCGAGCAGGGCGGTGCGGCCGTCGGGCTGGACGAAGAGGTTCCCGCCGTGGAGGTCGCCGTGGAAGATGCCGTGGAGCATGGCGCCCTCGAGGAAGGCGATCATGCCGGTGCGCACCACCGCCTCGGTGTCGACTCCCGCTCCGCGCATGCCGGCGACGTCGTCGAAGGCGAAGCCCGACAGCCGCTCCATCACCAACAGCCGCCGGGTCACCAGCTCGGGGTGGGGGCGCGGCACCACGAACTGGCGCTGGTCGAGCTCGGCGAGCATGCGGGCCACGTCGAGCATGTTCTCGGCCTCGAGCCGGAAGTCCAGCTCCTCGCTGATGGTGTCGGCGAACAGCTCCACCAGCGCCGGGGGGTTGGCCAGCGACGCCACCGGGATCCGGCCGACCAGGAAGGGCGCCAACCACGACATCATGGCGAGGTCGCGGCGCACCAGCTCGGCGACCTGCGGCCGTTGCACCTTGGCGACTACCTCCTCGCCGGTCACCAGGGTGGCGACGTGGACCTGGGCGATGGAAGCGGCGGCCAGCGGGGTGCGCTCGAAGCTGGCGAAGACCTCCTCCAGGGGCCGACCGAGCTCCTCTTCGACGACGCGGCGGACGTCGTCCCACGGCTCGGGGGGAACACGGTCGCGGCAGCGCTTGAGCTCGGTCACCAACTCCTCGGGGAACAGGCCCTCCCCGGCGGAGATGATCTGGGCCAGCTTGATGTAGGTGGGCCCCAGCCGCTCCGACGCCACCCGCAGCCGGCGCGACAGCCCGGCGCGCGATGTCGGTCGGCCCCGCCGGCGGTCGGTGAGGGCCCACGAGGCGATGGGAAGGCCCAGGTGGCGGGCGGTCGACACCACCCGGCGCAGCGGCGGTACCCGACGGGCCCGGGTGAGCTGCGGGACCTCCGCCCGGGTCCGTGCCCGGACACCGTCGAGGCCGATGCGCCAGCGCAGGGACGCCGGTTCCACCAGCCATGGTGGGTGATCGCTGAAGGTGCCGACGGCCAGGTCGACGGGGGCCGGAGCGTTCGTCACCTTCCCATCTTGCCCAGGGCTTCCAGGCAGCGGGCCGCCAGCTCGGGACGACAGACCAGGACGTCGGGGAGCCAGGCCTGCGGACCGTTGTAGACCATGGGCGACCCGTCGATGCGAGAGACGTGGAGCCCGGCGGCCATGGCCACCGCCACCGGGGCGGCGGAGTCCCACTGGTACATGCCACCGGCGTGGGCGTAGACGTCGACCTCGCCCCTGACCACGGCCATGGTCTTGGCGCCCGCCGATCCGAGCGGAACCAGGTCTGCGTCGAGCGCTTCGGCCACCCTGGTGGCGGCGGCCGGCATCCGGGTCCGGCTGGTCACCACCCGCAGCCGCCCCGGCCGGGGCGGCGGCAGCGCCGGCGCCGGCCGGGTAGCCAGCACCAGGTCCTCCGCCGGCAGCGCCACGGCGCCGATCAGATCGGTGCCGCCCACCACGAGGGCCACGTGGACCGCCCAGTCGACCCGCCCCTCCTCGGCGAACTCCCTGGTGCCGTCCAGGGGATCGACGATCCACACCCTGGCTGCACGCAGCCGCCGGTCGTCGTCGGCGCTCTCCTCCGACAGCACGGGATCGTCGGGACGGGCGGCGGCCAGGTGGTCGAGGATGAGCTGGTTCGCCCGGTGGTCGCCCTGCTTGCGCAGCACGTCGGCGTCGAGCCCCTCGGCGGCGGCGTCGACCCGGAGCGACTTCAGCAGGTTTCCGGCAGCGGTGGCGACGTGGGCGGCCAGCGCGTGGTCGTCGAGCTCCGCCAACGACGTCAGGTCGGGATGGGGAAATGGGGCCATGCTTTGCGACGGTAGCCAACCGCGAGCCCGGTCCGGGCGGGCACGGGTGAGGCCGGTCCTTGCCCCGGGCGCTATCGTCGGACGCGACCGTGGGGCCGCACGCCGGGCTCCGGCGTCCGACCACTCCGTGTGGGACGTCACGCGGCTCCCGACCATCGACACCCAGGCGGTGCCCATGACCGACGTCCAGACCTCGCAACTGCAACCCGTGTACCAGCTTTCGCACCTGCGGGCGTTGGAGGCGGAATCGGTGCACATCTTCCGGGAGGTCGTGGCGACGTTCGAGCGCCCGGTGCTGCTGTTCTCGGGCGGCAAGGACTCGGTGGTCATGCTGCGCCTGGCAGAGAAGGCGTTCTGGCCGGCGCGGCTGCCGCTGACGGTGATGCACATCGACACCGGCCACAACTTCCCCGAGGTGCTCGAGTTCCGCGACCGGCGGGTGGCGGAGCTCGGGGTGCGGATGATCGTGGCTTCGGTGCAGGCGTCGATCGACGCCGGGCGGGTGGCCGAGGAGCCAGGGAGGTCTCGCAACCGTCTCCAGACCACGACGCTGCTCGACGCCATCACCGAGAACCGCTTCGACGCCGTCTTCGGCGGCGCCCGTCGCGACGAGGAGAAGGCCCGGGCCAAGGAGCGGGTGTTCAGCTTTCGCGACGAGTTCGGTCAGTGGGACCCGAAGAACCAGCGGCCCGAGCTGTGGAGCCTCTACAACGGACGCCACCGTCCCGGCGAGCACATCCGCGTGTTCCCCCTCAGCAACTGGACCGAGCTCGACATCTGGCGCTACATCGCCGCCGAGGGCATCGAGATCCCGGACATGTACTACGCCCATCGCCGCAAGGTGGTACGCCGCGACGGCATGTTGATGGGCCTGTGCGAGTGGATCCAGCCCCGCGATGGCGAGGAGGTCACGGAGGTCACCGTGCGCTACCGCACGGTGGGCGACGCCACGTGCACCGCCGCCGTCGAGTCGGCAGCGGCCACGCCCGAGCAGGTCATCGCCGAGGTGGCCGCCACCCGCCTCACCGAACGGGGGGCCACCCGGGCCGACGACCGTGTGTCGGACGCGGCCATGGAGGACCGCAAGAAGGAGGGGTACTTTTGATTGCCGTCGTCGAACCAGAGGTTCGACGACGGGTGGGACGTGCTCCGGACGCCGGCCGAGCCGGCGCCCTCCGCTCCGAACACTTCTCTGGGCCGCCAGCCGTCGGGGGCGCCTTCGGCGCCGCTCCCGGCCGTCGGCCCTGAAAGGGTGATATGGAACTGTTGCGGTTTGCTACGGCCGGATCGGTCGACGACGGGAAGTCGACGCTGATCGGGCGCTTGCTCTACGACTCCAAGGCCATCTTCGAGGACCAGATGGAGGCGGTCGAGCGAGCCTCGGTGCAGCGAGGGGAGGAGACCAACCTCGCCCTGTTGGTCGACGGGCTGCGGGCCGAGCGTGAGCAGGGGATCACCATCGACGTCGCCTACCGCTACTTCGCCACCCCGGCGCGCACCTTCGTCATCGCCGACACCCCGGGCCATGTGCAGTACACCCGCAACATGGTCACCGGCGCCTCCACCGCCGACCTGGCGCTGATCCTCGTCGACGCCCGCAACGGCATGGTCGAGCAGAGCCGGCGCCATGCCTTCTTGGCGTCGTTGCTGCGGGTGCCCCATCTCGTGGTGTGCATCAACAAGATGGACCTGGTCGGCTACGACCAAGCCGTGTTCGAGGCCATCAAGGCCGAGTTCCGTGCCTTCGCCATGCGCATGGAGGTCACCGACCTCAGCTTCGTGCCCGTGTCGGCGCTCCATGGCGACAACGTGGTGCACCGCTCGGCGTCGATGCCGTGGTACGAGGGTTCCTCGCTGCTCCACCACCTCGAACAGGTCCACATCGCCTCTGACCGGAACCTCATCGACGTGCGGTTCCCCGTGCAGTACGTCATCCGTCCTCGCAGCGACGAGTACCACGACTTCCGCGGCTATGCCGGGCAGTTGGCTGGTGGCGTCCTGCGCCCCGGTGACGAGGTCGTGGTCCTGCCGTCGGGGTGGTCGAGCGTGGTGGCGTCCATCGACACCGCCGACGGACCCGTCGACGAGGCGTTCGCCCCCATGTCGGTGGTGGTGCGCCTGGCCGACGACCTGGACGTGAGCAGGGGCGACCTGATCTGCCGGCCCCACAACCGTCCACTGGTCGGCCAGGACCTCGAGGCCATGGTGTGCTGGCTCGACGAGCGCACCCTGCAGCCGGGGGGTCGCTACACCATCCAGCACACCACCCGGGCGGCGAGAGCCGTGGTGAAGGAGCTGGCGTACCGCCTCGACGTGAACACCCTGCACCGCGACGAGGGGGCCACCAGCCTCGGCCTCAACGAGATCGGGCGCCTGCGCATGCGCACCACGGCCCCGTTGTTCTACGACGAGTACCGACGGAACCGGGCCACCGGCAGCTTCATCCTCGTCGACGAGGCCACCAACGCCACCGTCGCCGCCGGGATGTTGCTGGATCCCGCCCACACCGGGTGAGCCCCGGCGCCGACCGCAACCTGACCTGGCATGCCGGCGAGATCGATCGCGACCGGCGCTGGGGAGCTCTCGGGGCGCGGGGGGCGACGGTGTGGTTCACCGGGCTGTCGGGATCGGGCAAGTCCACGGTGGCGGCGGCTGTCGAGCGCCGGCTGGTGGAGTCGGGGCGCCCGGCCTACGTCCTCGACGGCGACAATCTCCGCCACGGTCTCAACGCCGATCTCGGCTTCGGCGACGACGACCGGGCAGAGAACGTCCGTCGACTGGGCGAGGTGGCACGTCTCATGGCCGACGCCGGCCTGGTGGCGTTGGTCCCGGCGATCAGCCCGTTCCGAGCCGGGCGCGAGGCCGCCCGGGCGGCCCACGCCGAGGTGGGTCTGCCGTTCTTCGAGGTGCACCTCGCCACCCCGCTGGCCGAGTGCGAGCGGCGCGACCCGAAGGGCCTCTACGCCCGCGCCCGCACCGGTGCCCTGTCCGGCCTGACCGGCATCGACAGCCCCTACGAGGCGCCGGAGCACCCCGAGCTGGTGCTGGCGCCCGGTGACGGTGATGCCGACCGCCAGGCCGACAAGGTGCTGCGCCTGCTGGGAGGGTGAGTCCCCCGAGCTCCGGTCAACGGCGACGCTCGTTCGCCGGGAGCTCGATGACGGGGCCGTGCGGGTCGCCGGCCTTGCCGTAGCACTCCGGGTGGTAGTGCTCCACCCGGTCCCAGCGATCGCCGACGTAGACGTTGGCGATCACCTGGTGCTTGCGGACTCTGGCTGCGAACTTCACCGCGGTGGCGCAACCGGGGCACACGGCGCAGCTCCCGGGAGCGACCGGGCGGAGCACGGCGCGGCTGCGTGCCGTGGTGACGGGCGAGACGACGAGGCTCATACCTCGAGCATCGGCCGATGCCGGGGCTTCCTTGAGCAGGGAAGTGGCTGGACAAGGGGTGCACGGCGGAAGCACCCCCTGCCCAGCCGGCCGACAGGTTCCCACCACATCGGCGTCCCGTCAAGCGTGGCGCTGGGAGAGACCCGCCGCTAGCGGGCGAGGGGCTTGTAGCGCGGACCCTTGGGATCGTCGCCGAGGCGGCGCCGTCGTTCGGACTCGTAGTCGCTGAAGTTTCCCTCGGTCCAGTGCACGCGCGCCTCGCCCTCGAAGGCGAGGATGTGGGTGGCCACCCGGTCGAGGAACCACCGGTCGTGGGAGATGACCACCGCGCAGCCGGCGAACGCGAGCAGGGCGTCCTCC
>JAHWJH010000081.1 GCA_019348555.1 Actinomycetota bacterium
CGTCGACGTGCACACCGCCCGGCCGGGCATCGTCATCGGCCGGCGGGGCAGCGAGGCCGACCGGCTCCGTGCCGGGCTCACCAAGATCACCGGCAACGCCCGCATCCAGCTCAACATCCAGGAGATCAAGCAGCCCGAGCTCGACGCCGCCCTGATCGCCCAGGGCGTGGCCGACCAGCTCGCCGGCCGGGTGAACTTCCGCCGGGCCATGAAGCGGGCCGTCCAGAACGCCCAGAAGGCAGGCGTCCCGGGGATCCGGGTGCAGTGCTCCGGGCGGCTCAACGGCGCCGAGATGAGCCGCACCGAGTGGTACCGCGAGGGGCGGGTGCCGTTGCACACCCTGCGGGCCGACATCGACTACGGCTTTCGTGAGGCCCGCACCACCTACGGCCGCATCGGCGTCAAGGTGTGGATCTACAAGGGCGACATCCTGCCCTACAAGACCTCGGGCGACGACAAGGCCACTCGCGAAGCGGCCTTGGCCGTGGGCGATCCCTCGGGTGCTCCCCGTCCCCGTCGGGTGGTGTCGGCCGGAGGCGGTCGGCGTCGGCCCGAGGGTGAGGCGGGCGGCCCGGAAGGCGCGGAGCGGACCGATGCCGAGCCCATCATCAAGGAGGCGGATCCCGAGCTGGAGCGTTTGCTGGCCGAGGAGGAGGAGATCGAGCGCCTCACCCGCGACCACGCCGAGACCCCCCACTTTCGCCCCGGTGAGGGGGACTGATGTTTCGCCCTCACTCGCTTCGCTCCGTTCGGGCGAGCCGGATCGTGCTCCGGCCGACCGGCGGAGCCGGCTCGCCCTCCGCGCTGAACGACCTCTCCGGCGAGCTGCGCTCGCCGGGCCGCCAGCCATGGGGGCCGCCTTTGGCGGCTCGGGTAGCCGGCGGCAAGAGCGTCCACCCCGCTGCGCCGGGGGAGGTCGGCTGATGCTCATGCCGAAAAAAGTCAAGCATCGCAAGCAGCAGCGGGGGCGGATGACGGGGCCGGCCACTGGGGGCACCGCCATCTCCTTCGGTGAGTACGGCATCCAGGCGCTCCAGCCCGGCTGGATCACCGCCCGCCAGATCGAGGCCGCCCGTATCGCCATGACCCGCCACGTCAAGCGCGGCGGCAAGGTGTGGATCACGATCTTCCCCGACCGTCCCGTCACCGAGAAGCCGGCCGAGACCCGCATGGGCTCGGGCAAGGGCAACCCCGAGCACTGGGTGGCCGTGGTCAAGCCCGGCCGGGTCATGTTCGAGCTGGCCGGGGTGAGCGAGGAGCTGGCTCGCGGCGCGCTCGAGCGGGCGATCCAGAAGCTTCCCATCAAGGCACGGGTCATCACCCGGGCCTCGGCCGAGGAGGTCTGATGGCCGCGAAGGTGACCGAGCTCCGTAACCTGGGCGACGCCGAGCTCGTCGAGCGCCTCGACGAGACCAGGGCCGAGCTGTTCAACCTGCGCTTCCAACACGTCACCGGCCAGCTCGACAACCACGCCCGGCTCGGCCAGCTGCGCCGGGAGGTGGCCCGCCTCAACACGTTGTTGCGCGAGCGGGAGATCGCTGCCGCCGAGGCCCTGGCCCAAGGCGCCAACCAGGAAGGTCGTCGTGGCTGAGCCCGTGCAGACGGTACGTCCGAACACCCGCAAGATCCGCGAGGGCGTGGTCGACTCGACCTCGATGGACAAGACCATCGTCGTGCGCGTCGTCGACCGGGTGCGTCACCCCCGCTACGACAAGACCATGCAGCGCACCGGCCGGCTCTACGTCCACGACGACGCCAACGACGCCCGCGTGGGCGATCGCGTCAGGGTCCAAGAGACCCGCCCCCTGTCGAAGCTCAAGCGCTGGCGCCTGGTCGAGATCCTCGACCGGGCCCGGTAGGTACGCGACGATGATCCAACAGGAGTCACGGCTTCGGGTGGCCGACAACAGCGGCGCCAAAGAGGTCTTGTGCATCAAGGTGCTGGGAGGGTCGCGTCGGCGCTACGCGTCGATCGGCGACATCTTCGTGGCCACCGTCAAAGACGCCATTCCGGGCGCCGCCGTCAAGCGCGGTGACGTGGTCAAGTGCGTGGTGGTCCGGGTGAAGAAGGAGAAGCGTCGCTCCGACGGGTCCTACATCCGTTTCGACGAGAACGCCGCCGTGCTCATCAACGACCAGAGCCAGCCCCGTGGCACCCGCATCTTCGGCCCCGTCGGCCGGGAGCTGCGGGACAAGAAGTTCATGCGCATCGTCTCCCTGGCGCCCGAGGTGCTCTAGATGTCGCAGCGGACGGGCGAAGCAACGCGAGTGAGGACGAAAAGATGAAGATCAAGAAGGGTGACCGGGTCCGGGTGCTGTCCGGCAAGGACCGTGGCAAGGAGGGTGTGGTCATGCGCGCCTTGCCGAAGGACGGCAAGGTGATCGTGGAGGGCGTCAACACCGCCAAGAAGCACCAGCGTCCCACCCGCATGACCATGCAGGGCGGCATCATCGACAAGGACATGCCGATCGACGTCTCCAACGTGGCCGCCATCAGCCCGGGCGACGGCAAGCCGACCAAGGTGGGCTATCGCATCGACGCCAACGGACAGAAGGTCCGCGTCTGCCGGCGTACCGGAGCGGAGCTGTCATGAGCACCGCCACCACCACGGTCACCCGTCCCCGGCTGCGCCAGCGCTACGACGACGAGATCCGCGGCCAACTCCAGGAGGCGCTGGGCCTGGCCAACGTCATGCAGGTCCCCCGGTTCGAGAAGATCGTGGTGAACATGGGCGTCGGCGGTGCCGTCGCCCAGCCCTCGCTGCTCGACGGGGCGGTGCGCGACCTCACCCAGATCACCGGCCAGAAGCCCGTCGTCACCCGGGCCCGCACGTCGATCGCCGGGTTCAAGCTGCGGGAGGGCAACGCCATCGGCTGCAAGGTCACCCTGCGCTCCGACCGCATGTGGGAGTTCTTCGACCGGCTGATCTCGCTCGCCATCCCCCGTATCCGCGACTTTCGGGGCCTGCCTCCGAACAGCTTCGACGGCCGGGGCAACTACACCTTCGGCGTCACCGAGCAGCTGATCTTCCCGGAGATCGACTACGACAACGTCGACGCCCCCCGCGGGATGGACATCGTGATCGTGACCACCGCCCGCACCGACGAGGAGGGCCGGGCCCTGCTCGACGCCTTCAACTTCCCGTTCCGCCGAGAGACCCCGAGGAGCTAGGACCGCATGGCGAAGAAGGCCCTGGTCGAGAAGCAGAAGCGCACGCCGAAGTACAAGGTGCGGGCATACACCCGTTGCCGGCGGTGCGGGCGGCCCCGCGCCGTGTTCCGCAAGTTCGGGCTGTGCCGGATCTGCCTCCGGGAGATGGTGCACGCCGGCGAGGTGCCCGGCGTCACCAAGGCGAGTTGGTGAGCCCGATGATGACCCTCCAGCCCCTCGAGGTGCGCCCATGAGCATGACCGATCCCGTCGCCGACATGCTGACCCGTCTTCGCAACGGCAACGTCGCCCTGCACGACCAGGTGCGGATGCCGTCGTCGAAGCTCAAAGAGGCACTCGCCGCCGTGCTCCAACGCGAGGGCTACATCGAGGGCTTCGAGGTCACCGCCGACACCAAGGGGCCGGGCCAGGTGCTGACCGTCACCATGAAGTACACCGCCGACCGCAAGCGCACGATCTCGGGCATCAAACGGGTGTCCAAGCCGGGGCTGCGCATCTACCGTCCGGCCGACCGGCTCCCGAGGGTCCTCGGTGGCCTCGGCGTGGCCGTGCTGTCGACCAGCCAGGGGCTCATGACCGACCGAGAGGCGCGCCGCCACCACGTCGGTGGCGAGATCCTCTGCTACGTGTGGTGAAGGAGAGGATGCGCACATGAGCAGGATCGGACGGGCGCCCATCCCCATCCCGGCCGGGGTCGACGTCACCGTGGTCGACCGCCGGATCAGCGTCACCGGCCCCCGTGGCACCCTCGAGCGCGACGTGCCCGACCCCATCACCGTGCGCACCGACGACGGCTCGATCGTCGTCGAGCGGCCCGACGACGAGCGGTCGAGCCGCTCGTTGCACGGCTTGGTGCGTTCGTTGGTGGCCAACATGGTCACCGGCGTGACCGGCGGGTTCACCAAGGAGCTCGAGATCGTCGGGGTGGGCTATCGGGCCACCGCGGCGGGGCCCCAACGCATCGACCTGGCCCTCGGGTTCAGCCATCCCGTGTCGGTGGACGCCCCCGAGGGGATCACCTTCACCGTCCCCGTCCCCACCCGCATCGTGGTCGACGGCATCGACAAGCAGGTCGTGGGCCAGGTCGCCGCCGAGATCCGGCGGCTGCGCAAGCCCGAGCCCTACAAGGGCAAGGGCGTCCGGTACGCCGGCGAGCGAGTCCTGCGCAAGGCCGGCAAGGCCGCCAAGTAGCGAGAGAGCCTCATCATGAGCACCTCCACCAGGAACAAGCACGAAGCCCGGGCGCGGCGACACCGTCGCGTGCGCAAGAAGGTGCGGGGCACGGCCGACCGTCCCCGCCTGGCCGTGTTCCGGTCGAACCGCCACACCGTGGCCCAGGTCATCGACGACCGGTCGGGGCGCACGCTGGCCGCCGCCTCCACCCTCGAGGCCGACCTGCGCGCGCAGGGTTCCTCCACGAGCGACCGCAGCGCGGCGGCGACCGTCGGGCGCCTGGTGGCCGAGCGGGCCCGGGCTGCCGGCGTCGAGCGGGTGGTGTTCGACCGCGGCGGGTTTCTCTACCATGGACGGGTCGCCGCCGTGGCCGAGGCCGCACGGGAAGCCGGTTTGGAGCTGTGAAGTGCTGCCGTACCACGAGAGGAACAACTGATGTCTGACGCAGGCTTGCGCGACGGTCGCCTGATCACCCGACCCCGCCGGGTGGCCAAGGTGGTCAAGGGAGGTCGCCGGTTCCAGTTCGCCGCCCTGGTGGTGGTCGGCGACGGTGCCGGTCGGGTCGGACTGGGGTACGGCAAGGCCCGGGAGGTGCCCCTGTCGATCCAGAAGGGCACCGAGGACGCCAAGAAGAACGTCTTCGACGTCCCCCTCGCCGGATCGACCATCACCCACCCGGTGCTCGGCGAGTTCGGCGCCGCCCGCGTGCTGCTCAAGCCCGCCGCTCCGGGCACCGGGGTGATCGCCGGCGGCGCCGCCCGGGTGATCCTCGAGGAGGCTGGGGTCCACGACGTGCTGTGCAAGTCGCTCGGATCGTCGAACCACATCAACGTGGCCCGGGCCACCATCGCCGGGCTCCAGGCGCTTCGCCGGCCCGACGTCATCGCCCGCCTCCGCGGCAAGAGCCCCGAAGAGGTCACACCCGCCGGGCTGCTGGCCGCCTACCAGGCGTCCCGCTCGCAAGGGCCGCCGCCGCGAGAGGTGGCCTGATGGCAGGGGAGCCGTGGCTGGCGGTGACCCAGGTCCGCTCGGGCATCGGCACCAAGCCCAAGCACCGGGGGACCCTTCGCGCTCTCGGCCTGGGGCGCATCGGCCGTACCAACGTCCTGCCCGACCGGCCCGAGATCCGGGGGATGATCGCCCGGGTGCCCCACCTCGTCGACGTGCGTGAGCTCACCGACGACGATCGCACCGGAGGTGGTGCATGAAGGTCCACGATCTGCGTCCGGCTCCGGGTTCCAACACCCGCCGCACCCGGGTGGGCCGGGGCATCGGCGGCTCCGGTGGCAAGACCGCCGGCCGCGGCAGCAAGGGCCAGCGGGCCCGCAGCAGGGTGCCCGTCGGCTTCGAAGGCGGCCAGATGCCGCTGCAGCGGCGCGTGCCCAAGCTCAAGGGCTTCACCAACCCGTTCCGGATCGCCTACGTGGTCGTGAACCTCGACGCTCTCGAGGCGTTCGAGGGCGACGAGGTGACGCCCGAGACGCTGCGGGCGAAGGGGCTGGTGCACAAGCGGGGCGTGGTCAAGGTGCTCGGACGGGGCGAGCTGAGCCGCCCCCTGGCGGTATCGGCGCATGCCTTCTCCACATCGGCCGAAGCCGCCATTGTCGCTGCCGGCGGTACGGTCACGGTGCTGGCGCTGCCCTACGGCGACCGTCGGCCGCCGGCGAAGGGCAACGCGCTCACCAACCGCTGAGCGTCCGACCGGCGCTTCGCCTTCCGCCCCCCCCGAGGAGTCGCTGTCGTGCTTCGAAGCCTGAAGAACATGTTCAAGGTCGAGGACCTGCGGAACAAGATCCTGTTCACGCTGGTGATCATCGCCCTGTACCGGTTCGGGTCCCACGTGCCGACGCCCGGGGTCGACTTCGAGGCGGTCCAGCAGCTGCAGGACACCGCCGGCGACGGCGGCGTGATCGGTTTCCTCAGCTTCTTCTCCGGAGGAGCGCTCACCCGCCTGGCCGTCTTCGGCCTCGGGATCATGCCCTACATCACCGCTTCCATCATCATGCAGGTGCTGGCGGTCGTGATCCCCAAGCTCGAGCAATGGCAGCAGCAGGGGGCGGTGGGCCAGAAGAAGATCACCCAGTGGACCCGCTACCTCACCGTGGCGCTGGCCATCCTCCAGTCGACCGGCCTGGCGTTCCTGTTCCACAACGGCGGTGGAGGCCTCTTCGGCGATCTCCAGATCGACCTCATCCCCGAGTTCACCGTCCCACGCGTGCTGCTGGTGGTGCTGTCACTCACCGCCGGCACGGCGCTGATCATGTGGATGGGTGAGCTCATCACCCAGCGGGGCGTCGGCAACGGCATGTCGCTGATCATCTTCGCCTCGGTGGTGAGCGGCATTCCTGCCGGAGGCGGCCAGGTGCTGGCCGAGGGCGGCAACCTCAAGTTCGCCGTGATCGTGTTCCTGGCCCTGGTGGTGCTGGTGTCGATCGTGTTCGTCGAACAGGGTCAGCGCCGCATCCCGGTCCAGTTCGCCAAGCGGGTGGTGGGACGGCGCCAGTACGGCGGTCAGAGCAGCTACATCCCCCTCAAGGTCAACCAGTCGGGCGTGATCCCCATCATCTTCGCCAGCTCGGTGATCTACCTGCCGGTGCTCCTGACCAACGTGCTGCCCACCGGGGGCGTGTGGGACAGCATCCGGCTGTGGATCAACGACAACCTGCTCGTTCCCGACAACTTCGTGTACATCACGATCTTCGGTCTGATGATCATCTTCTTCGCCTACTTCTACACCGCCATCACGTTCGACCCCGCCAAGCAGGCCGACACCATCCGCAAGCAGGGCGGCTTCATCCCCGGCATCCGGCCCGGGCCCCAGACCGAACGCCACCTGGCCAAGATCCTCTCGCGCATCACGCTTCCGGGTGCGTTGTTCATCGCCACCGTGGCCTTGCTGCCTCAGGTCCTCCTGGCGGTGTGGAACGTGCGCGGCTTCGAGGGCTTCGGGGGCATCTCCCTGTTGATCGCCGTCGGCGTAGCCCTGGAGACGATGAAGCAGATCGACAGCCAGCTCATGATGAGGAACTACGAGAGCTTCTTGAAGTAGTGGGCGGGCCTCGGCTGGTGCTGCTGGGACGTCCCGGGGCAGGCAAGGGCACCCAGGCTCACCGGCTCAGTGACCTCTACGGCGTGGTCCACGTCTCCACCGGCGACATGCTGCGCGACCCGCAGAGCACCATCACCGCCGCCGGCTCCGCAGCGCGGGCGGCGATCGACGCCGGCGAGCTCCTGGCCGACGACGTGGTGATCGCCCTGGTGGGCGGACGCCTCGCCCAGGCCGACGTGGTCGAACGCGGCTTCGTGCTCGACGGCTTTCCTCGCACCGTGGCCCAGGCAGACGCCCTGGCCGACCTGCTCGCCCCCGGCGGGGTCGACGTGGCCATCGAGCTCGACGTCCCCCCCGAGGTGGTGCAGGCGAGGCTGGTCGGCCGCCGTTCGGCGGCGGGCGCAGCCGGCAGGCCCGACGACGCCGACGAGGTGGTGGGGCGGCGCCTGAAGCGCCACGACGCCGAGGTGGCCGCGGTGGCCGACTGGTTCGAGCGCCGTGGGCTGCTGGTGGTCGTCGACGGCATGGGGTCCACCGACGAGGTGACCGCCCGCCTCAGGGCGGTGGTCGACCGCGCCATCGCCAGCAGCTGACACAGCCTCAGGGCTCGTCGATAGCATGGGACACCGATGCGACGCACCCCCGACGAGATCGCCAAGATGCGCAAGGCAGGCCGGGTGGTGGCCGAGATGCACGCCCGCATCCGCGACGCCATCCGCCCCGGGGTCACCACCTTGCAGCTCGACCAGGTGGGGCGCGAGGTGATCGAGCGCAACGGCGCCCGGTCGAACTTCCTCGGCTACCACGGCTTCCCGGCGGTGATCTGCGCGTCACCGAACCACGTGATCGTCCACGGCATCCCCAACGACGAGCCGCTCGAGGACGGTGACATCGTCTCCATCGACTGCGGAGCGATCATCCAGGGCTACCACGGCGACGCCGCCCACACCTGGCCCGTCGGAGCCATCGATGCCGAGGCCGAGAAGCTCCTGCGCGTCACCGAGGAGAGCCTGTGGGCGGGCATCAGCCAGATGCGCGACGGCAACCGGATCTCCGACATCGGCCACGCCGTGCAGACCGTGGCCGAGGGCGCCGGTTACTCCGTGGTCCGCGAGTACGTGGGCCACGCCATCGGTACGGCCATGCACGAGAAGCCGGAGGTTCCCAACTACGGGCCTCCGGGCAAGGGCCCCAAGCTGCGGGTCGGCAACGTCTTCGCCGTGGAGCCGATGGTGAACTTGGGCGCCAAGGAGACCCAGGTGCTGCCCGACGGGTGGGGAGTGGTCACCCTCGACGGGTCGCTGTCGGCCCACTTCGAGCACAGCATCGCCATCACCCCCGACGGCCCCGAGGTCCTGACCGTCCTGTAGGAACGTCCCGAGGGTGGTGCTCGGGACCACTTGTGGCATCGGCCACGAGGTCGGCTAGGGTTGTGGCCCGGCCCTCGGGCCTGGCGCGCCACGTACCTGCAGCACCTTCATGGCGCCGATCCTCCCGTTCCGCCCTACGGAAAGGTCCACACTGCCGAAGCCCAAGGAAGACGCGATCGTGCTGGAAGGCAAGGTGACCGAGCCGCTCCCCAACGCCATGTTCCGGGTCGAGCTCGACAATGGTCACCAGGTCCTTGCCCACATCTCGGGCAAGATGCGGATGCACTACATCCGGATCCTTCCCGGAGATCGCGTCCAGGTGGAGCTGACGCCGTACGACCTCACCCGCGGCCGTATCACCTACAGGTACAAGTGATGAAGGTTCGACCGAGCGTCAAGACGATGTGCGAGAAGTGCAAGGTCATCCGACGGCACGGCCGCGTCCAGGTGATCTGCATCAACCCTCGCCACAAGCAACGGCAGGGGTAGCCCATGGCACGGATCTCCGGCGTCGACATCCCTCGGGAGAAGCGTTTGGCCGTCTCCCTCACCTACATCTACGGCGTGGGGCCGTCGCTGGCCGTGCGGGTGTGCGAGGCCACCGGCGTCGACCCCGACACCAGGGTGCGCGACCTCACCGACGAAGAAGTCGCCCAGATCCGCTCCTGGGTCGACCAGAACCTGCAGGTCGAGGGTGATCTGCGCCGTGAGGTGTCCACCGACATCAAGCGCAAGATAGAGATCGGTTGCTACCAGGGCCTTCGCCACCGTCGAGGCCTGCCGGTGCACGGGCAGCGGACCCACACCAACGCCCGGACCCGCAAGGGCCCGAAGAAGACCGTGGCCGGCAAGAAGAAGGTGAGGAAGTAACCGATGGCCAAGCCCAAGCCAGGAGGCCGTCGTCCGAGGCGCCGAGAGCGCAAGAACGTCGCCTACGGCATCGCCCACATCAAGAGCTCGTTCAACAACACCATCGTCAGCATCAGCGACCAGGAGGGCAATGTCCTGGCGTGGGCGTCGGCGGGCAACGTCGGCTTCAAGGGCTCTCGCAAGTCGACGCCCTTTGCCGCCCAGATGGCCGCCGAGCAGTGCGCCCGCCGGGCCATGGAGCACGGCATCCGCAGGGTCGACGTGCTGGTGAAGGGACCCGGGTCCGGACGGGAGACCGCCATCCGCTCGCTCATGAGCGTGGGCATCGAGGTCACCGGCATCAAGGACGTCACGCCCATGCCCCACAACGGCTGCCGGCCGCCCAAGCGGAGGCGTGTCTGATGGCGCGCTACACCGGCCCCGTGTGCCGGCTGTGCCGGCGCGAGAAGATGAAGCTGTTCCTCAAGGGCGCCAAGTGCGACACCATGAAGTGCCCCATCGAGCGCCGGCCCTACCCCCCGGGCGACCACGGTCGCACCCAGCTGCGGCGCAAGGACTCCGAGTACCTGGTCCAGCTGCGCGAGAAGCAGAAGGCCCGGCGGATCTACGGCCTGATGGAGAAGCAGTTCCGCAACCTCTACCAGGAGGCGAACCGCCAGAAGGGCGTCACCGGCGAGAACCTGCTGCGCATGCTCGAGCTGCGCCTCGACAACGTGGTGTTCCGGGCCGGATGGGGAGCGAGCCGCTCGCAGGCCCGTCAGCTGGTGCGCCACGGCCACGTCAAGGT
The DNA here is from genome assembly GCA_019348555.1 of Actinomycetota bacterium. Lineage (GTDB taxonomy): Bacteria > Actinomycetota > Acidimicrobiia > Acidimicrobiales > CADCSY01 > JADDRA01. The sequence continues at coordinate 10,421 of JAHWJH010000081.1, forward strand.
CAACGGCAAGCGGGTCACCATCCCCTCCTACACCGTGCGCAAGGGCGACGTGGTGGAGCTCGGCGAGCGGGCCAAGGCCATGATCGTCGTCCGCCACAACCTCGACACGATCGACCGCCAGGTGCCGCCGTGGCTGGAGGGCGCTCCTCAGTCGGCCTCGGTCACGGTGCGAGACCTGCCCCTCCGGGCCCACATCGACGTTCCCGTGCGCGAGCAGCTGATCGTCGAGCTCTACAGCAAGTAGGACCAGCCGGGCCGGGAGGGGGCCTACGCCCCGACCCCCACGCCAGCGGATCACCCCCAGCGGATCACAAGGAGATGAGATCGATGCTGGTCAT
>JAHWJH010000082.1 GCA_019348555.1 Actinomycetota bacterium
GATCCCTGCCGCGCTGTCCATCACGGTCTTTCTGCTCGACCAACCCGTCCGGCTCGGCGAGCCGTCGCCGCGCACGATCGTGGCGCCAGACCTGATCCGCGTGGCCGATCCCGAGGCGACCGCGCGGGCCCGTCGGCAGGCGGCGGCGGAGGTCGCCCCGGTCGTCGTCGACGATCCGGAGGCAAAAGCCGCGATCGTGCAGAGCGTGCGCGACGCCTTCGCCGCGGTGCGCGACGCGCGGCCGGAGCTCGTCTTCCACCTGGCCGCGGAGGTCGGCGGGATCGGCGCGAACCGCGCGAACCCCGGCCGCTACTGGTACGCGAACCTGATGATGGGGGCGCACGTGCTCGAGGCGGCGCGCGTGCACGGCGTCGACAAGCTCGTGATCGCCGGCACCGTCTGCTCGTACCCGAAGTTCACACCGGTCCCCTTCAGCGAGGACGACCTCTGGGACGGCTACCCGGAGGAGACCAACGCCGCCTACGGGCTGGCCAAGAAGATGCTGCTCGTCCAGGCTCAGGCCTACCGCCAGCAGTACGGCATGGACGTCGTCTACCTCCTTCCGGTCAACCTCTACGGGCCGGGCGACAACTTCAACCTCGAGACCAGCCACGTCATCCCCGCCATGATCCGCAGGTTCACCGAGGCACGGGAGCAGCGGGCCCCGACCGTGACCCTCTGGGGAGACGGCAGTGCCAGCCGGGAGTTCCTTTTCGTCTCCGATGCCGCCCGGGCGTTCCGCCTGGCCTTGGAGCGCTACGACGGCCCCGAACCGGTCAACGTGGGATCGGGCGAGGAGGTGCGTATCGCCGACCTGGCCGCCTTCATCAAGCGGGCCACCGGCTACGCCGGGTCGATCGAGTGGGACGACACCAAGCCCAACGGCCAGCCACGGCGACAGCTTTCGACCCACCGGGCCCTGGAAGGCTTCGGCTTCGCGGCTTGTGTGGGCCTGGCCGAGGGCATCGCCACGACGGTGGCCTGGTTCAACGAAGAGCAGACACAGCGCTTCACCGCTGCTTCATGACCTCCGGCCTCGTCGACGCCGGCCTGGATCCCACCTACTACCACCAGTCCAGGCTCGAGCTCGTGAAACTGGTCCAGGGCCGCGATCTGCGGGTCCTCGAGTTGGGCTGTGCCTCAGGCGCCCTCGGCGCCGAGCTGAAGGCCCGGGGCAAGGCCAGCGTCGTTCACGGTGTCGAGATGCACCCGGAGGTGGCCGACGGCGCCAGAGGCCGAATCGACCGCGTCTGGGCCGGCGATGTCGAGACCCTCGATCCAGCCGAACTGGACGGTCGCTACGACGTGCTGATCACCGCCGACATCCTGGAGCACGTCCGCGACCCATGGTCGCTCCTGCGGCGCATGACCGCGGTGCTGGCACCCGGGGGACAGTTGGTGGCCTCCATCCCCAACGTCAGGTACCTCCCCGTGGTCGCCGACCTCATGGTACGGGGCCGCTTCGAATATCGCGGTGATGGCGTCCTCGACCGGACCCACCTGCGCTTCTTCACCAGGCGCTCGATCCACCAGCTGGTCACCGACGCCGGTTTCACCGACGTCGTGATCGAGAGACGGGACCTCTCCCGCCGGTGGAAGCGGTTGGCCGCCGCTCCCCTGAGAGACCTCGGCGCACGACAGTTCCTGGTCCATGCCCGCCTGACCAGAGGGGACCGCCGATGACCGGGCCGTACGGGGCCACGGTGGCGATCGTGCAGTCGTGGCTCACTCCGTACCGGTTGCCGTTCTACGACCTCCTGCGCGCCGAGCTCTCCGAGCGCTCGATCGACTTGAAGGTCGTCTATGGACAGGCCGGGCGAGAAGAGGCGACGAAGCGCCACCACACCGACCTGCCATGGGGGACCTACGTCGCCAATCGGTACTTCACCGTGAGAGGCAAGGAGGCTTCTTGGCAACCGTGCCTGGGCGCGGTGGAGGGTGCCGACCTGATCATCGTCGAACAGGCGCTCAAGCGCCTCGTGAACCTGGCGCTGCTTGCCCAACAGCTCCTCGGCACGCGACGCGTGGCGTTCTGGGGCCATGGAAGGAACTTCCAGCCGCACCGGGGCTGGCCCGGGGTCGAGAGCACCAAGCGTCGTGTCTCACGCCAGGCACACTGGTGGTTCGCCTACAACGAGCTGAGCGCCCGGGCTGTGGAGGACCTTCCTTACCCGGTCTCCCGCATCACCGTGGTGAACAACTCCGTCGATACGCGCTCCCTTCGTTCCGCCCGCGAGGCCCTCACCGACCAGGCCGTGGCGGCGCTGCGGTCGCGCCTGGGCATCCGCTCGGACCGAGTTGGCCTCTTCGTGGGAGGCATGTACCCCGACAAGCGACTCAGCTTCTTGTTGGAGTGCTGCGAGCGCATCCGGGGAGTGGTGCCCGACTTCGAGCTCGTACTGGTGGGAGACGGTCCGGACGCCCCGTTGGTGGAGGCCGCGTCCCGGCGGTACCAATGGATCCATTGGGACGGACCCTGCTTCGGCGCCGACCTCGCCCCCTACTTCGCGGCGGCTCGTGTGTTCCTCATGCCGGGACTGGTCGGTCTCGGCGTGCTCGACAGCTTCGCCTTCGGCCTGCCGCTGGTGACCTGCGACCTTCCCTACCACAGCCCCGAGGTCGACTATCTGGCGCCGGGTGTCAACGCGGTCGTGGTCACCGAGGCTCACGACCACGCCGCCTACGAGAACGCCGTGGTGGAGCTCCTGGAGCAGCCGGCCACCTGGGCCCGCCTCGCCCGGGCCGCTTCGGCGGCCGCCTCCTCCTACGGCATCGAGGCGATGGCACGGCGGTTCGCCATCGGGGTGGAGCAGGCCCTGGACGCAGCATGACGACGCCGAACGCCAGCCCCACATTGAGCGTCTGCATCCCCGCCTACAACCGACTCGGCTACTTCCGGGAAGCCCTGCGCTCGGTGCTCGACGTGCCCGCGGCGACGGCCTCCAGGCTCGAGGTGGTCGTCTCCGACGACTCCACTCAAGGCACGATGGAGGAGGCGTGGCGGGTGGAGCTGGCGGCAGCGGACCATGGCCAGGGATGGCAGGGGCTGTCGGCTTACCACCGCAACACCCCACCGCTCGGGATGGCGGGCAACTGGAACCGCTGCGTCGAGCTGGCCCGGGGTCGCTACGTCCTCATCCTCCACGACGACGACTTCCTCCTCCCCCACGGCCCCGCAGCCATCCTCCGTGCACTCGACCACCTGGAGCGCCCGCCGGCAGTGGTGCTCTTCGGCGTCGAGCTGGTCGACGCCCTCGGCAGGCCCCGCCGCCGCCAGGTGGTCCGACACCGCCGGTACCTCCCCCCACCCGTCGCCCTCGCCCGGTTGCTCTCCAACTCGTCGTTCGTCAGGTTCCCGGGCATGGTCGTGGCCAGAACGGCCTACCAGTCGGTCCCTCCCTTCGACGAGGTCGTGGGCGAAGTGGCTGACGTGTTGATGTGGATGAGACTGGCTGCGAACTACGGGATGTACCTGGGTACGGCCATCACCGCCGCCTACCGGGTCCACCAGGGTGCGCTCACCACGGCCATGTGGCGGGAGGAGACGCTCCGGTCAGCCGCTCGGCTCTTCGATGACGAAGCGGTGCGACGACTGCTGCGCGCCGATGAGATCCGTCGGCTCCAGGGCCGGTGGATGTCGCAGTTCGTGCTCGCCGGAGCGTGGCGGCGGCTCCGGGCCGGCGATCCCAGCGGGGCGCTGGAGACCCTGCGTCTGTTCGACTGTCCCCCGATGGCAGCCACGGCGGTGCCGACCCTCAGGTCGGCTGGGCGCAGGGCTCTGGAGGCGTCTGCCCGGGCGCAGCTCCGGTCGCATATGGCACCGGCAGGCACGAACCAATGTGAACTTTCCAAAAGGGCGCGGTGAACGCGTCGTGCCAGCCGTCGGGAACACCTCCTACAACAGGTCCGCACCGGCGCGGCGCTGCTCGTGGCCACCCTGAGTGGTCCGCAGCCGGTCGCGACCGTACTCCTCGAACTCCCAGCCGAGGGCACCGGCGATGAACCCGGCCCCCTGTAGCACCCGGCGACAGCGGGCGGTCACTGCGACCGGGTCCCGAGCCGGCAGGGTGGACAGGACGCCCACCACGCCGACGGCGATGCGACCTGCGCCGCTCAGCGCAACTCTCCATCGGATGCCGGCTCGCCACCGCCGGTCATCCGCGGTCCGGACGGCCGACAGGGCGACGGTGTTCCCCAGTCGGAACGCCCGCCGAAGCACCCAGCGAGCCCTGGCACGAACCTCGGGAGTGTGCTCGTGGGCCAGCGCTTCCCCGCAGAAGACGATCCGCATCCCGGCCTGGACGGCGCGCCGGGACATGTCGGTGTCCTCCCCGCCGAGCAGTCCGAAGGCCTCGTCGAACATCGGCGCCATCTGTTCGCTGACCGTGGCCCGGAACAGAAGACCGCCCGTCGCCGCCCGGCTGAGGGTCGTCCCGGTCGGGTGGCGTCGACGGGTGAACAGCGACGCATCCACCCAGCGGGAATGCCCACCCTCGAACGCCGGCTTGACGACGCCGTTGACCATGTCGGCGTCGTGCTCCGCGAGCGCGTCGGTCATCCTCACCAGCCAGTCGGGCTCGACTGTCATGTCGTCGTCGACGAAAGCGATGAGATCGCACGGCAGGGCCGCTTCGACGGCCCTGTTGCGAGCAGCCGCGATCCCCGGCCGCGGTTCCAGCTCATAGGAGACGGCCAGGACCTGGCCACTGTCCCGAACGACTTTCCGAGCCGAGCCGGCCGGGTCGTTGTCGACGACGAGCACTCGGATGGAACAGCCAGTTGGTACGTCGAGCTGCTGGAGCGACGTGAGCAGGCGGGCCAGTGGCCGGGGTCGCCGGTAGGTGATGACGCAGATCGCCACGTCGGTCAAGGACCCTCCGAGGTAGTCATGCGGTGGCCGCCGCCATCCGATCGGAGGCAGCCCCCTGCCGAGCGAGGAGCAGCGCCACCGCCGCCCACAGCGAGATCGAAAGGACGATCTCGGCGGCGTAGGTGGCGATGACGGCTCCCCTCCAGGAGAACATGGGGATGAGGACCAGGTTCAAGGCGATGTTCAACCCTGCAGCGGCCAACTGCAGCGCCGTGCGCAGCCGGACGTACCCCGAACCTGTCAACGAGTTGCCGGCCAGGTACTGCAGCACGTGGAGCATGGGGACGAAGGCCAGTGCCTGCACAACCGACGCTCCACCCGAGAAGTCGTCGCCGAGGAGATGGGTCGCCAAGGGCAGCACGAACATCGAGCCGAGCCCGACGAGCATCGAGAAGGCCACCGTTGGCACAGCCAGACGCCGGGCGAACCGCACGGCGTCGCCGAGCGAGCGTTCGCCTTCCCGGAAGAACTGCGGGTACGTCGAGGTGATGACGGCTCGGATAGGCAGGAAGGCGAAGCTGACGATGCGGTAGCCGGCGGCATAGATGCCGGCGTCGGCGACGAATCCGGCTCGCAGCACCATCGCCTGGTCGATGTTCTCCTTGGCCTGCCACGACGACAGGCCGAGAGCGAAGGGCACCCCCGCCCGCACGTCAGTCGCCGATGGTCGCACCAGCCGGAGCCTTGCCCCCAGGCGAGTGTGGACGAGCGCAACGGCAACCGTCGCGCCAACGACCGACGCCAAAAGTGAAAACGCCGACCACCCGGACACCGTGTGGTCGTCGACGATCGCGGTGAAGGCGACGACCACGCTGACACGGGCGACGGCGGCGGCGGTGCGGACCTGAGTGGCCGCCCGCATGTCGTCGTGGGCCTGGAAGGCCTGGCCGGAGAGCTCGACGGCCTGGGCGAAGACGAGCTCCGACACGGCCAGCAGGAGGACAACCTCGACGGGGACCCGGGGCAGAAGGAGCGACCCGACGGCGACGATAAGGGCGCTGCATGCGGCGCCGCTGACCAGCGTCGTGGAAACCGCGGCGGACCAGGCGGTGCGAAAGATCTTCGGCTGGCGCGCCACCCGCATCACCAACAGGTGGCCAGCGCCGACGTTGGCGAAGGGGTACACGACCAACACGAGTGCGAGGGCACCGGCATAGGCGCCGAAGTCGCCTGGTCCCAGGAGTCGCGCAAGGAGAACAAACGTGGCTCCAGCGCTGCCGACCCGGATGAGCTCACCGGCCAACGCCCAGCTCGAGTTGGCCACCACCCGGTTCCGCCCTCCTGTGCACCTCTGCACGAGGCGGTCAAGCGCTGACAGCACCGACCTGAGCGAGTGGTGTCACTGCGCTGGTCACGCGCCGACCCGGCCGGGCGGCCGAGGCCGACACCGCGACCAGCACCATCATGAAGAAGCTGTGTTGCTGGAAGCTGCTCTCGGTGAGGTTCGTGAACAAGACGAACACCAAAACCGCCCCCATGGCTGCCGCGGTGCGATCTCCATCGTTGCGAAGCCGGTGCCACAGACGGCGACCGCTCAAAACGATCGATGCCCCAATGGCCGCCAACCCAAGAAGGCCGAGCTGGAGCAGGATGTCGATGAAGCCGTTGTGCCCCTGGCTGATGCCGGGAAAGTGCGCCACTGCGGCGACGCGCATGGCCGGCGGGTACCCGGCCACCCAGAAGCCGGCGAAGCCGTGACCCAGCACTGCACGGTCGGCGATGCTGTCCCCCGCTGCAGCCCACACCGCGGTACGGCCGGTGAAGGTTGCATCGCGTCCGATCAGCTGCGCCACGTCCCGTGGCTCGACGCCGGCGAAGCCGACAGCGGCTACCACTGCGGCGGCGCCGAGCAAGCACACGCCGATGACCTGCAGCCGCAGATCGGTGCGGGCCAGCAACGGGAGCACGAGGGTCATCGACAGAGTGAGGGTGGTGACCACGATGGCCGTCGCCGAACGCGACAGGGCAACAAGGGACAGGAACAGGACCAGCAGCGCGATGTCGGAGCGGAGGACCCGACGGCGGAGATAGGCCTCGAGCAGGACGGCCAGGACGGCGAACGCCATTGCCCGGCCCAGGCCGTTCCTATGGAAGAACACTCCCCTCAGGGCCTCGACGTGCACGCGGTCGTACGCCGAGGGTGACCCGGCCACCACGATCGACGCAAACGCCGCCGTCGCCATCACCCATCGCACCAGGCGCAGGACCGACTCGAACGACCATGTCGACGCAATCAGGGTGCCCACCAGCGCGGTTCCCACCAGCGCCAGCGAACGCCGGGCCGTGACCTCGGGGTTGGCGCCCCAGGCTGTTGACGCCACGGCGATGAGCACGAGGCCCAGGAGGAACGGATCGGGCAACCGGAGCGGACGGCCACTGAGTGCACGCCCGACCAGCAGCCCGCCGGCGGCGAGGTACAGCGCGAACCACACCGCTTGGAGCGAGGGATCGGCGTCCGCGATCCCGGCTTCGTCCGGTTGCACGAATCTGAGGAACGCCGACGTTCCGATCAACATCGCAGCCACGGCGATGACCGCGGAAGCCCGCCCTTCCCCCGCCACTGGCACGGGGCCTGGGTCGCCATCGGTCAGCTCGGCAGGCTCCATCAGAGCCGGGCAGGGCCCCGCCAGCAACGAGCATCGTCGCCACCACTTTCGACGACTGTTGGGCGGCGTCTGGCCACACCGGCCAGGAACACCAGGTTGCCGACGAGATAGCGCCGCCACAGTCGCCGCGGCTCCTTGACGAGACGATAGGCCCACTCGAGACCGTGTTCCCGCAGCACGCGAGGAGCCTGGGGCTGGGTACCGGCCAGGAAGTCGAACGCTGCTCCCACCGCGACCAGGGTGGTGCCCAAGCGGGGGGCCAGCTCGTCGACGAAGTGATCCTGCTTGGGGGTACCGAGGCCGACCCAAACGACGCCGGCTCCGGACTCTCGAACCCGCGCCGCGAGGACATCTGCCTCCTCCGGAAGCAGCGGTCGGAACGGGGGCGACTCGGCGGCCACTATCTCCACTCCCGGAAGGGAGGCCTGGAGCGCCGCACCCAGACGTTCCACTACGACGGGCGTGGAGCCGTACAAGTAGTGCCCGAGTCCGGTGGCTCGACCCCTGTCAATCACCAAGCGCATGAGATCGGGCCCGTACACACGACCCTGCATGCGTTCGAAGCCCAGCCGGCGGCCCACCCACACCAGCGGCATGCCGTCGGGGAGATTGAGGTCACCTCGGTTGAGCACCTGAAGGAACGTCGGATCTGTTTCAGCCAGCGAGAGGTTGTAGGCGTTACAAAGGTGGACGGCACGAGCTTCTCCGGCTGAGGCCCATCGCAGGATGTCCTCAACGGCGCCATCCAGGGTCGACGCATCGATGCGGACGCCGCAGCACAGGAACGACTCCGTCTCCGTCAACCTGTCGCCTGCTTGTCGCGGACGTCGATCGTCACCGGCTGCAGCACCGGGCGCTCCAGTCGAACGATCTTGTCGTTCAGGATGCCGACCGGTACGTCGTCGAGCGAGATGGGCCGGCCCAGACCCACCATCATCAGCAGCGTCCGTCCCAGGATCCACAGGTCGAGCCGGAGGCTGGAGTGGCGGACGTAGAAGAGGTCGTACTGCGGTGCCTCCCAGATGAGGCGATGGCGGTCCACGCTCACCTGCCACATCCCCGTGCATCCGGGGGCGACCGAGGTCCGGGCCCGGGCGAAGCCCCGATCACCGCGGGCATGAAGATTCTCCATCTCGGGCCTGGGCCCCACCAGCGACATGCGGCCGAGCGGTACCAGGAAGAGCTGCGGCAGCTCGTCGAGGTGCGTCGACCGGAGGACTCGAGCAAGGCGGGTCATGACCACGCTCTGAATGGCGTACTTGTCGGCGTTGCTCGGTGTCGACGGTGGAAGCGTCCTCAGCTTCCACATCCGAAAGGTGCTCCCCCCTCGGCCCACCCGATCCTGGACGAAGAAGGGCGAGCAGCGCAGGGAGCACGCCACGCCGATCGCCAGCACCGCCACCACGGGGGTCGCCAGGACGGCGAGCAGGGAGCCGACGCTGAGATCGAGAGCGCGCTTGGCCACAACTGACCCCTTTCTCCGGGCTCGTCTCGTGCGAGCAGTCGTGCTGCTACGAAGCCGTCCCGGCGTCGGATTCTGAGTGGCGGGGCGCATCCGCAGCAGCCGGTTCGACGTATGCACCAGGTGCCGGCCGCTGGAAGTCCCTCGCCCACGCCTCTTGACCTTCGGGACTACCTGCGCCTGATACGCCGTCGGAAGTGGTCCATCATCATCACCACCGTGGGAGTGGTGGGAGCGGCACTGGCGATGTCGCTCGTGCAGACACCGATGTACCAGGCCGCGGCGCAACTCCTCGTGCAGACCCAGGCTCCGAGCTCCGTCTTCGACCCGGTCACCGGCCAGCGCAGCGACCCGGAACGAGCGGTGCAGAGCGAAATCCTGATCCTCGAGAGCGAACCGGTACGGGCCAAGGTACGAGAACGGCTCGGCTCGGCGCCGGACATCACCGCCGCTGGCATCGGCACCGCCGACGGCATCCAGGTGGTGGCCACCAGCGAGGACCCGCGCCGGGCCGCCGACGTGGCCAACGCCTACGCCGAGTCCTACATCGAATTCCGCCGCGCCCAGTCCACTGAGACGCTGCTCGACGCCGGCGAGGAGATCGGGGCCAAGATCGGGCAGTTCCAGTCCGAGCTCGACCAGCTCGACCGCCAGATCGACGACGCCAGCCAGGAGGGGCAGGCGGCCACCGCGGAGCGACTGGCTACCAGGCGTGACTCCGTGATCCGCCAGCAGGCGCTGTTCAACCAGAAGCTCGACGAGTTGGAGGTCGACGCCTCGATCAAGGGCCGGGAGTCCCTGCTCCTGACTCCCGCAGCCGTATCGACCGGGCCGGTGAGCCCCCAGCCGGTGCGTAACGTCCTCTTGGCGCTGTTCGTCGGGCTGCTGGCCGGTGGTGGCATCGCGTTCCTGCGTGAGCACCTCGACGACACGATCAAGAGCAAGGAGGACGTCGACGCTGCTCTGGGGTCGGTTCCCGTGCTCGGCCTGGTGCCGGCCGTTCCGGGATGGAAGAACCGGTCGACCCCGATGCTGATCTCGATGACGGATCCCTCGTCTCCCGTGGCCGAGTCGTACCGAAGTTTGCGCACGTCGATCCAGTTCCTCGGCTTCGACCGCCCATTGCAGCTGATCCAGGTGACGAGCCCCTCGAGCAGCGAAGGCAAGACCACCACGCTGGCCAACCTGGCGGTGGCCCTGGCAGGCGCCGGCAACGATGTCGTGATGGTGTGTTGCGACCTGCGCCGGCCCCGGCTCCATCAGTTCTTCGGGCTCGACAACTCCGTCGGCCTGACGTCAGTGCTGCTGGGGCAGTGCGGCCTCGATCGCGGCCTCCAGCAGGTACCGGGAGTCGATCGGCTGAAGCTCCTCGCATCCGGGCGGCTTCCCCCCAACCCCGCGGAGATCCTCTCGAGCCGGCGAGCCGCCGACCTGTTGAGCAGTCTCCGCGATCGCGCCGACGTGGTGCTCCTGGACGAGGCGAGCGCCCGCGACCTGGTCCGCCGCCTGGAGACGGCGCCGTTCAGCGTCCGCTCCACCGACGAGAAGCCGTACACCCGCAAGCCGTACGCGCCGTTCATGACCTCGACGCTGCAGCAGGAGGGCGGCCGCAAGCTGCGCTTCTCGGCGCAGCGCGTCATGCAGA
>JAHWJH010000083.1 GCA_019348555.1 Actinomycetota bacterium
CCACCAGGATCCGGCGCCCAGGTCGGCCCGACGGCCGCGCATCGCCTCGCGGTTTGCGCGGACCGTGTTGATCTCGCCGTTGTGCGCCACGAAGCCGAACGGCTGGGCCAGGCGCCACGATGGGAAGGTATTGGTCGAGTAGCGCTGGTGAAAGATCGCGTACCGGGCGTCAAGATCGTCGGCCCGCAGATCGGCATAGAAGCGGCCGAGCTCATCGCCGACGAACAGGCCCTTGTAGACGATGGTGCGGAAGGAGCACGACACCACGTAGGCGTTCTCTGTCGTCGCCTCGATGCGGCGTCGGAACCGGTAGGCCCGGCGCTCGTCGGCCGGCGGGAAACTGCCGTTGCCGTCGGGGTGAGGGGGGCCGGTGAAGGTGACCTGCAGCATGGCCGGCTGGCTGGCCCGAGCAGAGTCGCCGAGGTGCGCCTCGTCGGTGGGAGGTACCCGCCAGTCGACCAGCTCGAGGCCCTCGGCGGCGGCTGCCGCCTCGATGGCCCGTCGGGGGTCGGGACCCCTCACGAAGAGGCTGGCCACCCCGTGGCCGGCGCCGAAGAGCGCAGCGGGAATGGGGGTGAGCAGCCCCGAGCCGTCGGCCGAGCGGGCGTCGGCGGCCACCGCCCCCCGGTGCTTCACGCACGCCAGCCCTCCGATGGCGGCGGCCACGATGGAGCGGGAGGGGCGTGCCTCGGCGTCGGCGACGAAGCCGATCCCACAGGCGTCGAGCTCGGGCCGAACCGCAGATCGCATCGCCCAACGCTATCGCAGCCGGTTGCTCGGCCGTCCGGTGACCCCACCCCTGCTTCTGGCCCGCAGACCGTCGCGGAAACCGCCCCGTCCCGCCGGCCGGAAGGTGGTCTCGGAGAACTGTCACAGGGCATTCGTAGCCTTTCGGTCATGACCAACCGCGACATCGATGAGGCGCTCCGGCAGCTGGCCGGACGCCAGCACGCGCTCGTCAGCCGCGGGCAGGCACGGGCGCTCGGCGTGCGCCGGGACGTCCTGGCCCGCCGCCTCCGGTCGGGCCAGTGGGAGCCCGTGGGGCCGCGAGTGCTCCGCCTGGTGGGAGCCAACACCGCGTTCGCCCAGCGGTGCATGGCGGCGGTGCTGGACGCCGGCCCGGGCGCCGCCGTGTGCCGGCACGCAGCCGCCCACCTCTGGGGCCTGCCCGGGTTCGGCGCCGACGACATCGATGTGAGCCGCCCTCGCCTCCGCTCGAACCGGCCTTCGGCGCTGGCGACCCTCCACGAGCCGCGCTACCTGCCCGGCCACCACCTGACCGTCCTCGACGGCGTCCCGGTGACCACGGTGGGTCGCACGGTGTTCGACCTGGCCGGCTGCTCGCATCCTCAGCGCGCGGAGCGAGCGCTCGACAACGCCTTGACCCGCAAGCTGGTGGCCCTGGAGACCATGCGCGGCGTGGCCATCGAGCTGCTCGAGCACGGACGAACCGGAAGCGCCCTGGTGCGCCGGCTGCTGGAGGAGCGCGGCGCCGGCTACATCCCTCCCGCCAGTGGGCTGGAGGCGCGCTTTCTCGCCGTGCTCGTCGAGGCGGGCATCGAGCTGCCGGCCAAGCAGGTCGACCTCGGTGCCGAGGCATGGATCGGCAGGGTCGACTTCGTCGATCGCCGGCGGCGGGTCGCCTACGAGGTCGACAGCGACCTGCACCACACGTCGAAGCTCGACCGGGAGGCCGACGCGAGGCGGGATGCGGCGCTCAGGGCTGCTGGCTACACGGTGCTGCGCATCTCCGAGCACGACCTCCGTGACCGGCCGGGAACCGTCGTCGCCGCGGTGAGAGCGCTCCTCGCGGGTGCGGCGGCATGAGCGCGCTCTGCTTCTGGCCGGCAGGGCGTCGGGAAAAACCCCTCGATCTGCCGGCCAGAACGCTGAGAATCGGTCAGAAGCGGGGCCAGGCGGTGCGGGGAGCGGCGCGGGTCTGCGGTCCGCGGCGGTCGCCCAGTGCCCAGATCCGGCGCCAGGAGTTGCCCTCGGGGCCGGTCAGCGATGGTGACTCACCCTTGGCGGCGCGCCGGCGGGCCGACCACCAGTCGGTGGCGGCCTCGTCGGCCAAGGCGGCGACGGCGCCCTCGATCCGCCCGGCGAAGCGGGTGGCGCTCTCGCCGTCGCCGGGGCGTAGCGCCGCACCGAAGGTCACTCGGCTGGTGCCGGGGCTCGGTCGCTTGGCCCCCTTGCCGAAGATCCGCCCGGTGCCCTCCACGTGCACGGGCACGACGGGCACGGCGCAGCGCAGGGCCAGGTAGGCGGCACCGCCCCGATGGCCCCGCCCCCAGCCGTCGGCGCTGCGACCGCCCTCGGGGAAGATGAGCAGGCTCCACCCGTCGCTGATCAGCGCAGCCGCCCGCTCGGCGGAGCGTCGTTCCACCTTGGTGCGCTCGATGGGGATGGCGCCGATGGCCAGCGCCGAGACAGCAGCGCCGAAGCGGTTGGCGAAGAAGTAGTCGGCGGCGGCGGCGACCACCATGCGGTGGCGCCATGGCTCGGGGATCGACGTGAGCAGCAGCGGAGCGTCGAGGTGGCTGTGGTGGTTGGAGGCGAAGATCAGCGGTCCGCGAAGCGCGTCGAGGCGGTCCTGCCCCTCGCGCTCGGGTGCTGCCAGCGCGTGCACGCCAAGCCGGATCGGCCCTTCGAGAAGCAGCAACCGGACGTGGCGCGCCAGGGGGCGGCGAGCCCAGGACGTGTCGTAGTCCGACCCGATGCGCCGCTCCACCGCCGGTCGCTCCAAACCCGCCGGCACCTCGGGGGCCGACCAGGGGAATCCCGGCCGCGGCACGCGCAGGCGCACCGCTGGCAACGCCTTCACGAAGGCCGCACGAGGACCGAGCTCATGTCACCTCCGCCAGCATCAACGGCGGGTTGTGGAAGTGGGTGAGGGAGGGGTCGCGGCCGACCACGTCGCTGGCCATCTCCAGGGCGTCGGTGAGCGTGGTGGCCGGCTTGAACCCGAGGCGGCGAACGGCCTTGGCGTCACCACCGACGACGATCACCCCACCGAGGTGCTGCAGGGCGTGCGCCCCCCAGTACCACATGTAGAAGGGGTGGACGCCGTGGTAGGCGTAGCTCGTCCGGTAGAGGTGCCGGTACCACTCGTCCTCGGCGAACGACTTCTCGTAGGTCTTCTCGAGCTCGAGGGGATCGGTGGTCTCGGCCAGCAGCTCCTCGAAGAAGTCGATGTAGCTGGGGTGGTGGACGGGATGGAACTCCCAGCGGGTGGGATGGCTCATGATGAGCACGCCTCCCTCGCGCACCAGCGGCCGGCGGCGGTAGAGGTTGAAGAAGTAGCCCAGGCCGAGGCACATCACGAGGATCGGGTTCATGACCGAGTTCACGTTGTAGGGGGAGATGTAGGGCAAGCCCATGGTGAGGATGTCGGCCTGGCCCTCGACGTGGACGAGCTGCTGCTCGAGCAGCTTGGCTGTGGTCAGCCGGTGCACCCCCTCGACCTCCCCGGCGTTGACGCCGGTCAGGTTGTGCGGGGCGAGCACCGACTGGAAGATGCCCCGCTTCAGCCGCTCGGGGGTGCGGTTGAGCGCCTTGGCCGCAGCCAGGTACGACGACCGGTCGCGCAGCGACCACTCCCACTCCCGCTTCTGCAGGAAGTCGAAGGGCTTGGGGAACGTGTCGTTGTTGAGGGTGGTCTCGATCTGGAAGATCTTCACGCCGGCGCTGCGGATGACCTCACCCATGCGCCAGTTCGACGAGTGCAGTTCGGATTTGTGCTGGTCCATGAACGAGCGGCTGTGCTGCATGGTGCGCACGTTGTGGTGGTGGCGCAGGCTGCGGTACGAGGCCAGGCCGGTTGCGGTCGACTTGTGGCCGCCGTCCATGGCCACGAGGTTGATGTTGACGTAGACGAGCAGGTCGGACTCGGCCGCCCGCTTGGAGATCTCGACCTCCTCGCCGTGCTCGGTGCGACCGAGGAACGACAGGTTGTCGGGGTCCTCGGCGTCGAAGTTGTAGAGCGCGCCCCGTGGAGCGAAGGCGTCGTAGATGCGATCGCCGAGCGCGTGGCGCAGCTCGGCCTCGGTCATGCGACGGTGCAGGGCGAGGGCGGCGATCAGGTGGACGTCGTCCACCCCGGCCTCGGCGGCCAGGTCGAGCACCGCTTCGATGACGCGCTGACGAACGTCGGGCCGCCGCATCGGCGGCAGCGGCAGGGAGATGTCGTCGAAGGCGATCGTCAGGCGCATCCCTGGACGCAGCAGCGCCGGAAGCGGCTCGGAGTCGACAGGGTGCAGGAGGGCGTGGCGGATGGCACCGTCGATGTCGCGCAACACCGGCAGGGGCTCGGGGGGATAGACCACGCGGCTGCCGACGGGCAGGCGCTCGAGGCGAAACCCTTCGCCGTGGTGGAACAGCGTGGGCGGGGTCGAGCGATCGACCTCCAACACGAAACCGGGTCTCATCGGGTCCCGCCACCCTCCCTGGTGCGCGGACCGGTCCTGTCACCGAGGTGGCCCCCTCCCAGCCGGACTCCGCTGCGCTCCGCCGGGCGGGCCCCTCCCCTCGGCGCCACCCGTCCACTCGCCGCGGGCGCCACCCGGGTCGTAGCTGAAGAGCAGCGAGGACGGCCTGCGGCCGCGTCTCTCATCACAGTCGGTCACGTCCCTTTTCCGTGCGCAGGTCGAAGGCCACCTTGACCGCCCCCCGTCGACCGGCGTCGGCGGCATGGGCCAAGGCGTCGGTGTGGCGGGCCAGAGGGTAGGTGGCCGAGACGAGGCGACCAAGCTCGGCTTCGGCCACCAGCTCGAACGCCAGGTCGAACGTGCGCCGTCCGAGCGCAGGCTCCGTGCCGTAGGCGTAGGCCCCCACCAGCTCGACCTCGCGCTGCCACAGCGGGGTGAGGTCGAGGGTCAGGGAGCCCGGCATGCCGACCATCACGATACGGCCGCCGGGTGCCACGACAGCCAGGGCCTGGGCGAGACTGGTGGCGCCTCCCACGCAGTCGACCACCACGTCGGCCCCGCCGGTGAGGCGCTGAACCGGCTCCGAGCCGGCACCGGCGCCGTCGTCGCCGAGAGCCATGGAGCCGGTGGCTCGGCGCACGGCGCGGGCCAGGTTGGCCGGCTCCACCACGGTGGTGGCACCCAGCTCGGCGGCCATGCGGCGTTGCACGGGGTGCTTGGCCGCCACCACCAGGTGGTCGGGGCCGACGAAGCGCCGTAGAGCGGCGGTGACGCACAGGCCAAGGGTGCCGGCTCCGATCACCACCACCGACGCCCCGCCGCCGACCTGGCACTTCAGCGCACCACGGATGGCACAGGCCGCCGGTTCGACCATCATCGCCGCCTCGTCGCTCATGGCGTCGGGCACGGGATGGACCTGCGAGCGGTGGGCCACCAGCGCCAGCGACCAGCCACCGCCGGTGTCGGAGCAGTAGCCGGTCTGGAGCCCGGCCTGGAGGTGGCCGAAAGCGATGTTGCGGCACCGACCCACGTCCCCGGTGGCGCAGCCCTCGCAGGGGGGCTCGATGGCTCGGGCGGTGCAGCCGAGCACCGGTTCGATGACCACCCGGTCGCCGCTCTCGTCGTCGCCCACCACCTCGTGGCCGGGCACGAACGGGAAGCTGACGATCGGCTCGAACCAGGGTGAGGCGACCCCGTCGATGGTGGACAGGTCGGAGCCGCAGATGCCGCTCAGCCGGGGGCGTACCCGTCTCCAGTCCGGGCCGGGCAGCGCCGGCGCATCGACGTCGACCAGGCGCAAGGGAGCGACCCTCGCTCCTCGCCCCGGCGCCACCGCACCCACGACCCGGGCGGCGGCGAAGCGGGGCACCGAGCGCTCCACCTGCAGCGCCTTCACGCCCGCCTCCTCGCAGTGGCGCCGGCGAACGACGTGCGCCGGGTGACCGGCCCGATGGGGAGCAGGGGTCGGGGCCCACCCGGGGCCTTGCTCCACTGCTCGACCAACCACCCCCGCTTGCGGGCGATGGCCGCCAGGCGCACCTCGGGGTTGACGGCCACCGGGAAACCGACCGCCTCGAGCATGGGAAGGTCGCTCGCGGAGTCGGCGTAGGCCACCGCCTCCTCCAGGCGCAGCCCTTCGGCGTCGGCGTAGTCGGCCATGGCCTGGGCCCGGGCCTCGCCGGTGGGCGGCGCGGCGAGCAGCTCACCACTCCAACGCCGGCCGTCGTCGACGGTGCCCATGCGGGCGCAGACGATGTCGTCGAACAGCGGGGCGAGGTTGCGCTCGACCACCACGTCGAGGGCTCCGGTGATGAGCACGGTGCGGTGACCGAGGCTGCGGTGGTGGCGGACCCGGCGCATGCCGGCGGGGAACGACTTGGTCAGCAGCAGGTAGGTGAAGAGCTCGGTGGCGTCCTCCTCGAGCTGGTCCCGAGGGGCGCCTTCGAACTTCCGGTAGAAGTGGCGCAGGAAGTCGCCCCGGTCCTTGCGGTCGAGCGCCAGCAGCGCGGGCCCCTCGGAAAGGGCTCGCAGGGCGAAGCGGGCCCGGTCGGCCCGGTTGAGGCGGCGGGTGGCCAGCCACGAGTAGGAGTCCACCACGTTGGAGGCGATCAGGGTGTTCTCGAGGTCGAACGCCGCCAGGTGGCGTTCGGGGGCCAGGACCCGCTGGCGGAGGCGCTCGGTGCGGCTGGGTCCGCTGCGCCCACCGGGCGTGGACCGCACCCGGGCGTGCTCGACCACCGTTGGCAGGTGGACCGTGGTCACGTAGGCGTCCCAGTCGACCACCGTGGGGTCGAAGCAGAACGCTGCACGGTCGGCGGCGTCGAGCGTGGACCACCGTTCCCTCAGCCGGTCGACGCTGAAGACGGCCTCGGTCTCGGCGTAGGCCCCGTAGAGCTCGACGTAGCCGAGTGCCCTGGCCGCATCCCCCCGTCGTTCCTCGAGTGCCGTCGCCCACCGGGCCTGGCCTCCCCGCAGCGGAAGCGTGCCGAGCGCCGACTCGGCCACGTCGATGGCCTTCACCGCTCGCTGGAGCTGGTTCTGGACCCGGCCCCTTCCCGGAAAGGTCCACCGGGGGACCACGATGGGCTGACCCTTCGGGTCGTAGAGGGGGTGTTGGCTGAACCAGTCGTGGACCAGGTCGACGAGGTGGCGGTAGTGCAGCGGGTTTGTCGAGCCCGAGGCCACCTGGACGATGGGTGGAGGTGCGGGGAAGACGTTGCCCGGCTCGGGGCCCCGAGCAGCGGCGTCGATCACGGCGGCGACGACCAGGTCGACGGGGATGACGTCGATCACGCCCTCGGGGATCCCCGGGAACTCCTTGAGCAGTCCCCGGGCGTAGGTGACGATCACCGGCTCGGCCATGCGGAATCCCCGGATCCATCCCGGTCGAGGTTCCGTCAGCGCCGACTCGATGATCGAGGGGCGCACGATGGTGACCGGCACGTCGCCGCGGGTCTCGGCCAGCGCCAGCTCGGCCAGCGCCTTGGTGTAGGCGTAGGCGTCGGGCCAGCCCAGAGCACGGGCCCGGGCCCGCCCCATCTCGACCATCATGGCGGCCACCCACGACTCCCGCAGCTTCTCGGCCTTGCTTGCCAGCAGCGGCACCCCGGCGGCACCCAGTTCGCCCCGCGCCTGCTTGGCGAAGCGGCGCAGCTGCACCGGAGTGCGGCTTTCGGCTTCGGTGTCGGCCCGAGCCCGCCGGGCGGCGGTGACCTCGTCGCTCCAGGAGACCTCGGGCGCGAACGGCGTCTCCGACACGGCGATCTCTGGCGCCCGTCCTCGACGGTTGCCGGCGACGTAGCAGGTCGACACCGACACCAGGTGGGCTGCCGACCCGACCTCCTGCAGGGCCTGGGCCAGTCGGCTCGGGCCGAGGAGGTTGACCTCGACGGCCCGGTCGAGGGGTGAGTCGAACGCCACGGCGGCGGCGACATGGATGACGGTGTCGCAGGCGGCGAGCGCTCGGCGGCCGTCGTCGTCGAGCCCGAGACCGTCGACGCCCACATCGCCGGCGACCACCTCGATGCGGCGGGCACACTCCGCGTCGAAGTCGTCGAGGTCAGCCCGCAGCCGGTCGAAGGCGTCGTTGCGCAGCACCTCACGCTTGACCCGCTGCGCCGCCGTCGAGCGGCGACCGGGGCGCACCAGCAGCACCAGCCGGCAGCCAGGTGCGGCGCGCAGCAGCCGCTCGACCAGGGCGGTCCCGACGAAGCCGGTGGACCCGGTGACGAAGAGCCGCTGGCCGGCCAGGGCGTCGGCGATCACCGCCGTTGTCTACCATATGGTAAGTGAGAGATCCCACCGCCACCCGCAGCCGGGTGCTCGACGAGGCCCTGGTGTCCTTCGCCAGCCAGGGTTACGGGGTCACGTCGCTCGACGGTTTGGCGCACCGCCTCGGTCTGAGCAAGCAGACGATCCTGCACCACTTCGGCACCAAAGAAGGTGTACTCGAGGCGGTGGTCGACCGCTCGGCCACCGAGCTGGTGGCCGCCCTGGAGGAAGCCCTGGCCCGGGCGGGTCCCGGCTTCTCCCGGGTGGAGGCCCTCGTGCGGGCGATCTTCCGGCTGGCCGCCCGGCGGCCCGAGCTGCTCGGACTGCTGCGGGAGGTGAGCCGGCTCGGCCCGCCCGCCGCCACCCGCCTGCTGGGCGCCCTCGATCCCTTGGTGGAGCGGGCCCGGACGTTCCTGGAGGTGGAGATGGCGGAAGGGCGGATGCGCCAGCACGATCCCCGGTTGTTGCTGCTGTCGGCCTACTCCACGGTCATCGGCGTGGCCACCGAGGTGGAGGTGCTGCGCGCCGTGGGGGTCGACCCGACGGCGCGCTCCCTGGTGCAACGCCGCGCCGAGCTGCTCGGCTTCCTGCGCTCGGCCCTCGTGGTGGACTGACCGCGCCACGCCGGTGGATCAGCGCCGGGGGCGGCCGATGCGCCCGGCACGGCGGGCGTGGCGCTCCAGGGCCAGGGCGACCAGGCGGTCGATGAGGTCCGGGTAGGCGAGGCCGGTGGCGGCCCACAGGCGGGGGTACATCGAGCGGGGGGTGAAGCCGGGGATGGTGTTGACCTCGTTCACCAGCAGGCCCCGTGCGGCCTCCTCGTAGAAGAAGTCGACCCTGGCCATGCCCTCGACGCGCAGTGCAACAGCAGCGGCCACGGCGAGGCGCTGCACCTCCCGGCTCACGTCGTCGGCCAGCCGGGCGGGCACGACCAGCTCGGCGCCGGAGTCGGCGTACTTGTCGTCGAAGTCGTAGAACTCGGCGCTGGGGAGGATCTCGCCGGGGACCGAGGCCTCGAGGATGACGTCGCCGAGCACCCCGCACTCGATCTCCCGGCCGACGATGGCCTCCTCGATCACCAGCCACTCGTCGTAGGCAGCAGCAAGCGCCAGCGCCTCGGCCAAACCGTGGGGACCGTCGACCCGGGAGATCCCCACGGACGAGCCGAGGTTGGCCGGCTTCACGAACACCGGCCAGCCGAGCTGGTCGCCGACGTGCTCGACGAAGGCATCATCGGCGTTGCCGTCGCGCCGGACGTCGCGCCGGACCAGGTGACGGGGCTGGGGAAGGCCGGCCTGGTCGAGCACCTGCTTGGCCAGCGCCTTGTCCATGCACAGCGCCGAGGCCAGTACGCCCGAGCCGACGTAGGGCACGCCGATCTGCTCCAGCAGGCCCTGGATGGTGCCGTCCTCGCCGAAGGGCCCGTGCAGCAGCGGGAGCACGACCGTCGTCGGGCCCTTCACCGCAGCCAGCGGATCGAGCGGCGTGCCGGCAGCCACCATCTCCTCGCCGGGCTCCGCGGCCACCCAGCGCCCGTCGAGGGTGATGCCGACGGGACGGATCTCGTAGCGGGCGGGGTCGAGGGCCCCGAGCACCGAGGCGGCCGACACGCAGGAGACGTCGTGCTCGGCGGAGCGCCCTCCGAACAGCACGACGAGCCGGGCCCGGGCCGGCGGAGAGGGGGAGCAGCCCACGAGTGTGGCACCGTAGCCCTCCGTGGGGGAGAGGCAGCCATGAGGTTCCGGGCCTCCGAGGTGGCCGCCGCCGTCGGCGGGCGGTTGAGCGGGCCCGACGTCGACGTCGACGGTGCCGCCATCGACTCACGCCTCGTCACCGGGGGAGAGCTGTTCGTGCCGGTGGTCGCCGACCGGGACGGGCACGACTTCGTTGCCGCCGCGCTCGACGCCGGGGCCGCCGCCTACCTCACCGCCCGGAGTCCCGAGGGCGGGACCGCGGTGGTGGTCGATGACACCGGCGCCGCCCTCGCCGCGCTGGGACGAGCTGCCCGGGCCCGCCTGCCCGAGCGGGTGGTGGCGGTCACGGGTTCGGTGGGCAAGACGTCGGTGAAGGACCTGGCCCGAGCCATCCTGGGCCGCCGGGGCCCGATCGCAGCCAGCGCCCGCTCGTTCAACAACGAACTGGGGGTGCCGCTGACTCTGGCGGGAGCGCCCGACGAGGCCTGGGCCGCGGTGGTGGAGATGGGCAGCCGGGGCAGGGGCGACCTGCGGCTGCTGTGCTCCATCGCCCGCCCGACCGTCGGGGTGGTCACCGTGGTGGCCCCCGTCCACACCGAGACCTTCGGCACGGTCGACGACGTGGCCCGGGCGAAG
>JAHWJH010000084.1 GCA_019348555.1 Actinomycetota bacterium
CGTGGTCATGGGGTTCGTGCTCTTCGCTCCCCAGGGCGACATCGTCGTGGAGCGGGCGCAGACGTTTACCAACCTTGAGGAAGACAGGAGCTACAACGTCCGCCTGAACCTCGTCGAGCGGACGGCTGCCCTCACCTCACCGGTTGGCATCGGGTTGGGCAAGCTGTCCTCGGGCAGCCGCGCGGCGAGCGACGCCACTCTCGACAACGGCTACCTCGTGGTCCTCGGCGAGCTCGGGCTGGTGGGCCTCGTGCTGCTGGGGTGGGCCCTGGTGTGGCTCACGCGCCACTCGCGCCCCCCTGAGTACGGGTTCCTCAGCCTGCTGGTGATCACGGCTGCCGGCAGTTTCGTGTTCGGCAACCTCCCCGGTCTGCTGCTGTGGACGCTGACCGGCGCCGGCCGTCCGCCGAACGGGATGGGAGATTCGTCTCGGCGTAACCGCACATAGCGGGACGTACGGTGTCCATCTACCATTGCTCCATGCCCGCACCCGAGCAGCATCCGTCACAAGCCGCGATTGGTGGACCGACCGCAGGCGAGCCGATCCTCAAGCTGCGGGACGACGCGCTCGACTGGCGCGAGGTGGACGGACAGGTGGTCGTGCTCGATCGTGCCGGCTCGGTCTATCTGGCGGTCAACGCCGCCGGTGCAGCGCTGTGGCCGGCGATCGTCGAGGGCGTCACCCGCCCGCAGCTGGTGCAGATCCTGCTCGACACCTTCGACGTGGAGCGGGCCCGGGCGGAGCGCGACGTCGACGCCTTCCTGGCCAGCCTCGGCGAGCGCGGCCTGCTCGGGTCGTGAGGGTCAAGGGCCTCCCCTCAGCGCGGGCCATGTGGTGGGCCCGCCGGGCCGCCCGCCAGGTACGGACCGACCTCGACGGCGGCGGCCTCGAGCAGCTGGTGGTGCCCCCGCCGCCTCCACTGCCGCGTGGGTGCCGGCGTTGGGTGGCGGCCGTGCTCCGGTCCCGAGGCGACACCTGCCTGGTCCGATCGGCGGTGCTGCAGGCGTGGGACGCCGCCCACGGGCGGCCGCGCGACCTCATCATCGGCGTCACCGCCCCCCGCGACGGGTTCAAGGCCCACGCATGGCTCGAAGGGGACCCGGCCGAGGCCTCCGCCGGCTACACCGAGGTGAGCCGGCGGGTACCTCCCGGCGCGCCGCCAGCGGCGGACAGCCCCGGACGCTCAGGCGGAGGCAGTGGCCACGAATTGCTCGATGAGCCGCGGAAGATCGTTCCACGCCCGTGAGCGGTTCAGGCGCCACATGGGCAGCCCTACGAGATCGAGCAGCCCGGAAGCCGGGAAGCCGATCGACCGCAGCTTGAGGTGGGGCTGCAGCGTCTGAAGCCGTTCCATCGGCGGGACCAGCTCGACCGAAACTTCGTCTCTGACCCTAAGCACGAAGAGCCCACCGAGAGGGACCGCTGGGGGTGCCGGGGGCAGGAACATCCGCTGTTTCTCACCTTGGCGCACCTCGATCAGGCGCTCCCGACCTTCGAGACGCCGTGCTGTGCCGAGACGGAGGTCAAGGGTGCGGGGCCCGACGCACGCCTGCCCCTCATCGATCACCAGCAAGTCGTCGGCGAGCACGTCGCAGCCAGCACGCGCCAGGTAGGCCAATGTAGTGCTTTTGCCCGCCTCCCGGTCTCCGAGCACGCCCCATGCCCGGCCGGCAACCATCACCGCGCCGGCGTGCAAGGGCACCCGACCGTCCCAGCGCGCAAAGACCAGCCCCACAGAAGAAAGGCACGGGTGAGCCAGGTCGTTGCCGTTCGGGGGAGAGGGCTTGTGGAACCGAGCGATCCGGCGCTGCCGATCCACCGCAACGTGCCCACCCGTCAACAGCGACAGAACGGCCTTGTCGGGGCTGAAGAAGGCATTGACGGGAGGGTCTACCAGCGGCGAGGTCCACTCCACCTCCACCACCGGCCAATGGGCGAGAGGCGGTCCCACCATGCCGGCCGCCAGGTCGATCACGTCCCCGGTGAGACCGAGACCGTAGCATCCCACTCGTGCTGTGGAAGGCATCGGGTGACTCGAACTTGCGCCAACGACCAAAGGCTCTGCTCGTGAGTGACCGGTCAAGGCCGGCAATGGTAGGTGATGGGCAGGACCGCTCCCCGCAGGGCCTACGTGTCGTGGGGCTGAAGAAGCGGTTCGGGAAGCTGGCGGCCCTTCGCGGACTCGACCTCGAGGTCCCGTGGGGAGCCATCGTCGCGGTGCTCGGCTCCAATGGCGCCGGGAAGAGCACCCTTCTGCGCATCCTGGCCACGACCGTGCTACCCGACGCAGGGCACGCCGAGGTGGCGGGCCATGACGTGGTGACCGACTCGGCAGCCGCCCGGCGTTCACTGGGGCTGGTGCTGGGCGACGAGCGCTCGTGGTACTGGCGCCTGACCGGCCGGGACAACCTGGAGTTCTACGCCGCCCTGCACGGCCTGCGGCGACCGGCCGCTCGCCGGCGGGCCGACGAGCTCCTCGCCGCCGTCGACCTCGCCCATGCGGGCGACCGCCGCTTCGACCGCTACTCCTCGGGCATGAGGGCCCGCCTGGCGCTGGCCCGGGCCCTGCTCCACGAGCCTCCGGTGCTGTGCCTCGACGAGCCCACCGCCACCCTCGACCCGGTGGCGGCGGCGTCGTTCCGGGCGCTGGTGCGCCGCCAGGCCGACACGGGGCGGGCGGTGCTGTTCACCACCCACGACCTCCACGAGGCGGCGGCGGTGGCCTCCAACGTGGTCGTGCTCGCCGCCGGCAAGGTGGCGGCCAAGGTCGACGATCGCCCCGACGCCGCCCAGCTCGAGGCCATCCTCATCGAGGCCGCCGGCGCCGCGTCGCTGGACCCACGGTGAGCGAGGCGGCGGTGCCCCTGGCGCCGCTCCGGGCGCGCTGGCGAGTGTTGACTCCGGCGTTCGTGCGGCGGGACTGGAAGATCGCTCGTTCCTACCGGCTCCAGTTCCTGCTCGATGTCGCCGTGGTCCCCCTGGCCCTGGCTCTGTTCTACTTCTTGAGCGAGCTGGTGGAGCCCTCCCGGCTCCCGGCCGACGCCGACCTCAGCAAGGGTTACTTCTCGTACGCCGCCGTGGGCTTGGTCGTGCTGCGGATGGTGCAGACGGCCCTCACCTCGTTCGCCACCAAGCTGCGCACCGAACAGGTCAGTGGGACGTTCGAGACCCTCTTGGCCTCGCCGGTGGCGCCGTCGGCGGTTGTGCTGGGCAGCGCCGCATTCGAGCTGCTCCGAGCGCTCACCGGCGGAGGCGTCACGCTGCTGGTCGCCTCGCTCTTCGGCCTCCGCCTCGAGCTGGGCGTGGGTTCGATCATTGGCCTCGTCGTCGGCCTTCCCGCCCTGGTGGTCACCTTCGCCGCTGTTGGGGTGGTCGTGGCCTCGTTTGCGGTGGTCGTCAAGCAGGTCACCGCCCTCATCGGGCTCGTTACCGCCGCCCTGGGCCTTCTCGCCGGCGCCTACTTCCCCATCGAACTGCTTCCCGAGCCCCTGCGAACGGTGGCCAACCTGCTCCCCTTCACCTGGGGCGTCGATGTGTTGCGGGCCGCCCTGCTCCGAGGTGAACTCGCGACCGGACGGTTGGCCGCACTGGTGGGCTTTGCCGTCGTGTCGCTACCCCTGTCGCTGTGGTTTTTCCGGCTTTCCGTCGACCGGGCCCGTCGAGGCGGCACCCTCACCCAGTTCTGAGCAGGGAGCGCGTCCTCCTCGTGCCGCAGACCGGCGGAGTCCACACCGAGCCGGGGCCGGTGCGGGCCACGGCCCTGGAGCTGGCCTCGGGCAAGCCCTTCGGCGCGCAGCCGACGCCGCCGCTGCCCTGCGTCGGCCCCGACGTGTCGCCCCGGACGGCCCTCGACGATGCCCTGCGCCCCTGGCTGGCCACCGGCCGCTGCTTCACCGGCTTCTCAGGGGGCAGGGACTCCTCCGCCGTCCTGGCCGTGGCCACCGACCTCGCCCGCCGCGAAGGCCTGCCCCTGCCCGTCCCGGTGACCATCCGTTTCCCGGGTGTGACCGACGCCGACGAGTCGGCGTGGCAGGAGCTCGTGATCGATCACCTCGGGGTGGACGACTGGGTGCGCATCGACGTCGAGGATGAGCTCGACTACCTTGGACCCCTCGCGACTCGTCTCTTGCGCCGCCATGGCCTGATGTGGCCGCCGTACTTCCATTACGAGCACGTCTTGCTCGAACAGGCCTCGGGTGGCGTGCTGCTCTCCGGCCATGACGGTGACGGCGTATTCGGATGGTGGCGGTGGGCTGGTCTTTCTTCGGTGCTGCATCGGAAACGGCCACCACGGCTCGGTGACATGGCGACCCTGGCCCTCGCGGCCCTACCAGCGCGGCTCCGGCGGTGGGAAGCTCGAGAGCGCCGTTCCCCGTCCCTTCCATGGCTCCGGGCGCGCCCCGGGGTCACCGTGCAGCTGGGACTGGCCACCGAGATGGCGGGTCAACCCAAACGCTGGGACCGGTGGCTGTCGTGGCTCTCCCGGCGACGCACCCTTGCCCTGGGGATAGCTACCATCGAGCGGCTGGCTCGCGACTGCGGCACCAGAGCAGTGCATCCCTTCCTCGATCCGCGATTCCTCGCCGCCCTCGCCCTGGACGGGGGTTGCACTGGCTACGGTGAGCGGACCGACGTCATGCGCGCGCTCTTCGCCGACGTACTGCCGGGCGAAGTGCTCGCACGCAAGGCGAAGTCCAGCCTCGGTGGTGGCTTCTGGCGAGGCCCGAGCCAGGCGTTCGCCGCGAGTTGGGACGGCCACGGTGTGGACATGGATGTGGTCGACCCCGTCGCCCTGCGGGAGGCGTGGTCGGTGTCGCGTCCGCCGATCGGCGCCATCGCCCTCCTCCAGGGCGCCTGGCTCGTCGGAGCGGAGGGACGGTCCGGCACCGGCAAGGCCAGACGGAACGAGCCCATTTGTGAGGTTTGACTTCGAAGCGCACAAGGCATAACTTGGCCTGGCGACCCCGACCCGGGTTTGCTACTCGCGAACGAACCGAAAGGGACCACATGCGTGACTACCAAGCTCCGGAGCTGACCGAGATCGGTCGAGTGGAAGACCTGACCCAAGAGATCGTGGTGGCGGGCGACGAGACCGCCGGTGGCAGCTGATCGACGCCCCATGCCCTTCCCTGGTTGCTTCTCGTAGTCACGCATCGGTCCAGTAGTCGGGCCAGGGAATGCGATTTGCCTAGTAGAAACGCGACACTGGCGCCGACAAGCGGCGCCAGTGTCGCGCCGAAAGACGGCATCAGCAATGGCGGGCCTCCTCGGCCACCACCGTGCGCAGCCGGGCGATGAAGGCGGTCTCGTCGAAGCGGCCCGCATGAGCCAGGATGGCGGGCCTATCCCAGGAGCTAGAGAGCAGCGCCCGGACCGAGTCGGCCACCTGCTCCGGGCGGGCCTCGTCGAAGAACACCGCGGTGGTTCCCTCCTCCATGGTGTCGAGGTACCCTCCCCAGCGCAGGGCTGCCGTGGGCTTCCCGAACGCCGCCGCCTCGAGGGGAGTGAGGCCGTAGTCCTCGAAGGACGCTGCGACCAAACCGGCGCAGTTGGCGTAGAGCCACCGCACCTGGGCGTCGGGGATGACGCCCAGCAGCGAGGTGTTGGGGCTGAGCAACGCTTCGAGCCGGCGCCGTTCGGGCCCATCGCCCACCACCACCAACCGGTGATCTCCAAGGTGGTGGAACGCGGCGATGACTGCGTCGACGTTCTTGTAGGGCAGGAGCCGGGCGACGCAGAGCAGGAAGCCCGGCGCCAGCCCCGGCACCGGCTCCTGCGGTCCGCTCGCGTCGATGGCATGAGGCGGCGGCACGAGCGTCGCCTCGATGCCGTAGACGTCTTCTATACGCCGCTGCACCGAGCGGGACGTGGTGAGGTAGCGGTTTGCAGACGCGGCGGCGGCGCGATCCCAACGCTCCAGTGAGGGGGCCAGACCGGCTACGGCCCATTGCACGGGTCGCGGCGAGCCCCGTAGATAGCGATCCCGCTGGTACAGCCAGCGTCCAGGGCTGTAACAGTAGACGATCTTGCGGCCATCGGTCCGCAGCCCGTGGGCCCAACCGCTGGTGCTGCACAGCACCACATCGGCCTCCACGGACAACCGTGAAAAGCTGTGCGCCAGCAGCGGAAGGCTCCACCGATGATTGCGCCTCAACGGCCGAAGGCGGTCCAACGGCAGGGTTCGGACGTCGTGATCGGCGAAGGCGCGGAAGGTCCGCGACGGGTCGTAGAACGCTGTGTAGAGGGGAGCGCCGGGAAAGGCCGCCAACATGCTGAGGACAACGCGCTCGGCGCCACCCTTCTGGGTGACGTAGTCATGAGCTAACGCGATCTCCGCCATTGGGGCATCCTAAGAGAGGATGCTCTCCGGCGCCCTGGAACCTGAGTGGTCGGCGCCAGCGTCACACGAGGTGACCTCCCCCAGGAGGCGGGGACTGGTGTCCTTGCGGTTGGCCTTGCTTACGGGTACGGCCAGTGGTTTGGCCGTGTAGTCGGCCCGGTAGCAGCCGAAGTTGTTCTCACGATGGGAAAGCGGTCGAGAGGGGCTCGAGAAGTCGAGGAGCTGGTAGCAAAACCCCCGGCGGATGCCGTCGTCGCCGAAAAGCCCCATCAGGGACTCGTAGCTGGCGGCCTGATCGTCTTCGGTGCCGGGATAGCCGTCACCGATGATGCCGTTGACCTCAGTGGCGACCATGGGCTTGTTCCCTGAGACGGCTCGGGCGCCGGCCAGTGACGCCCGGTAGTAACGGACGTCGACATGAGTGGCGGGCTGGTAGAAGTGGAAATTGCCGACGTCCATGTGCCCGGAGTGATCCCCGAACACGGGCCCAAAGTCCTTCGAGAGACCGATGGACGGGCCGATCACGGGGATGCCCTCGAACGTCGGGCGGCTCCTGACCTTGGCGTACAGCTCCTTGGTGTAGGCGCTGAGCTCCTCCCTCCACCGAGACCGCCCCTTGAGGTTCCACTCGTTGGGCCCCTCGATGCCGGCCAGCAACTGGGCGTAGCCCTCCATCTGGTCGAGCACGGGGTCGATGGGCTCAGTGGCCCGGCCCGTGACCATGACGAAGCTCGTACCGGCCACCGTGTGCACCAGCTCCAGGGCGTCGAGGTAGCGGCGGCGGTAGCGGGGGGATGCCTCTGGCAGCAGCCACTCGTCCCGCGCAAACCTGGCCCCGACGAGTCGAAGATGCTTGGCGACCATGTCGGTGTCGCCGTACTGAGTGTTGAAGTAGCCCAGGTGCGTCGCTACGCCGGCCTGAGGCCAATCACCCCTCCTGCGTGGGGCGCTGCAGTCTGCGGGAGTTCCAACGGCGAGGGCGGCGGCAGTAGCGCCGAGGGCAAGCACGAAGCGCCGGCGGTTCACCGAGACTGGCGGGCTCTGACCACGGCTGCAATGCCGGCCGGCTCGGTGCCGTCTCCGTTCCCTCGCCTGTGCCGCCTCACACCACGGCACCTTAGAGAAGCCGCGAGGGCGGTCGCGTGCGCACGGACCGGGCCCGCGCCCATGCTGGGCAGGTGAGCTCCCGACTGCGCGTCGTGTACGTCGACCACTGCGCCCAGCTATCGGGGGCGGAGCTAGCCCTGCTGCGCCTGCTGCCCGCCCTGGCGGAAGCGGTGGACGCTCACGTCCTCCTCGCCGAAGAGGGGCCGCTCGTGG
This sequence comes from Actinomycetota bacterium, assembly GCA_019348555.1. Lineage (GTDB taxonomy): Bacteria > Actinomycetota > Acidimicrobiia > Acidimicrobiales > CADCSY01 > JADDRA01. Next base: position 7,662 of record JAHWJH010000084.1, read on the forward strand.
CCAAGTTGGAGGCGGCCGGCGTCTCGGTTGAGGTCTTGCCCATGGCAGAGATCGCTCGGGGCCTGTCGAGGCACCGGGTCCAACCCGGGCATCTGCCCGGGGCGAGCGTCTTTCACACGGCCCGCTACATCGCCCTTCTCGTCCGCCGTCTGCGCCAGCTGCGTCCCGACTTGGTGCACACCAACTCCCTTAAGGCCGGCGTCTACGGCAGCGTTGCCGCCACCCTGGCCAGGATCCCGGTCGTCTGGCACGCCCACGATTCGCTGGAGACGGACTACCTGCCGCCGGCAGCCATACGGATGGTGCGGGCCATGGTCCGCCACCTCCCCACCATGATAATCGCAAACTCGCAGACTACCCGTGACCGCCTTGGGGCGCCGGGAGTACCGACTGCGGTGGTCCCACCCCCAGTTCATATCGAGGCCGTTTCTCGGTCCCGCCCGGCCGGCTCGTCGCTCCGAATCGGCATGGTCGGCCGGCTCGCGCCGTGGAAGGGTCAACATCTGTTCCTCGAGGCCTTCGCACGGGCCTTCCCCGACGGGACCGAGCAAGCAGTGGTGGTGGGGGCGCCGTTGTTCGGGGAGACCGACTACGAGCAAGCGCTGCGCGACCACGTGGTGAAGTTGGGCCTAAGCGAACGGGTGGAGCTGACAGGCTTCCGGGACGATGTCGGTGCCGAACTGGAGAAGCTCGACGTACTGGTGCACGCCTCGCTTATCACCGAGGCGTTCGGTCAAGTCGTGGTCGAAGGCATGGCTGCCGGTCTCGCGGTGGTGGCCGCCGCCGGCGGCGGGCCGGCCGAGGTCGTCACCCATGATCACAACGGGCTTTTGTACGCTACCGGCGACGTGAACGCTCTCGCCGCCGCGCTGCAGCGCGTGGCCACCGATTCGGGACTGCGGGAGCGGTTGAGCGAGGCCGCCCGTCGGCGGGCCCGCGACTTCACACCTGAGGTCGTCGCTGACCACGTGGTGGAGGTCTATCGGGCCACCGCGAGACGCTGAGCGGTTCATGGGGCAACCACGTGTATACAGTCATGCCGGATGCCGGAACCGCAGCCGACGCCGCCGCTGCAGTTGACCATGCTGAGCCTGGCCGTGGACCAGGTCGCGGGCGAGGTCATCGCCGCGCTGAGCCGCCGGGACGTCCGTTCGGTGCTGCTCAAGGGCGCGTCGTTCGCCCGCTGGCTCTATGACGACGGGGGGGCCCGTTACTACGTCGACATCGACCTCCTCGTGGCGCCCGAGCAGCTCGACGTCGCCGGGTCCGTGCTCCAAGACGTGGGTTACGTTCGTCGCTACACCGGAGGTGCCGTCGGGGAGCAGGCCGACCACTCGACTGAGTGGGACCGGCCGGGGTCACCCAGCATCGACCTCCACAACACCTTGTCGAGCCGTGTGGGAACGTCGCGCGAACAATGCTGGGCGGTGATCTCCGCGCGCACGTGCCCGACCACCGTCGGCGGGGCGGCGGCCGAGGTTCTCACGCAGCCAGCCCTGGCTTTGCACGCGGCCCTGCACGCAGAATTGGGACTGCAAAAGACCTTGGACGACCTGGGCCGAGCACTGGCTCGGCTTGACCTGCCCGATTGGGAAGCTGCACGGGGCATCGCCGAGGAGCTCGACGCCCTGCCCGGCTTCGGTGTGGGACTGCGCCTGCTCCCCGAGGGCCGGGAGATGGGCGAGCGGCTGGGGGTGCCGATGGACACGTCGGTCGAGCTGTTCCTCCAGTCGTCGTCCACCGCGACCCTGGCCCGGCCCTTCGAGCAGGTGGCGGCGGCCCGGGGCCTGCGGGCCAAGGCGGCGCTGGTGGGGCGCGAGCTCGTCCCCACCCCGTCGTTCATCCGGCTGTGGTTCCCCCCGGCCCGGCGCAGCCGGGCCGCGCTGGTGGTCGGCTACCTGTACCGGCTCGTGTGGGTGCCGTGGAAGGCGCCACGGGGACTGCGGTCGTGGTGGCGGGCCCGCCGGGCGATGACCGCCAGATCCAACCGACCGCATTGAGCGGCTACTGAGCGTCGGTGGGGTTGGTGACGACGATGGGGCCGTCAGTGGTGGCACCCGTGGTGACCGGCACCTCGGCGCCCACCTTGCCGTTGGTCGCGGCCTTGCCCGGCCCGCGCCCCTTGGCGCCTTCCTTCCCATCTGGCGCCGGAGCAGTCGAATATCCGTAGCCGTAGCCGTACATTCCCTCGGGCTCGATGCCGTTGAGCACCGTCCCCACCAAGGGCGCCTCCACCTGGCGGAGCAGCTCGATCGAGCGCTGGTACTCGCGGCGCGTCGTGCGGCCGGCGGTGCCCACGAGAATGGTGGCGTCGACCATGCGGGCCAGCACGGTGGCGTCGGTGGCGGTGCGCAGCGAGGTGAGCGCGGCCTCGCCGACCGAGACCGGCATCGTCTCCGACCGCGCGGCCATCGCCCGATACGCCGCCACCGTCCAGCCGTCGCGTCCGGTCACCGAATCGACGGGCACGCTCCCGGCCTCCGTGGCGCGCCGCTGCAAGCCTACGTCGGGTCAGGCCCGAGCTCCGATCACGAATCGACGCTGCTGGAGGAAGCCCGGGAAAAGCTACGGGCCGGGATGGTCGTCGTCATCCGGGAAGGGTCCACTGAGCACAACCTCCACGAGCTGCTGCCGCTCGTTACCGACAAGACCTACAGCCGTTGTTGCTTCGGCTCGGACGACCGCGATTGCCACACCTTGCTGACCGAAGGGCACATCGATATGGTGGTACGGATCGCTATCGGGGAGGGACTCGATCCCATTCGCGCCATTCGGATGGCGACCTGGAATCCGGCCGATTTCTGGCGAATCGCCGGTGTCGGTGCGGTC
>JAHWJH010000085.1 GCA_019348555.1 Actinomycetota bacterium
TCGTTCAAGGACCCGTTCCCCGCCACGTCCGGGGAGGGGGCGCCCCACGCCGTCCCGACCGAGGGCGAGGGGGATCAGCCCAGCGGGAAGGTGGCGACGACCTCGTAGCGGTTGGAGACGCCGGCGCGGGGGGAGGCCACGCTGGCCACCAGCGCCACCTCGCCCACGGTCCAACGACCTCGCACCTCGACGCCGGTCAGCTCGTCGAGGCCGTGCTTGCGCCGGCTCCGGGCCAAGGTGATGTGGCCCCTGAACGGCCTGGGGCCGGGTGGTTTGCCCACCTCGCCGGTGGCGGCCGCCAGGGCCTCGGCCACCGGTTCGAGCCCGGCCACCGGCACCTGCAGCACCCCTCGCCCGAGGAGGCCCACCCTCGGGCCCAGGTCGGCGACGACCGGCTGGGCGACGGCGGCCGCGTCGGCCACGCCCCGCCCGGCCACCACCCCCTCGTCGACGGTGAGCTCACCGAAGAACCGCAGGGTGACGTGCCACTGGTCGCGGCCGCTCCAGCGCACGCCCGGCCGCTCGGGTCGGGGCAGGCGGGCGAGGCTGGTGAGCACCTCCTCTGAGGGCCAAGCGGCGACGAACAGGCGCACGGATGCCGACCCTCGGCTGCGATCGGCGATCTCTCCGACGCGACCCGGCTCGCTCTCAGCCGTGGAGGCGGGCCAGCGGGGTGGCGGCGACCACCGGAGGCACGAGGTCCCGTTGTTCGACGACTCGCTCGTCGGCCGGATTGGGCAGCCCCGCCACGCTGGCCATCTCCCGCACGGTCAAGGTCTCCTGGTGCACCAGGTGCTCGGCCACCGCCACCAGGCGCTGCCCGTTCTCCTGGAGGATCGATCGTGCCGCCTGCTCCGCCTGGGACAGCAGCTTGGCCACCGCCGGCTCCGAGCGGCTCTCGGTACGGGAACGGGTGACGGCATCGTCGTCGCGCCCGGCCAGCTCGAAGCGACCGGTCATCGCCCAGCGCTCGACCATCTTGCGGGCGAGCTTGGCGGCGTCGTGGAGGTCGTCCTCCGAGCGCGTGCTGGGCTCCCCGAAGGTGGCGACCTCGGCCGCCCGGCCGCCGAGCAGGACGATCAGCTGGGCCATCAGCTCCCGTTTGGTGAGTGTCTCCCGGTCGTCGCCGAAGGACCACGCCGACTTGGTGGCGTTGGCCCGGGGCACGATCGACACTCGGGGCGGGATCTTCACGTTCTTCAACAGCAGCGACAGCAGGCCGTGGCCGGCCTCGTGGTAGGCGATGAGGCGCTTCTCCTCCTCGTCGATGAGACGGGAGCTGCGCGCTCCGCCCGACACCCGCACCACCGCCTCCTCGATCTCGTCGGCGGTGATCTTGGTGCGATGACGCCGGGCGGCGAGCAACGACGCCTCGTTGATGATGTTGGCCAGCTCCGCACCGCTGAGCCCGGTGGTCTGGCTGGCGACGTCGCCCCAGTCGACCTGGCGCGACATCGGTCGCTTGGCGGCGTAGAGCCGCAGGATGGCCAGGCGGCCGGCGTAGTCGGGCCGATCGATGTGGATGCGGCGATCGAAGCGCCCGGGGCGGACCAGCGCCGAGTCGAGCAGCTCCGGGCGGTTGGTGGCGCCGAGGATCAGGACCCCCGACGAGCCGGCGAAGCCGTCGAGCTCGACGAGGAGCTGGTTGAGGGTGTGGTCGAACTCACGCTCGCCGTTGCCTCCGCCGCTGCGCTTGAGGCCGATGGCGTCGAGCTCGTCGATGAAGATGATGGCCGGTGAGTCCTGGTTCTTGGCCTGGTCGAACAGCGACCGGATCCGAGCTGCGCCGAGGCCGACGTACTGCTCGACGAAGCTCGACGCCGACACGTAGTAGAAGGGCACGCCCGCTTCCCCGGCGAGAGCCCGGGCCAGCAGCGTCTTGCCGTTGCCGGGGTGGCCGCACAGCAGGATGCCCTTGGGCAGCTCGGCGCCCAATGCTCGGAAGCGCTCGGGGTCGGCGAGGTACTCCTTGACCTCCCGCAGCTCCTCGATGGCCTCGTCGAGGCCGGCGACGTCGGCGAAGGTGACGGGCGGGCCGTCGAGAGTGGAGGCCTCGGCGAAGACGGCCGGCGGAGGCTGTGGCGTCTCCCCGGCGCCGGCCTGCACCTTGGCCGCCTGGAGCTTGCCGGCCGGGACCTTGCCGGCGAGCATCCTGTCGGCGATCGCCTTGGCCCCCGGGCGCTTGCCCACGCGAGCAGCGGTGGCCTGGTCGGTGAGGACCTTGGTGGCCTCGGCGGCGACCAGCGGGGGGATCGGGACCGGGGCCTTGGCAGCCAGCGACTTCCGGCGGTCGTGGCGGGTGAGGTAGAGCGCGAGGACGAGGACGGCTGCGATGGCCGTCACGGCGGCAAGGAACGCCGGATGCAACATGATGTCGACAGTTGACATGTGGGAGGGCACCTCGAATCGATCGACCTGCTCTCCAGCCCGCCCGGACAGTAGCCCTTCGGCCACACTCGGTTCAAACGGCAGCGGCGACGGCGCTCCGGTCGAGCAGGCGACGGCGGAGCAGGTCGAGGGCGGCGCTGCCGGCCATGCGCCTGATCGACGTGCGGTCCCCGCCGAAGCGGAGGTGCTCGATGGCCACCTCGCCGTCGAGGGCGATCCCGACGAACACGGTGCCCACCGGCATCTCGTCCTGGGTCTCCGGGCCGGCGACGCCGGTCACCGACAGCCCGACGTCGGCCCCCAGCACCGACCGGGCGCCCGTCGCCATGGCCGCCGCCGACGGCTCGCTGACCACCGGACCCTCGGGCACGTCGAGCAGCCCGAACTTGACCTCGCTGGCGTAGGACACCACGGCTCCCCGGAACCACGCGCTCGAGCCCGGGACCTCACTGCAGCGTGAGGCGATCAGGCCGCCGGTCATCGACTCGGCCAGACCCACGGTGAGGCCGGCGTCGCCGAGCAGCCTGCCCACCACGGCCTCCATGGTCTCGTGGTCGACCCCCACCACCCGGTCGCCGAGGATGGCCCGCACCTCGGCTTCTTCGGCGTCGAGAAGCGAAGCCGCCTCGTCGGCGGTGGCTGCCTTGGCCGTGATCCGGACCTTGACGCCTTCGATCCCGCTGGCGAGGAACGCCAGCGTCGGGTTACCCGAGGCGTCGAGCGCCTCGAACCGCGGCGCCAGGAGCTCGGCCAGCGCCGACTCGTCCTCTCCCCACGTGCGCAGCACCCGGCTGAGGATCGCCGCCCGGCCACCCCTGCGACGCTCGAGGTCGGGCACCACCGCCCGCTCGACCATCTCGGTCATCTCGTGGGGCACGCCGGGCACGACGTAGACCACCTGGTCGCCGATCGGGCAGATCAACCCCGGCGCCGTCCCCCGCCGCTGCTCGATCACCGTCGCGCCCCGGGGCACCAGGGCCTGGCGCTCGTTGCTCGGCGCCATCCGCCGGCCGCGCTCCTCGAAACGCCGACGGATGCGCTCGAGCACGGTGTCGTCGTGCACGAGCTCGACACCGAGGACCCCAGCCAGGGCCTCCCTGGTGACGTCGTCGGGCGTGGGGCCCAGACCGCCACACACCACGACGGCGTCGCTACGCCCGAGCGCCACGTGGAGGGCGACCTGGATGCGCTCCACGTTGTCGCCGACCTGGGTGTGGAAGTGCGAGTCGATCCCCGCCTCCGCCAGCTGACGGCCGATCCACGCCGAGTTGGTGTCGACCACGTCGCCGAGCAGCAGCTCCGTACCGACGGCCACGACCTCAGCCCGCACGGGCCGCCCGCGAGGCGACGCCACCCGAGGTGGAGCCGGCCCCGTCGTAGAGGTACTGCACCCCGCTCACGAGGGTCAGCACCACCGCCACCCACAACACCGCGTCGGCGACGCCGGGGGCGCCGTCGGCCAGCGGCGGGAACAGGGCGCAGCCGACCGCCACCTCCTGCACCACGGTCTTGACCTTCGCCGACCACCGCGCCGGGATCGACACCCCCCGGCGCCCGACCCAGCTGCGGTAGGCGCTCATGGCCACCTCGCGCCCGGCGATCAGCGCGACGGGGAGCACCGAGAAGCTGCCGCGCGCCGCCAGCACCACCATGGCCCCCAGCACCAGCAGCTTGTCGGCCAAGGGGTCGAGGAAGGCCCCCGACCGGGTGGTGCCGTGCCTGCGGGCGAGGAACCCGTCGAGGCCGTCGGTGGCCGCCAGCACGATCCACATCGCCAGCGCCGGGTACGACGCCCCCGAGCCGGCGATCACGGCCAGCAGGATCGGGGTGAAGGCGACCCGCGCCAGCGTGACACCGTTCGCCGGGGTGACCAGGGCGGAGGGCCCGAACGAGGCGCTCACGGCGCGCACGCTTCGACGGCGCCGACGGCCACCAGGTCGGGGCCGACGGCGGCGCCGATGGTGACGCCGGCCAGCTGCCCCACCCCCAGGTCGTCGGGGACGTGCACCACACCGTCGATCTCCGGCGCCTCCCGGTAGCTACGGCCGACGCCCGGCCGGTCGACCAGCACGTCCACGGTGGACCCCACCAGGTCGTCGCGGCGGCTGGCGGTGATGGCGTCCTGGCGCTCGGTGCACTCGGCCAACCGCTCGTGCACCAGGCCGGGATCGACCCTTCCGGGCAGGGAGGCGGCGTGCGTGGCGTCCTCGGCTGACCAGGCGAAGAAGCCGCACCAGTCGAGCTGGGCCTCGTCGAGGAACCCGAGGAGGCGGTCATGGTCGTCCTCGTTCTCGCCCGGGTAGCCGACGATGAAGTTGGAGCGGAAGACGGCATCGGGTTGGCGGCGGCGGATGTCGGCGATGCGGGCGAGGAAGCGGTCGCCGTCGCCCCAGCGCCGCATGGCCCGCAGCAGCCGGCGGGAGACGTGCTGGAGCGACAGGTCGAAGTAGGGCACGCCGCTGTCGCAGATGGCGTCGACGAGCCCGTCGCTCAGGTCGGACGGGTACAGGTAGAGCAGGCGCACCCGAGGCACCCGCTCGGCGACGGCCCGCACGAGGGGCACGATGCGCCGGCGCCCGACCCCCTGGTCACGCCCGAAGGCGGCGAGGTCCTGGGCCACCAGCACGATCTCCCTCACCCCGGGGCCGAGGTCGTCGACCTCGGCCAGGATGGCGGCGACGTCGCGGCTGCGCTGGGGGCCCCGGAAGGACGGTATGGCGCAGAACCCGCACGCCCGGTCGCAGCCTTCGGCCACCTTCACGTAGGCCCACGGCGCCTCCGAGGCCGGGCGGGGCAGGTTGAGCAGATCGAAGCTGGGCACCGGCGACGGCGCTCCCGCGGCGGACCGGCGCCCCAGGTGCACCGGGACGCCGAAGCCGACGACGGCGTCGACCTCGGGCATGGCATCGGCCAGCTCGGCGCCGTAGCGCTCGGCCAGACAGCCGGTGACCACCAGCTCGGCACCGGGACGGCGGGCGTCGCCCAGGGCCAGGACGGTCTCGATCGACTCGGCGCGCGCCTCGTCCACGAAGGCGCACGTGTTCACCACCACGAGGTCGGCCTCCCCCACCGTGGGCGCCGGCTGCAGGCCGTCGGCGACGAGCACGCCGGCGAGCTTGTGGGAGTCGACCTCGTTCTTCGGGCAGCCGAGGGTCTCCACCCAGAATCGCCTCGCCACGGGCGCCACCCTACCGTCCCGCCACACCGGCTCTGGTGGCCCGGCCCGGCGCTACCGTGGTCACCGTGGCGGTCGACTCGGTGCTGTTGGCGGCCGGCTACCCGGCCTCCGTGGCGGTGATCTCGAGGTTCGTCCCGGTTGTGCGGGAACGGCGGTGGCCCTGGCTCGCGGTCCATCATCTGGGCGTCGCCGCCATCGTCGCAGGGTGGGCGCTCAAGGGCCGGACGCCGGCCGTGGCGGTCAACGCTGCCTGGCTGGTGACGTCGACCGTGTGGTACCTGGCCGGCGGTAGGCGCCGCCGCTGAGTGCTGCCGGACCCTGCGGCTTCGCCGATCCTCGACCTCGTTGGCGGACTGGCTGCTCGGGAGCGGGACTGCGACGGCGCTGTCGCCGCTGGCTCCTACCTGCGAGCCGTCACGAACCGTCGCCCGCCTGGAGATCGTCGAGCTCCTCGGGCGTCATGAGCACGTCGCGCGCCTTGGAACCGGTGGACGGACCTACCACGCCGCGCTGCTCGAGCAGGTCCATCAGACGCCCAGCACGGGCGAAGCCGACCCGTAGCTTGCGCTGCAACATCGACGTGGAGCCCAGCTGGGAGCGCACGATCAGCTCCATCGCCGCCCTGCACAGCTCGTCGTCGTCGCCGGTGGGCGACGAGTCCGGCGCCGAGGCGAGCAAGGGGTCGTCCCCCTCCAGGCCCATGGTGGAGACGACCTTGGGCGCCTGGCGGCGCCAGTGGGCCACGACCTTGTGGACCTCGTCCTCGCCGACCCACGCTCCCTGGATCCGCCTGGGAGTGGACGAGGCGGCACCGAGCAGCAGCATGTCGCCCCGGCCGACCAGGCGCTCGGCGCCGGCCTGGTCGAGGATGACCCGGCTGTCGGCCAGGCTGGATACGGCGAAGGCCAACCGCGCCGGGATGTTCGCCTTGATGACGCCGGTGATCACGTTGACCGAGGGCCGCTGGGTGGCGACGACCAGGTGGATGCCCACCGCCCGGGCCATCTGGGCGATGCGACAGATCGACTCCTCCACGTCGCGAGCCGCCACCATCATGAGGTCGTTGAGCTCGTCGACGACGATGACGATGAACGGCAGGCGGCCGTACACCGGCTCCCCCGGATCGTCGACGCCCTCGGCCCGGGGCTCGGTGCGCAGCTCGCCCCGATCGAAGGCGGCGTTGTAACCGGTGACGTCGCGCACGCCGACCTCCGACAGCAGGTCGTAGCGGCGTTCCATCTCCTTGACCGCCCAGGCGAGGGCATTGGCCGCCTTCTTCGGGTTGACGACCACCGGGGTGAGCAGGTGGGGCAGGCCGTTGTACTGGCCCAGCTCGACCCTCTTGGGGTCGACCAGGATGAGGCGGACCTGCTCGGGAGTGCTGCGCACGAGGATCGACGTGAGCAGGCTGTTGAGGCAGCTCGACTTGCCCGCCCCGGTCGCTCCGGCGATGAGCAGGTGGGGCATCTCGGCCAGGTTGGCGAGCACCGCCCGGCCGCTGATGTCGCGCCCGAGGGCCACCTCACAGGGGTGGACGGCCCGTCGGGCCTCGTCGCTGGCGAGGATGTCGCCCACCGCCACCAGCTGGCGCTGCTGGTTGGGGACCTCCACGCCGATGGCCGAGCGTCCCGGGATCGGCGCCAGGATGCGCACGTCGGGCGACGCCATGGCGTAGGCGATGTCCTTGTGCAGGGAGGTCACGCGGGCGACCTTGACCCCGGGGCCGAGCTCGAGCTCGTAGCGGGTGACGGTGGGCCCCACGGTCATGCCGACCAGACGGGTCTCCACCCCGTGTGCGGCCAGGGCCCGTTCCAGGGTGCGGCCGGCCTGCTCCACCACGCGTCGGTCGACCTCGTGCACCGGGCTGCGGTCGAGCATGGTCAACGGAGGCAGCTTCCAGCTTCCGGGGCCGGCGGCGGGCCCGAGGTCGATGGCGAGCTGTTCGGGGTCACCGGCCGGTGCCGCCTCGATCGGGGCGACGGCGACCGCCGAGGGACCGGTGGCGTCGGGGTCGGCGGGCTCGTGTGGCGAAGCGACCCCACCGTCGGCATCGTCGAAGAGCACCGGTGCGGCCCTCTCCCCCGCCACGGTGACCTGGAGCGCCGGCTCGGCGCCTTGGTCAGCAGGGGCCGGCGACGGCAGCGTGTCGAGCCACCGCACGGCGCGCCGGACGCCGGCGCCGACGGGTCGCCTGACACCGGCGAGCCGGCTGATCACGCCGCTGAGATGCGAGGCGGCGCAGCGCACGGTCGTGGCCGTGACGGTCAGCACGCCGGCGAGGACCACGGCGCCGAGCACGACGCCGGTGCCCCACGGCGACAGCACCGAGGTGAGCGGCTCGGCGACGATGCGGCCGACACTGCCCCCGAGGTCGTCCTGGGCGAGATGTGCCAGGCCGTTGCCACCGGCCAGGAGCAGGACCAGGCCGGCGGCGATGCGACCGGGCGCCCGACCGGCCCGGCCGCGTACGAGCAGCGCCCCGATCCAGACCAGAACCAGCGGCACGACCATGCGGGTGGCGCCCACGGCGCCCACCAGCACCTGGTCGACGTGCTGGCCCAGCGGACCGGTGAGACCCGCCCACGTGCCCAGGCCCACCAGCACCCCGGCGAGGGCCAGGACCGCGCCCCACACGTCGGCGCGAGCCACGGCCCGGCGTAGCTCGGTGAGTCGTTGCCGACGGCGGGCGGCATCCGCCCTCGGCGTGCGCTTCTTCCCCGGCGGCCGCGCCTTGGTCCTGGCCGTGCCGGCCTTGGCGTTGGCCTTGCCCTTCGGCGACGAGCGCGGGCGGGTCGCAGTAGCCACAGTGGCAACAAAGCTAACAGTGGCATCAGCTCCGAACGGGCACCGTGCGCCTACAGGACCCGCAGGGCCGCCTCCATGGTGAGCGGCGGGCCGGGATCGGCCCGGCCGAGCACGGAGTTGAGCTCGGCCTGCACCACATTGGCGTGGTCGACGAAGGCCTGGGTGAAGGCATCGAAGCGCCACGTGCGGCCCTGCACCTGCACCGAAGCCCCGAACAGGTCCTCGGGAGCGACGTCGCCGGCGGCGGTCAGGTTGTCGAGCACGAACCGGTAGGTGCTCGACGCCTGGCTGAAGGAGCTCTGGCGTACGTAGAAGGCCCACAGCTCCTCGAAGTCGACCAGAGCGCCCAGCGAGCTGCGGGAAGGATCGGCGCCGGCCCCGGTCAGGATCGCTTCCAGCACGCGCTCGATCAGCCTGGTGGGGGCGGCACACACCCGTCCGGTCTCCCGGCGGCGGAAGTGACCGTTCGCCTCGGCGAAGCCGACCACCTCGGCGACGGTGATGACCGCGCCGGCGTCGCTGGTCCGGTTGAGCAGGTCGATGGCGGCGGAGAAGATGCCCCGGCTGGCCTTGAAGATCGACGCCACGGCCGAGGGCAGGGCGCCGTGGGCGGGCACGGGATTCCGGGCCCGATGGAACAGGACCAGGGGCAGGTTCGTTCCCAGGTTGCTCACGTCGAGCAGCCCCTGCACGGTGCTGCGGCCCGACGGGTTCACCCGCCCGTAGCGCTCGGCGAGCCACGAGAAGCCGTTCAGCACCTCGGACAGATCGTGGCGGAGGGCCTCGTAGGCGGAGACGTTCATCTCCCCGCCCAGGCGGGACGGGCTGTCGGCGTAGGCGCAGCGCTCCGATCTCATGGGGACCCCGGAGCGCTTGGCCCGCTTCTGGGCGCCGCGACTGGCCGAGTCCTCGAGAAGGAGGCGCCCGTGCTCGTCGGTGTGGTCGCCCAGGGTGAGGAGGCGCTCGAGCGCCAGCCCCCGCGGCGGTGCCTCCTCGCCCGCCGCCATGGGGCCATCGTGTCAGAGGCCTCGGGGTGCTACAACCGAACGGCGATGGCGACCGGCGACACCATCCATCTCGCCGCCCAGACCGGCTGCGCGCTGCGCCTGGCCCGGGGCGAGACGCTGCGGGTCATCTCGCCCACCGGGGAGCAGGTGGCCGACGTGGCCGCCTTCGCCGCCGCCGACCCCCGGGAGTGGCTGTCGACGGGGCGCACCGTCGACTACGCCGGAAGCATCTACGTGGGAACCGGAAGCGTGCTGTACTCCAACCGGAGCACCGCACTGCTGACGATCACCGCCGACACCGCCGGCCGCCACGACCTGCTCCTCAGCCCGTGCTCGGCCGAGATGTTCGAACGGCTCTACGGGATCGAGGGCCACCACCCCAGTTGCTTCGAGAACCTGGCCACCTCGCTCGAGCCCCTTGGCGTCGCCCCCGATGCCATCCCCACCACGCTCAACCTGTTCATGGTGGTGACGCCCGATCCGCACACCGGTCGCATCGACATCGGGCGCCCGAGCAGCCGGCCCGGCGACCACGTCGACCTCCGGGCGGAGGTCGACCTTCTCGTCGGCGTGACCGCCTGCTCCGCCGAGCTCACCAACAACGGCACGCTCAAGCCCATCGACGTGGAGATCCTCCGCGGGGGGTCATAGCGAAGCCACCGAAGGGCAGCTGCCGTCCGGCCACGACCGCCGCCGGAGGCGGCCCCTCCCTGGCTGGCGGCCGGCGAGCGCAGCGAGCCATGAGTGCTCAGCGCGGAGACCGCCGGGCTCCGCCCGGTGGTCGGAGCACGTCTCAGCTCGCCGTCGAACCTCTGGTTCGACCGCGAAACGCTCACCCTCGTCGTCGCACCTCGGGTTCGACGGCGAAAACCTAAGCCTCCAAGAAGACGGGGAAGATCATTGGCTGGCGAGTACGGAAGAA
>JAHWJH010000086.1 GCA_019348555.1 Actinomycetota bacterium
GCCGTCCTTGAACTGGTAGGAGCCGGGAGCGTCCGGGATGGTGCCCACGGGCGGTCGCTGGACCATGCCCCCAGTCTCGCCGCAGCCCGGCCTGTTCCGTGCACGCCCGAGGCCTCTGCCGGCCCTCCCCGCCTCCGCGGGAGGGCCGGCCGCCGCCGGTGTCCCTAGGTGGTCAGCTCCTCAGCGCGTCCCGGATCTTGTCGACCACGGCGGCGAAGGCTCCCGCAGCGACGTTGCCGGGCGGCGTGTTCGGCGCGTGCGGGTGCGGATGAGTGGGTGCCGCCTTGCGGGCCAGCTCCATCTTCTTCCCCATCTGCTCGAGGCGCTCCTGGCCCAGCGCGCCCCGTAGCCGCGGCAGCAACTGGGTCTCCTCGTCCAGCACGTGGTGGTGGATCGTGGCCACAAGCTCGTCGAAGGCGGCGCTGGCATCTTCGGACTGGGGGTCCTTCCCGTCGATCCGGGTGAGGAGCTCCTTGGCCTCCTGGTGCTCCTGCAGGGCCTCCTCCACCAGCTGATCGCCGTCGGGGAGGGCGTCCCGCATGGCGGGATAGAGGACCTCCTCCTCGATGACCGCGTGCACCGAGAGGTCCTCCACGACGTGCTCGGCCACGTAGCGCTGCTGATCGACGTCGCTGGACTGACGAGCCTTGTTCATCATCTCGAAGAGTTGCTCGACTTCTCGGTGGTCGCCCATGAGCAGCTCGATCGCGTCGGTGGACATGCCGGGCGTGGTGTTGGTCATCTCTGCCGCCTCCCTCGAGTGACGTGATTTCGCGACGCGGGCTACCCCTGGCCCCCGTGCCAGAAACGGGCCCCGGGCCGGCCGTGAGGCTCCGTCGGCGGCGGGGGGGACTTCCGAGACACCTCATCCACAGCGCCCCTGGCCTCGTCGAGCGCCTCCGGCACCACAGCGGAGGTGAGACACCGGAGCTGGGTAGAGGGAGCACATGGACGACGAATCGACCCTCCGGGTGGAGCTCCACGGTGGGAACTGGGTGGTGAGGGAGACGGACCTCGATCCACCTCTGGCGACCTTCCCGACCCGCGAGGAGGCCGAGCGCCACGCCCGGGAGCTGGCGGCGCCCACGGCGAGGCCGGTCGAGGTGAGCGACGATCCCCGGTGGGCCCCCGAGGAGGCGGCGACCGGTGGACGTGGCCGGGAAGCCTCATTCGACATTCCCGAGACCTGAGCTTGCCCCGCTGCCGCCGCCATGGCCGAGCCACGCACTGGACGGTTCGCTCGACGTCGGTTCGTCGTCGGCCTGGCCGCGTTGCCCTGGGCGGTGGGCTGCAGCCTCGACGGCGTGAACCTTCGGGGCGGCGACGTCGAGGGTGTTCCGTCGATGGATGAGCCGGCAGTGGCCGGGCGCATCGGGGCTCGTCCTCGTCAGCCCGACACCGTCGCGGCTACCCCGCCCGGCGACCATGTCCTCGATGTAGGGCCGGGCCGGCGGGCACTCCTCTACCTCCCGGTCGATCACCGTGCCGACCAACCGTCACCCCTGGCGGTGATGCTCCACGGCGCCGGCGGCTCCGCCGAGGACGGGCTGGGGCTGCTGCGGGGCCTGGCCGACGACGCAGGTCTGATCCTCGTGGCCCCGAAGTCCCACGGAGCGACGTGGGATCTCCTCCTCGACAGCTACGGGCCCGACGTGGCGCTCATCGACGACGCCCTGGCACAGGTCTTCGACCGCTTCGCCGTCGACCCCGACCACCTCGCCGTGGGCGGCTTCTCCGACGGCGCGTCCTATGCGCTCTCACTGGGCGGGGTCAACGGCGACCTGTTCAGCCACGTCATCGCCTTCTCCCCCGGGTTCTGGGTGCCGGGCGCCACCTCCGGGTCGCCGTCGTTCTACGTCACCCACGGGACCGACGACCAGGTCCTGCCCATCTCCTCCACCAGCAGGAGGCTGGTGCCCAAGCTCGAGCGGGCCGGCTACGACGTGCGGTACCACGAGTTCGTGGGCGGCCACGTCGTGCCCACCGACTTGGCCGCGGACGCCGTGCTGTGGCTGCTCGACCGGCCAGGAACCCGAGGCGGGTAAGCTCAGGATCGAATCGCCGTCCTGGTACTGCGGCGACATATCCGCTCCGAGTGCCGTGGTCGTCTCACGGCGCAGGCCGACACCCCCGTGCAGGGCGACCAGGCTGTCCGCACCGGCCGTCAGTCGGAGCGCTCCCCAAGGGAGGACAACCCGATGCTCCGGATGCAGGCCACCCTGCCCGATCGCTACGTCTCGGCGCGCCCCGACGAGCTCACGGCATGGATCGGCGCGGCCAAAGCGGCACTGGGCGAGCGACTGCTCGTCCTCGGACACCACTACCAGCGCGACGAGGTGATGCGCTGGGCCGACGCCCGGGGCGACTCCTTCCGGCTCTCGCAGCTCGCCGCCGCCAACACCGCCGCCGAGTACATCGTCTTCTGCGGCGTCCACTTCATGGCCGAGTCGGCCGACATCCTCACCGCGGAGCACCAGCAGGTGGTGCTGCCCGACCTCAACGCGGGGTGCTCCATGGCCGACATGGCCGACCTCGACTCGGTGGAGGAGGCGTGGGAGGCGCTGGCGGCGGTCATCGACGTGGAGCGGCTGGTGCCGATCACCTACATGAACTCCTCGGCGGCGCTCAAGGCCTTCGTCGGCCGAGCCGGAGGGTCGGTGTGCACCTCGACCAACGCCCGGGCCGTGCTCGAGTGGGCCCTGTCGCGAGGTGACAAGGTGCTCTTCTTCCCCGACCAGCACCTCGGCCGCAACACCGGCCTTGCCATGGGCTACGACCACGCCGACATGGCCCTCTGGAACCCACGCTGTGACCTCGGGGGACTGACCGAGGCCGACTGCAAGGCCGCCACGTTGCTGTTGTGGAAGGGGCACTGCTCGGTGCACCAGCGCTTCAACCCCGACCAGGTGGCGGCCTTCCGGGCCGCGCACCCGGGTGGGATCGTGCTCGCCCACCCGGAGACGCCCTACGAGGTGTGCGCCCTGGCCGACGTGGTGGGCTCCACCGACGCCATCATCCGGGCCGTCGACGCCGCCCCTCCCGGCTCGACGCTCGGCGTGGCCACCGAGATCCACCTCGTGCAGCGGCTGGCCGCCGAGCACCCCGACCGCACCGTGCTCTCGCTCGACCCCATCGTGTGCCCCTGCTCGACCATGTTCCGCATCGACGCCCCCCACCTGGCGTGGATCCTCGAGGGTCTGGTCGAGGGCGAGGTGCGCAACCGGATCGCCGTCGACCCCGACACCGCCCGCTGGGCCAAGGTGGCGCTGGAGCGCATGCTGTCGATCACCTAGCGGCGACGATCATCGGCGGACAGCGACGACCAACAGATCGAAGCCCAGCCGGTTGACCGGGTGCTGGTCCACGGAGAACGGCGGGCACACCCTGGGCGGCAGGTAGCAGTACCCCGTCCAAGTCCTCGGGGTGAAACCCGTAGTCTCGAGCAGTCGGCGCAGTCGGCGGAACGACAAGATGCCGACGTGCGTGGGATCCCACCAGTCGTACTCACGGTGCCGGTGGAGGCGTCGGCCTCTTTGGAGCAGCGAGAGGGCGCTGTACCGGCCAGGCGTAGAGAGCACCAAGGAACCGCCGGGACGGGTCGAATCCGATACAGCGGCCAGGAACTCGGCTTGCGCCTCGAACGGTAGGTGTTCGATCACCTCGACACACACGGTCAGGGATCGGCTCCCGACCTCAGCGGCCTCGGCTGCGGAGCCGCATCGGAACTGCAGGTCTGGGCGAAGTCGCCTGGCCTCGGTCACCGCCGACCCGTCGATGTCATAGCCGACCACGTCGTATCCGTGCGAGGCGATCATCCCGGTGATCGTCCCGTTGGAGCAACCGATGTCGGCAGCGGGGCCCGCGCCGTGAGGGAGCACTCGGTCGATGACCTGAAGTCGCTTTCGATCGTAGGCGGAGTGGTAGTCGGGCACTGTGAGCGCGTCCCTTCGAGCTGACGTGGCGCGCAGGGCCACCACGTACCAGACGATCGGCGCGGATGACGCAGCCCTGAAGGAGAAACTCTTCGTCAACCCAGGCACGCACTCGACCGATACAAGGTCCGTGGGAGGTGGAGGCGTCGCCGGCCATGGCGACCACTGCCCCTCCAGCCCAAGCGACGCGCACGCAGACGATGTCGTCGCTGTCCGAGGGGCCAGCAGCATCTTCCTGTTCCAAACTGTCGGACGGCTGGCGTCGTTCGGCTTCGTCCTCGTGGTGACGAGAGCACTCGCAGCTGACCAGTTCGGTCGTTACTCCTTGGCGGCGGCCGTGGTGCTCATGGCGACGACCATCTTCGACCTCGGCATCACACCGACGATCACCCAGTCGGTGAGCCGGCGCCCTTGGCGGTCCGAAGGCCTGCTGGCAGCCACCTTGGCGGGTAGCGGAGTCCTCGGGCTCTTCGGGTTCCTTGCGGTCATGGGCTTCGCCCTGGTGGCTCCGTATACCGACGACACGCTGACCGACTTCGCCATCGCCGGCCTGGCGATCCCGGCGAGTGCCATGAGCAGCTCGGTGCTCGCCGCCCTGGACGGGCATCGTCTGATGGCGCAGCGGGCAGCCATCACCCTGGTTCAGACGGCGGTCGTCACCGTGGGCGGGATCCTCTTCGTGGTCTCGGGGGCGGGCGTGCAGGGGGCGCTGTGGGCTGTGGCTGCGGGTCCCTGGGTGGCCTTGGCCATGGGACGGCGCACAGCGCGGCGGCACCATGTCTGGTCGGGCCGGTTGACGCCCAGCCCGCGCGAGACGATGGCGCTGCTTCGCCTCGCACTGCCCCTGGCCATTGCCAGCGGTCTCGGTGTCCTGGTCCTGCGCCTCGACATCGTGCTGCTGTCGCTTCTCGCCGGTCCTTCCGCCACGGCGACGTACGACGTCGCCAGGCGCTTGACGGAGTCGGTCGGTTACGTGAGCAGCGCCGTCACCGTGCCCGCTCTGGTCATCCTCAGTTCCCGGCTCAGTGGAGGTGGTCACCGGGGTGCCGACAAGGTGTTCAAGGAGGCGATGAGACTGGTCACCCTGGTGGGGCTACCTCTCTCGGTCGCCCTTGCCCTGGGTGCCGGTCCGATCATTCGCGTCGCCTTCGGAGAACAGTTCACGGATGCGAGGGCACCTGTCGCCATTCTCGGTGCCGGCGTGTGGATCATGTTCGTCACCCAGGTCCAAACGGTCGTCTTCGTCGCCGGCCGTCGGCTCCGACAGGCGATAGCCCTCGCTGCCCTGAATCTCGGGGTGGTGATCCTGCTCGATGTCGTCCTCATCAACAGGTTCGGGCCGGCGGGTGCAGCCTTGGCGCTGACCAGCTCGTCGGTCGTCGTGGCCGTGGCAGGAAACCGGATCATCCGTCAGACCTTCGGGTTCACCACTCCCGTGCCTTCGCCACAGGTCCTCCTCAGCGCCATCGGCATGGGGATCGCCGTCGTCCTGCTGAACGACCCAGCCGGTCTCGTGGCTCTACCTGTCGGAGCAGCCGTCTACGTGCTCGGGCTCTTCGTCACAGGGGTCCTCGATCGCGCCGAGTGCGATCGTCTGTGGTCACTGCTGCGCGGCCGCTCCAAGCTCGAGAGTCGCCAACCCGATGCCTGGGACCCGGGGGTTACCGTTGTGCCCTCGTCTCTGGACACACCGACCTCCGTAGGTGCACGCCGAGATGAGTAGTCGGAGCAGAATCGGCATGCTCTCCGGCTCGCGGACGGTGGGCGGCACCGAGCGTTACCTGCGGGAGCTGGCGTGTTCCATCGACCGACGACGCTACGAGCCGGTGGTCCTCCGCCGCCCGACGCTGGAGCGGTTCTTCGCCGAAGGGCGAGGCGCAGCCATCGCCCAAGCCGACCTCACGGCATGGGAGCCGGGCGCCCGGATGTCGGGTGGGAGATGGTCGACTCAGGGCACGACGCCTGCCGACGGCGCGCTCCTCGAGGTCCGCTCGGCCCTCGTTCCCGTGGTGAAGCAGGTGGCCACCGCCGTGGACGTTCCGCTCCTGGCGAAGATGCTCGCTCGCCAGGACCTCGACCTGCTCCACGTCCACAACGGTGGTCATCCCGGCTCCCCTACCGCCCTGGCGGCCGTCCTGGCTGCCGCCAGCATCGGGATCCCCACCGTGCTCACGGTGCACGGCCTGGCCAAGCCCCGCGGGCTCCTCCGGCGAGGCGAGGAGGGGCTCGACCGCCGGCTGGCAACCGCCGCGGCTGTGGTGACCACGGTGGGCGACGCCCCAGCCGGCGTTCTGGTCCGGCTGCGGGGATTCGACCGCACCTCGATCCGGGTGATCCCCACCGGCATCGGGCTGCCGGCCACGCTGACCACGCGCCAGGAGGCCCGAGCCGCGCTGGGGGTGGCCGAGGACGTCCCGGTGATCGGCTCGATCGCCGCGTTCACCCCGGTGAAGGGGCACCTCGCCATGCTGGACATCCTGGCCCAGGTCCGAGCGGACGTGCCCGACGTCATTGCCGTGCTCGCCGGCGAGGGGCCGTGCCGATCGCAGGTCATCGATCGGGCCGAGGCCCTGGGCCTGGCCGAGGCGGTCCGCCTTCCCGGGTCCGTCGACCCATTCTCGACCTTGCCGGCGTTCGACGTGTTCCTGTCGGCTTCGACGACGGAAGGTCTTCCCCTGGCCATCCTCGAAGCCATGAGCCAGGGCGTGCCGGTGGTGGCCACCGGCGTGGGAGCGGTGCCCGAAGCGGTCGTCCACGGCGAGACCGGCTTCCTGGTGGCCCCCGGCGACGTCGAGGGCCCGGCACGGCGACTGAGCGAGTTGTTCGAGAACCCCGGTCTCGCCCGTCGCCTGGGAGATGCCGGCCGCCGACTCTTCGACGCCCACCACCGCATCGAGCACATGGCCGCGGCCTTCCAAGCGCTGTACCAGGAAGTCCTCCGTCAGCCCCAGTAACGGTGACGGAGCGCCTGGCCGAGGTGGAACGACATCCGGGGGAAGGCCCGCAGCCCGAACGCCTCGACCTTGATCCGTCCCGGACCGCTCAGAGCCGCCCCACCTTCGACGCGGGCACCCTGGCGATCACCTCGAGCCGCTGCTGCGTGGGCTCTGGCCAGATGGCGACGGGTCCGCATCCGCATCAGCGTCCCGGAAGCCACCGCCCGTTCTCGACCGCTCGCCGCTTCCACCAGGACCCGCTCGAGCACGGTGATGTAACCGTCGATGGCGTCGGGGCGATTGGTGACGCTCGACGGCGACAGCCGGTAGAACACCGTCGGGCGGCCGGTGGCATGAACCCTGGCGCCGCCGCGGATCATGCGGATCCACAGGTCCCAGTCCTCGGCGATCCCGTCGCGGAATTCCCCGGCCGCCTCGTAGCTGCTCCTGGCAAAGAGGGAGCCGACGAACACGAAGTTGCGCCGGAGAATCTCCGTGGTCTGGCGGGACGGCGACGGCACCGGATTGCGGTCGTGGTGGGTGGCGCGCAGCAGGCCCTTCGCCGGCTGCCACCGGTAGGCATCGGACGTGATGACGCCGCCGTGCTGGTGGTACCCCTCGAGCAGGGTGGCGAGGTGGCCGGGCAGCCAGACGTCGTCGGCGTCGAGCAGCGCGAGCAGTGGGCTCCGGCTGGCGGCGATGGCACTGCGCCGGGCGGCGCCCGCCCCTCGGGTCTCGGCATGGCGCAGCACCGTGAGCGGCAGCAGGTGCTCCCATCGGCGGGCGGCCTCGGCGGTGCCGTCGGTGGACCCGTCGTCGACCACGACGATCTCGGCCGGCTGGGTGGTCTGGCCGGCGATCGACGCCAGGGCGGCGCCGATCTCCCTCGCCGCCTGGTAGGCGGGGACGATGACGGCGACATCGGTCATGGCTGGGGATGGGGCCACAGGGGTCGCAGGTAGTACCGGACCAGGGCGACGCCGTGGCGCAACCCCGGCCCGGTGACCAGGCGCCGGTGGCGGCGGCGGGGGGGATGGTGACAAGCAGCGCCGGCGACCTGCACGACCCTGAGGCCGGAGCGACGGAGTCGCCGACAAGCGTCGATGTCCTCGGGGCCATAGAAGAAGCTCTCGTCGAAGCCACCCACATCGGCGAAGGCAGTGCGCCTCCAGAGCTGGCAGGCGCCGATGGCGAAGTCGACCTCCCAACGGGGCAGGCGGCCACCACGCGGTACCGGCCGATAGCTCGTGGCCAGGCCGAGACCACGGGCCAGCTTGCGGCCCACGCTCGGGGCCCGCCCGGCGCTGGCCTGTGGCGCCTGGCCGGCGAAGACGGGCGCGGCCATGGCGGTCGGATGGTTGCCGTCGACGGCCGACACCAGAGAGGCCAGGCAGTCGGGTGCGAGTCGGGCGTCGCTGTCGAGGAAGCACACGTACGGGGCGTCACCGGCAGCTGCCCCCTGGTTGCGGCCGGCGGCCACGCCTCGATTGACCCGGTTGCGCAGCAGGGTCACCGCCTGGTGCGGGGCCACGGTGGCTGGCGGTTCAGAGCCGTTGTCCACGACCACGACGTTGACGTCGACGCCCACCGAGCACAGCGCCGACTCCACCGCAGCGTCGAGCAGCCCACCGTCGTTCCAGGTGAGGATGACGACATCGACCTGGGGAGACCCCGTCATCGGCCCGCCCTTGCGAGCACGCTGCGCACGGTCCGGCCCATGACGCGGAGGTCGAACGACAGGCTCTGGCGGCGGAGGTAGAAGAACTCGTACTGGAGCTTCTCGAGGGTGTCGGCCTCGGTGCCCGCGTAGCCGAACTTCACCTGGGCCCAGCCGGTGAGACCGGGGCGCACCAGGTGGCGCAGGTCGTAGAACGGGAGCTTCTCCACCAGCTCGGCCACGTAGCGGGGCTGCTCGGGACGGGGGCCGACGACGGCCAGCTCGCCCCGCAGGATGTTCCAGACCTGGGGCAGCTCGTCGAGGTGGGTCCGGCGCAGCACGTTCCCGAAGGCGGTGATCCGGTGGTCGGCCTCGGCGGTCCACTCGCCGCTCGCCGCCCCGGCCGGCGCCATGGTGCGGAACTTGACGATCTGGAAGGGCTTCCCCAGCTTGCCCACCCGGGCCTGGCGGAAGAACAGCGGCCCGCGGTTGGCCACCAGGTTCGCCAGCACCACCAGGGGCGTGACGGCGACCAGGACGACCACTCCGAGGCCAGCCAGGGTGACGTCGACGAGGCGCTTCACCCGGCCGTAGCGGGCCCGGTGCAGCTCCCCGATGTCGAACATGAGCGACACCCGCTCGAGCTCGCCCAACGGCAGCTTGCCCAGCCACTGCTCGTAGAACAGTGACAGCGTCCGCACCCGCACGCCGGCGGCGTGGAGCACACCGGCCTGGGCGACGATGGTCTCGTCGGCCTGGGCCCGTCGGTCGAGGACCACCACGCTCGCCCGAGCGGCGCGAGCGGCGGAGAGCAACGGGGTGGAGCGCTCGTCGGAGGAGTGCGCCTCGTCCACGCCCAACCGCGCCACGACGATCGCCGGCCGCTCGGGTGCCTCGTCCAGCTCGTCGTCGAGCACCATGGCCTCGCCCCGGTCGGCCACCAGGACCACCCGGTCCCGGCCCTCGGCGCGGGCCCGCCCGTCCCGCGCCAGGCTGGCGCAGAGCAGGAACCACGGCACCAGCACGACTGCTGCCCCGAACACCACCGCCCGGGGCAGCAGTGCCGTGCCGGCCAGCAGCTGGAACACCGAGATCCCCAAGGCGCCCCCGCCCGCGGCGCCAGCGCCGGCGACGACGGCGGCGCGGCGTCCGCGGGCGAGGTCGGGGAGGCCCAGTCCGTACGCCGCGGCGCACAGCAGGGCGATGTAGGCAATGGACCACGCGAAGCGGAAGGACCCGGTGTAGTCGTAGGTGGGCATCGCCGAGGCGGCGTGGGCCTTGCTCAGGCCCACCACGGCAACGACGACCCCGGCGTAGAGCAGGAACCGGGCGACGTGGCGGTGCACCCCCGCAACATCGGCAGCCCGGGCGGGACAGTTGAGCCCTTCCTTCCCGAACCGAGAAGGCCCCGGGTGCCCCGCCCTCAGGGCCCCCTACAGGCCGAGGAGGGGGGCGAGGAAGCGACCGGTGTGGCTCTCGGGGGTCTTGGCCACGAGCTCGGGAGGTCCTTCCACCACGACGCGGCCGCCGCCCGAGCCGCCCTCGGGCCCGAGGTCGACGATCCAGTCGGCGGTCTTGATGACGTCGAGGTTGTGCTCGATCACCAGCACGGTGTTGCCCTGGTCGACCAGGCGCCCGAGCACCCCGAGAAGCTTGCGGATGTCGTCGAAGTGCAAGCCGGTGGTCGGCTCGTCGAGGAACAGG
>JAHWJH010000087.1 GCA_019348555.1 Actinomycetota bacterium
AAGGGCGCCTACGGCGACTTCCTGGTCAACGCCCAGGGCGAGGACGTGGTGGCCGGCACCCGCACCACCCAGCCGCTGTCCGATCTGGCCGAGTACTTCCCCGGGATCTACGACGAGCTGGTCGCCATCTTCGAGCGCCTCGAGCGTCATTACCGCGACATGCTCGACACCGAGTTCACCATCGAGCAGGGCAAGCTGTGGATGCTCCAGACCCGAGTCGGCAAGCGCACCGGTACGGCGGCGTTGCGGATGGCGGTGGAGATGACCACCGACGAGCAGATCCGTCTCACCACCGCCGAGGCGGTGTCGCGCATCACCGCCGACCACCTCGACTCCGTGCTGCACCCCCAGTTCGCCGCCGGGGCCCGAACCGTGCTCACAACGGGGCTGGCGGCTTCGCCGGGGGGAGCGGTCGGACGGGCCTACTTCACCGCCGACGACGCCGCCGCCGCCGCCGAGCGAGGCGAGCAGGTGGTCCTCGTGCGCAACGAGACCTCGCCCGAGGACATCCACGGCATGGCCGTGGCCGAAGGGATCCTCACCGCTCGCGGCGGGCTGGTGAGCCACGCCGCCGTGGTGGCCCGGGGCTGGGGCAAGCCGGCCGTGTGCGGCGCCGAGGCGATCCGCATCGACGGCGCGTCGTTCTCGGTCGGCGACGTGACCGTCGCCGAGGGTGACGTCATCTCGATCGACGGCAGCACCGGTCAGGTGGTGCTCGGTGCCGTCGAGCTCACCGTGGGGACCGTTCCCGACGAGTTCATCACCATCCTCGGCTGGGCCGACGAGATCCGGGCCGGGCACCTGGCGGTGCGGGCCAACGCCGACACCGGCGACGACGCCGCCAGGGCGAGGACCTTCGGAGCCGAGGGCATCGGGCTGTGCCGCACCGAGCACATGTTCCTCGGTGCCGAGCGGCTGCCCGTGGTGCGGGAGATGATCCTGGCGGTGACATCCGAGGCCGAGGAAGCAGCGCTGGAGAAGCTCCGCGCCGTACAGAAGGCCGACTTCCTCGAGGTGCTCGAAGCCATGGACGGCCTGCCCGTCACCGTGCGCCTGCTCGACCCTCCCCTGCACGAGTTCCTTCCCGACGTGGAGGAGCTGGCCATCGCCCAGGCGACCGTGGGGCTGACCGACACCGAGGCGGTGCTGCTGGCCGCCGCCCGCTGGTGGCGCGAGGTCAACCCCATGCTCGGCACCCGCGGGGTGCGCCTCGGCGTGCTCAAGCCCGGTCTCTATGCCATGCAGGTCCGAGCGCTCATGGAGGCGGCCGCCGAGCGGGTGGCAGCCGGGGGCACGCCGGTGGTCGAGGTCATGATCCCCCTGACGATCAGCCGTGAGGAGCTGGCGCTCGCCCGCAGCTGGGTCGAGGGTGCGATCGACGCTGCGGCGGCCGACTCGCCGGGCATCGACGTGACCATCGGCACCATGATCGAGACGCCGCGGGCGGCGTTGCAGGCGGGTGCCATCGCCGAGGCTGCCGACTTCTTCTCCTTCGGCACCAACGACCTGACCCAGATGGCGCTCGGGTTCAGTCGCGACGACATCGAAGGACGGGTCATGGGCCCCTACCTCGAGCAGGGCCTGCTGGCCCGGAACCCGTTCGAGACGATCGACGCCGACGGAGTCGGCGAGCTGGTCCGCATCGCCGTCTCTCGCGGGCGCGCCGCCAAGCCCGGACTCAAGCTCGGCGTGTGCGGCGAGCACGGCGGCGACCCCGAGTCGATCGCGCTGTTCTTCGATGCCGGCCTCGACTACGTGTCGTGCTCGCCCTACCGGGTTCCCATCGCCCGTCTCGCCGCCGCCCAGGCCGTGCTGGGCGCACGTGGCGCCGGTGCCAATGACACTCGCTAGCGCGCTGGCCGGCTGGCCGCCGGTCACCTTCGCCGCCGAGGCGTCGTCCGACACGACCTTCGCCAGCTTCGACGTGGCTCCCTGGCAGTGGGCCGCCTTCGTGGCCCTGGTGGGGGCGTTGCTGCTCGTCGACGTCCTGCTCGTGCACCGCACGGCCCATGTGGTCAGCTTCAAGGAAGCGGCCATCGAGAGCGCGGTGTGGATCACCATCGGCACCTCGTTCGCCCTGGTCATGCTGTTCTGGCAGGGCGGCCAGGCCAGCGGTGAGTACCTGGCCGGCTACCTGATCGAGAAGAGCCTGTCGGTCGACAATGTCTTCGTCTGGGCGGTGATCTTCTCCTACTTCCGGGTGCCGGCCCAGTATCAGTTCCGGGTGCTCTTCTGGGGCATCTTCGGGGCGCTGGTGCTGCGAGCGATCTTCATCTTCGCCGGCGTCGCCCTCATCGAGCGCTTCGACTTCGTGCTCTACGTCTTCGGTGCCCTGCTCCTCTACTCGGCGTTCAAGATCGCCCGCCACCAGGAGGCCGAGGTCCATCCCGACAAGAGCCTGGTGCTGCGGGCCGTCCGCCGGGTGGTCCCCTCCACCGACGAGTACGACGGCCAGAAGATCTTCACCCGGGCCAACGGCCGGCGCCTGGCGACCCCGCTGTTTGCCGTGCTCGTGCTCATCGAGTCGACCGACGTGGTGTTCGCCGTCGATTCGATCCCGGCCATCCTCGCCGTCAGCCGGGAGCCCTTCATCGTGTTCAGCTCGAACGCCTTCGCCATCCTCGGGTTGCGGGCGCTCTACTTCTGTCTGTCGGGCATGGCCGGGCGCTTCCGCTACCTCAACCTCGGCCTCGGTGTCATCCTCGCCTTCGTCGGCGTGAAGATGCTGGTCACCGAGGTGTACCACTTCCCCACGTGGGCGTCGCTGCTGGTGATCACCGTGGTGCTCACCGTGGCCATCGTCGCTTCGCTGCGGGCCGACAAGCGGGAGCACGCCGGGCTCTGAAGCCCGTCGGACCGGGGGCCGGCGGGCACTACCGTGGTCCCGATGGGCATTGCCGCCGACGACATCGATCGGGTCCGGGCGGCGACCGATCTGGTCGAGGTGGTGGGCGGGCACGTGGCGCTGCGCCGGTCGGGCACGCGCTGGGTGGGCTTGTGCCCCTTCCACACCGAGCGGACCCCGTCGTTCTCGGTCAACGCCGAGCTGGGCTTCTACTACTGCTTCGGCTGCCAGGCCAAGGGCGACGCCATCACCTTCGTCCGGGAGACCCAACAGCTCGACTTCGTGGGGGCGGTGGAGCTCCTCGCCGGCCGGGCCGGCATCGAGCTGCGATGGGACAACACCCGCCAGAGCACCGAGCACCGTCGGCGCGCCCGGCTGGTGGAGACCATGGCCCGGGCGGTGGCGTGGTACCACGAACGACTGCTCACCGGCGCCGACGCCGCCTCGGCCCGGGGCTACCTCCGGACCCGCGGCTACGACGGCGAGGTCGTGCGCCGGTTCCAGTTGGGTTGGGCTCCCGACGGCTGGGACGAGCTGTGCCGGGCCCTGTCACTTCCGACCGATGTGGCCGTCGCCACCGGGCTGGGCTTCCTCAATGCCCGCAACCGCCTCCAGGACTCGTTTCGCGCACGGGTGCTCTTCCCCATCTTCGACGTCCGGGGCGACCCGGTGGCGCTGGGGGGGCGGGTGCTGCCGGGCGCCGACGGGCCCAAGTACAAGAACTCGGTGGCCAGTGCCCTCTACGACAAAGGGGAGGTGCTCTACGGTCTCAACTGGGCCAAGAAGGCGGTGGTCGACTCCGGCGAGGTGGTGGTGTGCGAGGGCTACACCGACGTCATCGGCCTGGCCGGGGCGGGCGTCCCCCAGGCCGTCGCCACGTGCGGCACGTCGCTCACCGACCGCCACGTCGCCGTCCTGCGCCGTTTTGCCCCCCGCATCGTGCTGGCCTTCGACGCCGACAAGGCCGGCCAGGCCGCCGCCGAGCGGGTCTACGGGTGGGAGCGCCGCCACGAGGTCGACGTGTTCGTGGCCGCGCTGCCGGCGTCGGCGGATCCCGCCGAGCTGGCGGCCCGGGACCCCGAGGCGCTGCGCCGGGCGGTGTCGGGGGCGGTGCCGTTCCTGGCCTTCCGTCTCGACCGGCTGCTGTCCGGCACGCCGCTGGCGTCGGTCGAGTCCCGGGCCCGAGCGGCCCGAGCCGCCGCCGACCTCATCGCCGAGCACCCCAACCAGATCGTGCGCGAGGACTACGCCTCCCAGGTGGCGGTGCGCCTGGGCGTGCGCCCCGAGCACCTCCTCGCCGGCCAGGGAGGCGAGCAGCGCCGCCCCCGGACGACGGCCCCGGGGCCTTCCCGACGGAGGCGCACCGAGACCACGTCACTGCTGGCCCTCAGCCTGGCGGTCCACCAGCCCGAGGCCGTGGCCCACCTGCTCGACGAGGTGCTGTTCAGCGATCCACTGGAGCTGGCCGCGTACCGGGCGCTGTCCTCGGCGGCGACGCTGCATGATGCGGTGGCGTCGTCGGAGGCCGACGTGGCCGAGCTGCTCCTGCGCCTGGCCGTCGACGAGGTTGCCGACGCCGATGCCGACGCCGTGGTGGCCCGGCTGCTCGACGAGGCGGCGTGCCGGGTCTTGCGTGAGCTCGAGATCGACGCCCAGGGCCGCGACCGGCCGTTCGAAAACGCTCAGCGCATCGGCT
Organism: Actinomycetota bacterium; assembly: GCA_019348555.1. Lineage (GTDB taxonomy): Bacteria > Actinomycetota > Acidimicrobiia > Acidimicrobiales > CADCSY01 > JADDRA01. Next base: position 4,542 of record JAHWJH010000087.1, read on the forward strand.
GGCTGAAGCTGCAGGTGGAGAACCTGCGCGACGACACCACGCGGGGGCCTGCGGTCGAGCAGGTTCTCCAGTTCCTCGTCGACTACAGGAGCGCTGCCCGGTGAACGCCGGCTCGATGAGCTCCTCGAGCGCCCGGGCCGCCGTCGAGGAGCTTCGCCGACTGGTCGCCCTCGGTCGCGACCGCGGAACCATCACCGTCGACGAGGTGCTGGTTGCCTTGGGCTCCCCCGAGCCCACCCCGTCGTTCATCGAGGCCATCACCGAGTTGCTGGCTGGCCACGGCATCACCGTCGACCCTGAGGAGCCGCCGGTCGACCGACCGGCGGGGGACAGGCCGCCCGAGCCGTCACCGGCGGCTGCTCCAGCTCCTCCCCGGGCGCTCCGTGGGCCCGCCAAGGCCCGGCGCCGGCCGGCCCGCCACGCCGACGACTCAGGGGTGGGCGCCGGGGGAGGTGGGCTCGGGGCCGATCCCGTGAGGATGTACCTCCGCGAGATCGGTCGGGTCCCGCTGCTCGACGGCTGCGAGGAGGTGGCGTTGGCCAAGCGCATCGCCAGTGGTGTCGACGCCACCCGCCGCCTCGAAGAGGCCCACCAGGGCGACGCCGAGCTGGGTCTCGACGAGCTCCGCTCGCTCACCGCCGCGCAGGCCGATGGTGCCGAGGCCAAGCGGGCGCTGATCCAGGCCAACCTCCGCCTCGTGGTGTCGATCGCCAAGCGCTACGCCGGTCGGGGGATGCTGCTGCTCGACCTCATCCAGGAAGGCAACCTCGGCCTGATGCGGGCGGTCGACAAGTTCGACCACACCAAGGGGTTCAAGTTCTCCACCTACGCCACCTGGTGGGTGCGCCAGGCCATCACCCGCGCCATCGCCGATCAGGCCCGGACCATCCGCATTCCGGTGCACATGGTCGAGACCATCAACCGGGTGATGCGCACCCAGCGCGAGATGTTGCAAGCCCTCGAGCGGGAGCCCTCTGTCGACGAGGTGGCCATGGCCACGGCGATGACGCCCGAGCGGGTGAGGGAGATCTACCGCATCTCCCAGGACCCCCTGTCGCTCGACTCGCCCGTGGGCGAGGAGGACGACACGAACCTGGGCGACTTCATCGAGGACCAGCGGGCCCTGGTACCGGCAGACGTGGCCATCCGGGAGCTGCTCGGGGAGGCGGTGGAAGAGGCCCTGGCGGAGCTCGACGACCGGGAGCGGGCCATCGTGCGCCTGCGCTTCGGTCTCGATGCCCAGGGACAGGCCCGCACCCTCGAAGAGGTAGGACGCGAGTTCGGAGTGACCCGCGAGCGGATCCGCCAGATCGAATCGAAGACCCTGGCCAAGCTCCGCCACCCCCAGCGCAGCCAGAAGCTGCGGGACTACCTCGAGCCCTGAGCCTGCCGCCGAGCTAGAGCGACGGCGGTGGAGGGATGGGCCGGTCGTCCGAGAGTGAGCCGGCGGGCGGGGGGCCGGGCACGGGGTCGGCCACGTCGAGGGTCACCACGACCTCCGGCTCCTGGCCGTCGGCATCCTGGCGGTCGTCGACAAGGTCCTTCGCCCGCTCGACGCCGTCTTCCACGAGCGTCCGGGCCTTGTCGGTGGCGACTTCGTAGGCCTCGCTGGTGCGGGCCCGGGTCACGAGCTGCTTGATCTGCTCGTAGCGGGCTTCGCCCGCTTTGGCCCCGAGGCAGTAGCCGGCGGTGAAGCCGAGGGTGAAGCCGAGTCTGAAGCGCATGCGCCAGTTCTAACCCGATCAGCGCCATCCCAACCGACCTGCGGCAGGCCTACCGGCCGACCACGTCGGCCAGGTCGGTGATCTCCTCCGCCGCGGGCACCTGAACCTGGACCCGGGCACCGAAGTGGGAGTGCTCCAACTCGATGCGCTGGTACCCCCCTCCGGGCCCGTCGAGGGGCAGCTCGTAGACGAGTCGACGCACTCGATCGTCATCGTCGAGAAAGGCGTCGACCTCCAGGCGATCGGTGCCCAGCTCGGCCGGTGACGACCACGGGTGGGAATCCTCCCCGGCCGGCGGTCTGCCCACGACGATCGTCGCCCGCAGGTGGGTCGTCACCACGCCCCCCACGTCGGCGGAGCCCAGGTCGAGCACCGTCGCGGGGTCGATCCGGCCGAGCAAGGCCAACGGCGTGGCCAAGGGGTCGCCGGGCAGGCGGAGCGGGTACGAGCCGGCGGACGCCAGATCTTCGGCCGCCGACTCGTCGATGCGCAGCCACGGGGTGTCGATCGCTCCGAGCAGGTGGTTGAGCGGCGAGCGAACGTACACGGCGCCACCGTCGACGACCACCTCGACGACGGGATCGTCGAGCGCAGCGACGCCCGGCGAAGATCCTTGCGAGAGGTGCAGGGTCGAGCGCCCTCGTCGAGAGCGAACGTCGAACACGCCCTCACCGACGAAGCCTCCGAGGCCGCCTCCCTCCGGAAGCGACGTGGTGGCCACCACGGCCGTCCGCAGCGACCCGAGGGCGGTCGTGGCATCCTCCGCCCGGGCAAGGCGGGTGGCGGCGGGTGGAGGCGTGGCACGGTCGACGCCGCCACATGCGGCGAATACGGGCGCGATGGAAAGCAGGATCGTGAGCACGAGGCGGGGCACGGACAACCTCCGGAGCCGGCGGGTCGGAAGGCTCCGAGGAGCGAGCGCCCTGCTCGTGGGCCGGGACGGCCCACACGACGGGAGTCCGCGCAGGGTACGGCCTGGCGGTTCCTCGGTCAACGGGACGGGTGAGGGGTGCAAGGCGGCGGGTGCACCACCGATACTGGGGAGGTGGCGAACGCTGGGGAGATCGCGCAGTGGGTCGGGCGCAGCGCGAAGCGCATCCTCATCGCCGTCGTCGGAGGCCTGCTGGTGGTGGCCGGGCTCGTGTTCCTCGTGCTGCCCGGCCCGGGCGTGCTCCTCATCATCGCCGGCCTGGCCGTCCTGGCAAGCGAGTTCGCCTGGGCGGCCTCGGCCCTGGTGTTGGCCAAGCGCAAGGCGGGGGACGCCGGATCGGTGGTCAAGCGCTCGTTGTGGCGCCGGGGTGGCTCCTCGATGCCTCCCGACGGCCGGGCCCCCTAGGCGACCGCGGTGACGGCGGGCTCGCACTACGAGGTGCTGGGGGTCTCGCCGCTGGCCAGCCCCGAAGTCATCCGGCGGGCGTATCGCCAACTCGCCCGCCAGCTCCATCCCGACCGCCAGGCCGCCGCCCCGCCGTCGTCACCGGCCGAGGTCGAGGCTGGTCGGGCGATGCAGGAGCTGAACGAGGCATGGCGGGTGCTGAGCGACCCGGTCCGGCGTGCCCACTACGACCAGCTGCTCGCCATTTCGGCCGCCACCGGTCGGACGCCGGACAGCCGTCGTGGCGTGTTCCCCGACGAGGACGACGACGACCGGCCGTTCTCCCAGCCGCTGGCCCGACCCGGCGATCTGGGCATCTCGATCGTGCGCTCGTTGCCCTGGGTCGTGGCTGTCGCCGTGCTCGGCGCCATCTTCGTGTTCACCGCGTTCGCCGGCGACGGCGCCGACGACTCGGTGTCCGGCTCGGACCTGGTGGGCAGCTGTGTAGTGCTGCGTCGGGGTGGCGACGTGGAAGCGGTGCCGTGCGACGGCCCGAGCGATGGCAGAGTCGACCTCGTTGCCGCCCGCTCCTCGCTGTGCCCGGAAGGCTCGGATGTTGCTCGCCTGGCGGGGGAGCAGAGTTGGCTGTGCCTGCGGGACCCGACGAGCCAGGAGGCTCCGACCGAGGGCCTTTCGGTCCCTCGGTAGATTGGATGTGTGCCGGCGCCGTTCGCCCCCTGGCAGCTGAGCGGTGAGTCGCTGGTGGGGCTGGCGGCTGCCCGGAGGTCGTGGCCCACATTGCCGTGGGGCCTGCAGCCACTGCCCGGACCGTCGTTGGTGGTGGCGGTTGCGTTCGCCACCTCCCCGGTGGGCCCCTACCTGGAGCTCGCCATCGGCGAACCTGCCCGCTTGGGGCTACGTCCGGGATGGTGCATCACCACCATGGTGGTCGACTCCGCCGCCTCGCGTCTCGGAGGCCGACTCAATTGGGGATTTCCCAAGGAGCTCGGGACGCTGGTGTGGCGCAGCGACGGCCCCGACCGGGAGCTCCACTGGGTGGAGCGCAACATCGTGGTCCGAGGCCATGCCAGCGGCCTGCCGTTGCCCGTCCTGGTCCCCGTACGCACGTTGCAGCGTCGCAGCGACGGACCGGTGGTCGTGCCGGGCCGGCTCCTCGGCCGAGGGCGCGTCGGGCTCGTGGAGGTGGAGGTGCCCGAGGGCGACGAGCTGGCCCTGTTGGCCGGACGACATCCCGGCATGCACGTCGCCGGGATGCGCTTCATCATGCGACCCGCCCGCCATCCCGTGGGACTCGCATCGACGCTGCGGGCCCCGCTTCGGGCTCCGGAGCCCGCGCTATCTTGGGGATCCCCCGGGCGATTGGCTCAGCGGTAGAGCGCTGCCTTCACACGGCAGAGGTCACTGGTTCGATCCCAGTATCGCCCACGGAAGACGTGCTGGTCCGGGGGTATGAGGGGCGCCGGACCGGCGTCCCTCTCGCTTCCCGTCCCACGCGCGTCCCACGCGCGTCCCCGAAACTGGGCGGCACCAACCACCACGGGGCGGCACTGAGCGGGCCTCGTCGACACCAACCGGCCGCAGTTGCGGGCGCCGCGGAATGAGCGTCGCTTCGGTGTCAGGGGTTGTGGAGAGGGACAACCTGGCCGGTGGGTGCTGGCTGATCGGCGGCAGTGAACATCTGCTCCAGTCGCTCCCGGAGCTCCGTGTCGGAGTCGGGCAGGAGGTGGCCGTAGCGATCGAGGACCGTCGCCACACTGGCATGGCCGGCCCGCACGGCGATCTCCTTTACCGAAGCGCCGCCGGCGATCCAGAAACTGACTGCCGTATGGCGAAGATCGTGCAGCCGTAACGGCTCCAGCCCGGCGCTGCGTATGGCCGGCAGCCAGAAGCGCTGGCGGAATGGTGATGCGCGCAACACGCCGCCGGCAGGTCCCTGGAAAACCAGGTCTGACTCACCGTCGGGCCGATGTGCCATGTGTGTGCCGAGCTCGGTGGCGACAGAGCGAGGGAGCCCGACGACCCGCCGTCCGGCGCGAGTCTTGGGCGGACCGAAGGTCGTCCGCCCCTGAACCTCAACCATGATCTCGGCGATGTCGAGCTGGCCTCGCGGCAGGTTCACCCGGGCCGTACGTAAGCCGGCCAGCTCCGCCCGACGCAGCCCCCGTATGCAGCCACGAGGACAAGGGCCCGGAACCGGACTGAACCGCCCTGGGTCTGATGGAGGCTCGGGCTATTGGGTTCCAACCCCTTGGGGGTCGGCCTGTGGGGCAGCGTAGAACGCCCCTTCGAACTCCGCTGGCGGCACGTCGTGGCAGTGGCCGTGGACCGGTGCTCGTTGAACCAGCGCACCCACGACAAGGTGGCGAGCTCGACCTCGTCGGCGTCGTCCCAGCCGGCGGCGTCGGGCCCGTAGACGCACTCGGCCTTGTAGAGGCCGTTCGTCGTTTCCGCCAGTGCGTTATCGAAGCTGTCCGCCACGGTGCCGATGCTGGGCCGGGCGCCGATCTCGTCGAGGCGCTCGGTGAACCGCACGGACGTGGATTGCGACCCGGCGTCGGAGTGCGCCACCAGCCCCACCAGCCGGCGGCCGCCCCGGGACTGCCGCGCCATCTCCAAGGCG
>JAHWJH010000088.1 GCA_019348555.1 Actinomycetota bacterium
GCTCGTCCGATCTTCCCCGAGCTGGGCCAAGACCAGCTCGCGGCGTTGCCTCCACCGGTCGGCGGTGTTGCGGACGTTGAGCGTCGCGATGCGAAGCCGGGGGCTGCTCGCACCGGCCCCGTGGGCGCCGTGGCCGCCACCACTGCTCACCCGGAGGTGGGATCCGGACCGAGCCGGGAGTGGACCAGGGCGGCCAGGTCGCCCACCGTGCGTAAGTGGGCCACGTCCTGCTGGCCGAACATGACCTCGTACTCGTCCTGGAGCTCGATGGCCATCTCGACCAGGCGGAAGCTGTCGGTCACCAGGTCCCCCAGGTCGACGTCGGGTGCCGCCCGCTGCTCGGGGATCTCGAGGATGGCGGCGATGCGCCGGCGGATGTCCTCGGTCGTCGGCGGCGTCACGGGGCGGCCTCCTGCGCCGGGCCGGACAGGAAGCCCAGGCGCTCCTCGTACTCGGCCAGCGTCTCGGCATAGACCTCCCGGTCGGCCTCCCGGTAGCGGCGCAGGGTGGCCTCGACGTGGTCCTTTCCGAAGCGCTGCTCGAGGTCGGCCAGCGCCTCGCGCACCCACTGCACGTGCCAGCGCTCGTCCTCCATGATGCGACCGATCGTCGCCCCGATCTGGGGGTGGAGGCCCCGCAGGGCCAGGTGCTTGGCGTACTGGTTGATGACCCGGCGCTCGAAGACCAGGGTGATGGCGAGCACCTCCATGAGGTTCAGGGGCAGGCCGGCGGCCTCGAGGTAGCGATCCTGGTAGGCCTCGGCCAACTTGAGGGGGCGGGCGCCCAGGGCGTCGATGCAGCGCGTCCAGTACCAGGCGTGCTGGGCCTCGTCGGCGAAGTGCCTGGTGAGGTCGTGCTGGACGGGCCCGGGTCGCAGCGCCCGGGCCAGGCGGCCGAAGAACAGGCTGCCGTTGATCTCCGACGAGCGGTAGTAGCTGAGCACGAACAGCTCGTCGTCAGACAGCGACACGGCGGTCCTCTAGGCAGAGGGCGACCCCCAGGGGGCCCTCGGCGGTGTCGAGGACGGTGTAGCGCAGCCGCTCGCCGCCCGGGCCGGTGGCCGTGCCCGTGGTGACGGCGGCATCGTCGAGCACGATGTCGAGGAGGGTGGAGCGGTGGTTGGCCACAACTGCTTTGTACAGCGCCTCTTTGACCGTCCATGCCCGCAGCAGCCCCAGCGGTGTCGACCGCTCGTGGGGGTGCAGGAAGAAGCGGGCCATGCGGGGGTCGGTGGACCGCCAGGGCTCGTGGTCGACGCCGGCGCCGGCCACGACGCTGTGGTCGTCGTCTGCGTCGGCTTCGATGCCCACGGCGACGGCCACACCGCAGCTGTGGGTGAGCGACAGGTTGCGGTGGGGGAACGACATCGTGGAGGTGTCGGCTGTCGCTGGCAGCAGCGCCTTCAGCGCAGCCCGGCCCGTCAGCCAGTCTTGTCGGCGGGGCCCCGGCGCCAGCGCGTGCCACTGCCGCCGCTCCCCGGCGGTCAGTGCCTCCTGCGCCACCGGCCTGCGGGCCCGCCGCACCCGCACGGCGGCTCCGATGCGTGCCGCCACCTCGTCGCCCACCTCGCGGTCACACCACCTCGACACGACGCCCCCACCTGTGCTGGACCAACTGATCGACGGTGGCCGCGACCAAGGCGGAGGGGTCGCCTGCCCGGTATTGGGGCAGGGCCGTCCGTAGGCGCAGGTTGTCGAGGGCCTTGGCCACGTAGAGCTGGCGGGCGAAGGGGGTCACGTTGGCCAGGGCCTGGTGCACCAGGCTGCCGGCGAACGACGTGACCCCGCCCACCAGGAGCTCGAAGGACTCCCGGTCGGCCAGCAGGGGACGCAGGATCCGCTTGTGGCGGAACTCCTCGACCTCCTGGAAGCGGGTGAAGACGAGGTCGAGGACCTCGTCCAGGGTGAGCGCCCCCGACCGCTCGGGGGAGACGTGGTAGACGCCACCGGGACAGGCGGGGTGGGTGAGGCGGGCGACGGCGTCGGTGACGGCGTCGCCGGTGACGAAGTAGAGCGGCGTGTCACCCCGGCCGGGCAGGAGCGAGAGCAGTCCGTAGAAGCACAGCTTGAGGGTCTCGTGGAAGGCGTTGTGCTGGGTGACGCGGCCTCGCTCGTCGTCGGCCACGATGGTGGCCACCCGAAGCACCGACCAGGGCAGCGATGCGCCCTCGTCCACCACGACCTGCTCGGCGGCCCACTTGGACCACTCGTAGGCGTTGGCGAAGCCTGCCGACCCGTCGTCGGGTTCCTCGTGGATCACCCCCTCCCGCAGCCCGGTGGCGTACACCGTGCTGACGTGCACCAGGCGCTCGAGCACGGGGCAGCGCCGGGCCAGGTCCACGACGTGGCCGGTCCCGTCCACGTTGGTGCGCCGGGCCACGTCCCGCTCCACGTTGAACCGGGTCACCGCTGCGGTGTGCACGATGCGGGTGACCCGGCGACGCAGCCCGTCGTCGATCTCGTTGAAGGGATCGTCGGCGCCCAGGTCGGCCACGACGATGCGGGCTTGTTCAGCCATGGCACCGAGGTCGTCGGCCAGGGCGGCCCGCCCGGCCTCGGAGCGCACCGCCAGCACGACGTCGTGGTCGCCCTCATCGAGGAAGCGACGCCCGAGCCGGCGGCCCAGGTAGCCGCCCGCCCCGGTGACCAGCACCGCTGGACGGGAGCGTCTCATGGTCCCACCTGGGGCCAGCCGGCCGGATGGGAGCCGAAGCGGTGCACCACCGCAGCCAGCCACCGCTCGATGCCAAAGGCCACGCAGGCGCTGTGCACCGGTTGCGGCGCGTCGCCGGCGCCGCTGGTACGGGTGATGTCGAAGGCCCGGCCGAAGTGGTCGTGGTGCAGGTTGGTCGATGCGATCGCCAGCCGGTCGTCGAAGCGCAGCTCGTGCTTGGTCGGCTCGACCAGCTGCATGAGGTACTGGGGGTTGCGGGAGGGCCGGAAGAAGGGGTCGGTGGCCGGCGCCCAGGCCAGGGGGAGCCCGAGCTCGATCGCCAGCGCGTCGACCTCGGTTGTGGCCCGGTCGAGGAACGCCCGGGTCTCCCCCGATGTGCCCAGGCAGACGATCTCGCGCATGGCGAAGCTCCATTGGCGCTCCAGAGGCAGGTAGTGCGTCTCCCGGCGGAAGCACGTGGCCCGGGTGGTGAAGTAGGCGGCGCCGTCGAAGCGCTGTCCCCGGTGGTGGGCGTAGAGGTGGTAGCAGGCGGCGGGGGTCAACACGGCGACGACCGGCGCCAGGTCGGTCAGGGTGACGTGGCCATCGGCGCCCACCGGGGCGCCGCCGGTGAAGCGACCGATGTTGTCCTCGCCGGCATCCAGGGACACGGGGAAGGTGGCCAGGTGGGGAAAGGAGCGGAAGTAGTCGATGCGCTCCAGGTCGGCGGCGGCGATGCACGGGGGGAAGCGGACCTCGGCCGCCTCCCAGCCCCGGGCCAGGGCGACGAAGCGCCGATCGAGGCGCTCGGCCAGTTCCAGCAGCGGTCCGCCCAGGGTGGCCTGGCCGTCGTCGGACCAGGCCAGCCCCGGGACTCCGGTGAGGGTGCCGGCCCGGGTCACGCGCCCCCTCCGATGAAGGTGGTGTAGATGGTGTCGATGTCGCGGAAGACCCCGGGGCGTAGCGAAGCCGGGTCGAGGCTCTCGCCCCGCAGCTCCTCCACGTACAAGAGGAGGTCGGCGACCTGCAGCGAGGTGAGGTAGCGGTTGGTGATGAGCGGGGTGTGGTCATCGAAGGTCTCGGGCACCTCGACCGCCGAGCGCCGGCGCACCCAGTCCCGCAGGGCGTGACGGACCTCCTCCTCCGATAGCGGCTTCACCGGGGTCCCCCGAGATCGACCGCGCCGACGTCGAGCACGCCGAGATCGCCGAGCCAGCCCAGCGCCGTGCTCGACAGGCGGCGACGGTGGTCGATCGTGGCCGGATGTTCCCAGGCGCGCCGGGCCAGGGCGTGGGGCTCGGCCAGCCCGGCGTCGCGGTAGGCGTCGGGGTTGTAGTAGGCCCGCCACGTCGACGCCAGGTAGCCGGCCAGGTGGAGGCGCACGCCCTCGACCGTCTCGTCGCTCCAGCCGGGCCGGTGGCGGGACCACAGGTGCTCGACGACGTGGCGCCCGAAGACCAGGTGGCGGGTCTCCTCCAGGTGGTGGTTGGCGTTGATCTGGCGGGCGACGGGGGCCAGGCGACCGTCCCGGCCCATGGCTGAGTTGTAGCGGTCGACCAGCTCCTCGAAGATGGCCACCTGGGCGAAGAACAACACGTCGTCCTCACCCGGGACGTGGTCACGGGGGAAGGAAAGGGTGCGATCGGGGTAGATGCGACCGGCGTAGCGACGGCAGAAGGTGCCGAACCAGATGCTGTGCTTGTTCTCCTCGTCGAGGAAGTGGTGCAGGTACTCGGTCACCTCCTCCAGCCCGGGGCGGTGCAGCCTTCGGGCCAGGCCCTCCATCAGCGCCTTCTCCCCGTGGATGTTGAGGCTGTAGAAGTTGACCGCCTCCCAGAAGCTCAGCTCTTGGCGCTCGTCGTCGCCCAGCACCTCCCAGGCCGGAGTGGCGTGGAGCGAGACCAGCTCGGGGCTGGTGAACCACTGTGGCCGCTCCAGCGCCTCCGGCCAGTCGATCACCCCGAAGGGGTGCTGATAGGCCCGGCGCGAGGAGGCGCAGAGGCGACGGGCGGTCTGGGCCAGCGCATCAGCGGGAGCCATCAGGTCTTCTCCACCAACAGCGCCTGCCAGTTCATGCCGTAGCCGGCCATGACCAACACCACGAGATCGCCCGCCTGCAGCACGTCTCTCTCTTCCAGCCACGACAGGTTGACGATGTTGTCGCCGCTGATGACGTGCGCGACGTCGGGCAGAGAGGCGGCGAAGACTCGCCCGTCGTCGACGCCGAGTAGGCGAGCGAGGATGCGCCAGGCTCTGGGGTCGGTGTTCTGGGGGACCACCCAGGCCAGCTCGCAAGGGGCCCGCCCGGCCTTGGCCAGCAACTCGGTCACCAGGCGGTGAACGTAGGAGAAGTAGGCGCCAACGGTCTCGTCGTCGTCGGCCGACACCATGGCTCCGTTGGTGATGTGGTGGGAGGCGACGAGGCGGTAGTCACCCGGGTCCCGGGTCACCACGCAGGCGGCGGCTCCGTCGGAGATGAGGCTGTAGGCCTGCTCGTAGCGGGCGCCGGGGGGGAACCGGTCGGCGGTGACACACAGGATGCGGTCCATGTCGGGCTCGCTGGCCAGCAATCCCCGGGCCAGGCGGATCGAGCCCAGCATGCCGGTGCACGCCTGCTGGCCGAGACCCACGACGATGGCCTGATCCAGGCCCAGGGCCGCCTGGAGCCGGCTGGCCGGGTAGACCATGAGGTCCTTCACGTCGCCGCTCTCCTCGAAGCGCCGAGCCGGGGCCAGGTTGGCGTTGGCTGGGAGGCAGGTGGCGTAGACGATGGCGTCGGTCCCCGCCAGCCGGTCCGCCATGGGAGCGACGGCCGCTCGGGCCAGGTCGTAGGCGGTGTCGCCGTCGTCGCAGACGTGGTGGAAGCGAAAGCCGGCCTCGAGGAGCTCGGTCTCGCCGCTGCGGGTGCGCCCGGCGGCGGCGCTCTCCTCGACCGACAGCTTGCGCCGACCCAGGGCGACGCCCAGATCGCCGACGAAGCAGGGGGTGGGATTCACGAGTCGAGCCGGCGGCGCCGGCGTCGCTCGCCGGCCCGGCGAGCCACTTCCATACGCCGGACCGAGCGCTTGGCCGTCATGGGCAGGGGAGCGTCCCAGACGTCGACCAGCCGGGGACGCTTGTAGCCGCTGAGGCCCCGGGTGAGCCGGGCGACCTCGGCTTGGACCTCCTCCTCGGTCATCGGCGCTTGGGGGACCACCACGGCGCACACTTGCTCGCCGGTCTGGCCGCTCGCCGAGTCCGTCGCCACGCCCACCACGCATACATCGGCAAAGAGATCGCTGTGCTGGAGCGCGCCCTCCACCTCCTCGGGCTGCACCTTCTTGCCGCTCTCCAGCACGATCAGGTCCTTGGCCCTACCGGTCACGAAGAGGAAGCCGTCGGCGTCGAGGTGGCCCAGGTCACCGGTGTGGAGCCAACCATCGTCGTCGACGGCCTCCCGGGTGGCGGCCTCGTCGTCCCAGTAACCGGCCATGACCGCCGGGGAGCGAACCAGGATCTCGCCGTCGGTGCTCTCTGCGTCTCCCACGGAGCCGCATCTGCGGTCCACGCGGACCTCGGTGCCGGGCAGGGGTCGTCCCACCGAGCCCCGCCGGTGGTGCTCGGCGGTGTTCATGGCCACCGTGGGCGCCGTCTCGGTCAGGCCGTAGCCCTGGAACAGGGGAATGCCCAGGGCGGCGTAGGCGTCGACCAGCCCAGGGGCGAGGGGCGCTCCTCCCGCGAACAGCGTCCGGAGGTGACCCGGTGGACGGCGTTCGAGCTCGGGGAGGAGCAACCGGGCGAGGAGCGGCACCACCATCATGCGGGTGACGCGGCGCTCGGCCAGCAACTCGACGATCTCTCGGGGCATGAGGGTGGGGCTGAAGGAGAGGGTGGCACCGGTGCTGAGGCAACCCAACAGCCCGCACGTGAGCTCGAGCACGTGGTTGAGGGGCAGCACCGAGAGCCACCGGTCGTCGCCGCCGAGGTGTTGGACCTGCACCGAGCGGGAGACGGCGTAGGCCAGGTTGGCGTAGGTGAGGGTGACGCCTTTGGGGCGCCCGGTGGTGCCCGAGGTCCACACGATGAGCGCCGGATCGTCCATGGCCCGGTCGGGGGTCGGTCGGTCGGCCTCGACGGGGTGGGCCTGGGTGAGGCGGTCGACGTCTTCGAGCTCGAGCACCTCGACGTCGAGGTCCAGCTCGTCGAAGGTCGGGCGGAGTCGACCGGCCACCGTGGCCGCCGCCGGGTCGCTGCGGGCCACGACGGGGGCCAGCTCGCCGGCGGTGAGGCGGGGGTCGAGGGGGACGGCGACGGCGCCGGCCCGCAGGATGGCGAACCAGGACGAGACCCACGCCCCCGAGGGATCGCCGTAGACCAGGACCCGCTGGCCGGGGGCCACCCCACGGCCGACCAACCAGTCGCCGACGGCCGTCGACGTCTGGTCGAGCCCGGCGTAGGTCAGCTCCCGCCAACCGGTGGCCGTGGGCGTCGCCAGGGCGACATGGCGCCCGACGCAGGGATCGTCGGCGTGGAGAAGGGCGCGCAGCCACTCGGCCGGGGCCCGGTGCGGGATGCCGGCGGGCCTCGCTTCACCGGCCATCGAATGCCCGCTGGGAGCCCATGGCCCCGATGCTAGATGCCTACTATCCGGGCCATGGCCCAAGGTGGTACCGCCACGCGCATCACCCTGGAGGGCGCCGAGGAGGACCGCTTGTTCTTCGCCCAGGTCCGGGAGGACCCGGTGCTCGAGATCGACGCCCTCGAAGCCGGACCGCACGACACGGTTGTGGTGGTCAGCTCGGGTGGCTGCACGGCCCTCTCGCTGCTGGCATCCGGCGCCGGGCGGGTGGTGGCCGTTGACCTCAACCGGGCCCAGAACCACCTGGTGGAGCTGAAGCTGGCGGCGGTGACGAACCTGCACGCCGACGTGGCCGTCAGGTTCCTCGGTGGTTGGCCGGCACCCGGGACCGAGCGGTGGTCGCACTACCAGGGGATCCGGACGTCGCTCACCCCAGGCGCCCGGGCCTACTGGGACGCGCGCCGGCGCAGCGTCGAGAAGGGCGTGCTCGGTGTGGGGGTGAGCGAGCGCTTCATCGGCGTGGTCATGGCCGCCCTCCGCCTCGGCATCCACCCGCCGTCGAGGGTGCGTCGACTTCTGGCCTGTGCCACCCTCGATGAGCAGCGGCGCTTCTACGACACCGAGTGGGACACCTGGCGCTGGCGCCTGCTGTTCCGGGTGCTGCTCAACCGGGCGGTCTTCCGCCACACCTACGACGACTCCTTCTTCCGCCACGTCGACAACCCCAGCTTCCCCCGCCACTTCATGGCTCTGGCCGAGCACACCCTCACGCAGGTGCCCGTCACGACGAACTACTTCGTGCACCACATGCTGACCGGCAGCTACCCCCGGGGCGTCCCCGGCGGCCTGCCTCCGTACCTGGACGATCGGGCGTGGGCGCCGGGACTGGACCACGCCGCCGCCAGGCTCACCTTGGTCGACGGGGCCTTCGTCGACCTCCTGCGGAGCTGGCCTGACGCCAGCGTCGACGGCTTCGCCCTGTCCAACATCTGCGAGTGGCTCGACGCCGAGCAGATCGACGAGCTGTTCGCCGAGGTGGTACGCACCGCCGCTCCCGGCGCCCGGCTCGTGTTCCGCAACTTCGTGGGCTGGACGGAGGTGCCGACCCGCTGGCGGGCGCAGGTGGTCGAGGACCGGGCTCGGGGCGAGGCGCTGGGCCGACGTGACCGCAGCGCCGTCCAGCGCCGCACGGCGGTCTGCCACGTCGATCGTGCGGGCGCACCCGATCAGCACCGGGTCGAGTTCGTGGCCCGGGACGCCTCCGAGGCCGACAATCCCGCCCTGCTCGAGCTGGCGTCGGCCTGTCCCATGGAGGGTGACATCGGGCTGTGCATCCGCCGCCGCCCGGATTTCTTCGCCCTGAACCGCCTGGAGGGCGACCGGTGGCGTGTGGGAGTGGTCGACGGCCCCGAGGGTCAGCCCATCGGTTGCATCGCCATCGCCGAACGGGTGGTCCACCTCGACGGCCGCCCGTCCCCCTCGATGTACGTGAGCGACCTCAAGGTCGATCCCCGCCACCGGGGAAGCGGTGCGGCTGACGCCCTGACCACCTTCGCCCGCGACGTGTGCCTGGACGCCGAAGGTGAGCACGTGCCCACCTTCCTCACCATCCTCGCCGGCAACCGGGCCATGGAACGTCGCCTGGGGGGGCCTCGCGGGCTGCCCCACGTCCGTCGGATCGCCACCGTCCGGTCGCACTCGATCAGCCTGCTCTGGCCCCGTCGACCACCTCAGGTGGACGGCCTGCGCATCGAGCGGGCCGGCCCCGACGACATGGAGGAGATGGCGCAGCGGTGGCGGGAGGTCGCCCCCGGTCGCCAGTTCTCGCCGGTGCACGATGCCGACTCCCTGACCGCCTGGATCGAGCGGGCTCCGGGCCTCGACCCGTCCTGTTACCGCCTGGCCCGGTGGGCCGACGGTCGCTTGGCCGGCTTCGTGGGCCTGTGGGACCAGTCGTCGTTCAAGCAGACCGTGGTCACCGGCTACTCGCCGAAGCTGGCCGCCGTCCGCCTGGCCTTCAACACCGTCGCCCCGGCGATGCATGCGCCTCGGCTGCCGCCTGCGGGTGGTGAGCTGCACCACCTCACCGCGGTGCACGTGTGCGTCCCGCCCGAGTGCCCCGAGGTCCTGCGTGCCCTGGTGGTAGACGCCTACAACGAGCTGCGGGGGAGCGGGTACTCCTTTCTCAGCATCGGCCTCGACGCGGCCGATCCCCTCTCGGCGGCGCTGTCGGGCCTGTTGAGCCAACCCACCGACATCTGGGCCTGCGTGGCCACCCTCGACGGCGCCGAGAGCCTGTCGTTCGACGGCCGCCCCGTGCACCACGAGATCGCCCTGGTCTAGACCGCCGGTGCCGCCCGCCGCCGATTTCGGGCGTCCCGTTGCGAAGCCGGGGACCGCTCGGACCGGGCCTGGCGGCTTCCGGCAAGGCTGTCGATGTCAGCGAGGCAGTGGGATCAGGCCCGAAGGTCACCCGCGGGCGGCTGGGCGGCGCGGCCGCTGGCGTGAGCGACGCTTCCCCGGCCCTGACGCTGCCGAGGAGGCCGAACCGCTCCCCGGCTTGCATCCCGCGCCGAGACCGCCATAATTGCACCGGAACGGACTGGACCGGCCTACCCCCGATCCGTACGGTCGAGCTTTGAC
>JAHWJH010000089.1 GCA_019348555.1 Actinomycetota bacterium
TCCAGCTACCGGCGCCCCTGGCTCCTCTGCTCGCCGGCGCCTTCCGGGCCACGGTCGAGCGCGCCGGCCCCGTGGGCGCCCGCCGTGCGGCGGAGCCCGTGCCGGTGGCCCCTGGCTCCCTCGGCAGCTGGACCGCCGTCGAGGGCACGTCGTGACGACTACCTGACCAGGACCATGTCGTTGACCACGACGGGTACGGCGTCGGTCGGGTCGAGAACCAGGTTCACGGTTGCTCCGCCGGTGACCTTCATCCTTCGGGTGATGAACTGAGCGCTGAGCGACACGTTCCCGCTGGAGCCGCCGGCCAGTGTGAAGGCGTTGGCGTTGCCAAGGAAGAAGATCCCGGTCATGTGGCTGGTACCTCCTCCTGAGATGCTCTGGGCGCCGCCGGCCTCAGTCCACAGCCCGAGGCTCTCGTAGGGGCTCCTGCCGCCGAGCTCCAGCTCCTCGGCGGTGGGCCTGCGGTCCGGCACCTGGTCTGGTGCTGTCCAGTCGACGATGGCGCCACTGCCCACGCTGACCGTCCCGGTGTAGCCACTCGTGCAGGTGCACGGTGGGGTGCCGTCGGCGAGGGGCACCTTCCCGTAGCCGTTCGCCATGAACACGAATGTCTGGCAGAGGTGGGCGACCCCGCCGGAGCTCATGTTGAGTGAGCCACTGCCCACGACCATCCGGGTCGCCTTGACGGTCCCGTCCGGCACCGGGCAGTCGGCGGTCCCCAGCTTGTTGTTCACGTTGAAGTTGCCGCTGTTGCCGACCTGAAAGCCAACGTTGTTGCCACCGCTGCGCCCGCCGACGAACACGGTGCGCGGGTCGAGGAGGGCGAAGGTGCTGTTCACCTGGATGGACCCGGTGACGACGACGTAGGAGTCCGGGGCCGACAGTGCCAGCGGAGCACCGACCGTCAGGTCGCAGTTGAACCAGATGTTCCGTGCCGCCGTCCGGCCGGGGAACAGCACGGGGTCGAAGAAGGTGCCGAGCGTGCTGCAGTCGGCGGCCTGGAGCACCAGCCACGTCCGCCCGTCCCCGGTGCAGGTGCTGTGCACCACCGCCGTGCACCCCGGGGGCATACCGCTGTTGCCGGTGAGCACTGCCCTGGCCTCGGCGTCGAGGGCGGCCACGTTGCTCCGGTAAAGCCGGTCGAGGGGCTCGCGGCCGGATCGGGAGGAGCGCACCGCCTGAGTGTCCCCGTACGTGCCGGGGTACGGCGTCGTGAGGTTGGCGCCCGTCGGGTTGAAGTTCAGCCCGTACATCCCGATCCGAGACGGCTTGTTGCCGGCAGCGATGTTGCAGCCGGGTGTGGGGGCTATCGTCCGGGCACTGCAGACGACGATGGACGGTCCGCTGCTCGTGGCGGCGCCGTTGAGCACGGCCTGGTTCGAGGAACACCCGCTCCGGTTGGCGCTGTCGACCTGGATCACCCCCGGGTGGTCGAGGTACGGCTGGGCGATGACTCTGGCGTTGTTGCTGCTGACCTCGAGCACGTTGCATCCCTGCCGCTCGAGGAGCAGCAGCGCCGGGCTGTACTCCTCGGTCGAGACGTTGCTCCAACGGCCGACGGAGCGGATCGTCGTCGTGCTGTCGCCACCCCCGATCGCTCTGGCGAACAAGGGAGCCCGCCGCTCGGTGATGACGACCACGAGGTTGTCGCAGGAGCCCTTGAGGGGGTCGCCCGTGTCAACGGTCGCCAGCGAGTCCTCGGGAAACCGGGGATCGGGCACCGCGTACCCGCTCTGGATCTCGACGGTGAACCGCCCTCCGTCGGCGGTGGCGATGAACCGTCCCCAGGTGGACGTGTTCGGGACACCGAGCTGACCCGGCAGGCACGCGTCGACGAACGGTGACGACGTGGTGTTCAGGCACGGGCTCGAGCTGAGCCGGTTCAGTGGCTGGCTCAGTTGGAACCATTGTTCGCTCCCGGCATCGAACGAGGAGAACCCGTCCGCATTGGCGAGCACGTAGTCGCGGGCTCTGCACACTCCCGACCACGGGCCCAGCTGGAGGACCCCCAGCCCGGCCCGCACCGACATGTCGGCGACCGCCTTGTTGGCGCGGCGATCGGCGCGCAGCTGACCCAGGTCCACCACGACGGCGGCCATGCCCAGCAGAGCGGTCATCGCCAGGGCGACCAGGACGAGCACGGCACCACGTTCGTCGTCGCCCTCGCGAAGCGAGGGTTTCACAGGACGTCACGCTCGTAGCGGGCGGCCACCTTGGCCGACAGGGTGGGTGTCGAAGTGAAGAAGACGGCTTCGATGGTCGTCACCCTCGTGGCCGAGACCTTGACCAGGCTGGCGGGGGCGAGCGCCGTGGGGTCGGCCTGGGCGCCGGGAGGATCACTGACGCCGCATCTGGTGTTGCTACCGGTGGGGGTCACGAGATCGACGCACACGTCGGCGGGGACGAGCTGGCCTCCTGAGAGGTCCACCACACGCTCGATGACGTTCTGCTTCCAGGCGGCAAGCCCGCCCGTGCCAGGGTCGTGCTTGAGGCTGGCGCCGTACCGTGCGCCCTCCCTTACGGCGTCGACCAGGCTGATCTTCTGGAAGTAGGCGTTGCCGCCGGTGAACAGGCCGAGCAAGACAGCCATGACCAGGGGCAGTACGAGGGCGAGCTCGATCATCGCCGCGCCACTTTGGTCTCGTCTTCGCTTGCGCCCTCGCCCCATCGTTGCGTTTCTCCGGCCTACGTCGTTCCGACTGGATCGACACGAACGCCCGGATGCTTTAACCAGCCGCCGCGCCGACGGCGGCGAGGCGGGGGTGCCTGATCGGGGCCGACTACAGGTGCGAGGCAGAGCTGCCGATGTCAGACGTGCTGCCGCCGAGCATGGTGAGCCGGCGCGGACATTGCTTGAGGAGGAGCGAGGTGGGAACCAGACGCACCACGATGGTGATCGTCGCCGTCGTGCTGGGGGCGGTGGCCTCCTTCATCCTGTACCGCTACGTGCAAGGCATCGAGGCCCAGGTCTACGCCGACGCCCGGCAGGTCGAGGTCGTGGTGGCGGCTGTGGACCTGCCCAAGGGCACGACCGGAGATGAAGCCATGGTGAGCGGGTTGGTCACCAAGCTGATACCGGCCGAGTTCCGACCCGACACCGCCATCACCACCGTGGAGTCGCTCCGCGGCAAGATCGCCCACGTCGATCTACCGGCCGGCACCGTCGTGGTGGAGAACGCCTTCGTGGAGCGCCGGCTACCCGGGGCCGACACCAACGCCCAGCTGATTCCCGAGGGCATGGTCGCCATCAGCATCGCCGTCGACCAGGTCCGGGGCGTGGCCGGCCTGATCAGGCCTGGCGATCGCGTGAACCTGATCATCGACGATCCCAGCAGCCCCGATACGCCCACCAAGCAGGTGCTGTTCCAGAACGTCGACGTGCTCTTCGTGGGCCGGACGCCGGCGCCGCAACCGGGACAGGATCCGGCGGTGGTGGCCGCCGCTGCGCCGGCCGACGCCGGCCTCGGCGATGTGCTCACCCTTGCCGTGCCTCCCCTTGCGGCGTCGAAGGTCGCGCTGGTCAGCGACACCGGCATCTATCTGGCCCTGGTACCGCCCAACAACACACCCGTCCCCGTGCCTCCGGTCAATGGAGCAAACCTGCTCACGGGTGAAACGACGCCCGTGGGATGACGAGTGAAACGAGGAGTCTGAAGTGACCGCCGTCAAAGAGGAGACGGCCTTCGGGGTGGCCGTGGTCGAGGCTGACCCGGAGCGCCGCCAGGGCCTGGCGTGCCAACTCGGTGAGGTCGGCATCGCCGTCTTTCCGTCCCTGCACGGGCTGCAATCTGAGCTGGTTGGGAGCGCCTCGGCGGTGGTGGTGCTCGGACCGTCATGCGCTCTGCGAAGCGAGTTGGAGCAGGTGGAGTGGCTCGCTCGTAGCCGGCCCGCTCTCGGCGTCGTCCTCGTGGTCGAAGAGCTCTCGACCACGGTGCTCCAGCAGGCCATGCGGGCGGGCGTCAAGGATGTCCTCGCCAGCCCGGATCGGGCTCAGCTCGCCTGGGCCGTGGCGCGGGTGGCCGACAGCCTCACCCTGGCCACCGCCTCACAGCTCGTACTGGCTCCGCCGTCGAACGAGGCCCTGGGCAGGGTCGTCAGCGTGTTCTCGGCCAAGGGGGGCTCGGGCACCTCGGTGGTGGCCGCCAACTTGGCGGTCACGCTGGCTCGGCGATTGCCAGGCACGGTGGCGCTGGTCGACGCCGACCTGCAGTTCGGCGACGTGGCGGTGATGCTCGAGAGCCGTCTGGAGCACAGCATCGCCGACGCCGCCGCCGCGGGGGAGCGCCTGGATGCTCCGTTGCTGCAGAGCCTGATGGTGCGCCACGACCCATCGGGCCTGCTGGTGTTGCCGGCGCCCATCGAGCCCGCTCTGGCCGAGAAGGTCGGCGCCGAGGACGTCCGGCGCATCATCGAGGTGCTCCGGAGCTTCTGCGACCACATCGTGGTCGACACCGCCTCCCGCTTCGATGACGTGACCTTGGCGCTGTTCGACCAGAGTGACGAAATCGTCATGGTCTCGGGCATGGAGGTTCCCGGCATCAAGAACCTGAAGCTGGGGGTGCAGACGCTGCGATTGCTCGACACGCCGGCCTCCAAGCTCAAGCTTGTACTCGTGCGCTCGAACACCAAGGTTCAGATGGAGTTGCGGGACATCGAGCGGGCACTGGCCCTGAAGGCAGACGTGGTCGTCCCCAACGATGCCGTGGTACCCGAATCGCTGAACAAGTGCGTGCCGGTGGTGATCGACGCCCCCCGATCGGCGGTCTCCCGGGCGTTCGAGGCGCTGGCTGACGCGTTCGTGCCGGCGGCCGAGCCGGTCAAGCGTCGCCGCGCCATCTTCTCGTGGAGGGGATGATGTCCCTCTACCAGAGGCTGCACGAGACCAAGGCCGCCACCGTTGCCCCCGAGCGAGTGCGCTCCGCCGCTGTCGACGAGCTGCGCCGGAGGATCCACGACCGGCTGATCGACGAGCTGGGCCCCCTCGCCTACGACAGCCGCATCCCGGTCGACGACCTGCGGCGTCGGGTCCTGTCCCACCTCCAGGAGGCTTTGGCGACCGAGAAGACCCCGCTGTCGGCGGCGGACAAGTCCCAGCTGATCGACGACATCGCCGACGAGGTCCTTGGTTACGGCCCCATCGACCGCTTCCTCAAGGACGATGATGTCACCGAGGTCATGTGCAACGGGCCCGACCACGTCTACATCGAGCGCCAAGGTCGGCTCCAAAAGGTGCCGACGAGCTTCGTGGACGAGCACCACCTGCGGCGACTGATCGAGAAGATCGTGGCTGAGGTGGGCCGCCGAGTGGATGAGTCGACACCCATGGTCGACGCCCGCCTCCCCGACGGCTCGCGGGTCAACGCCGTGGTGCATCCGCTGGCCATCGAGGGCCCGTTCCTCACCATCCGGAAGTTCTCCCGGGACCCCCTGCAGGTGAGAGACCTGATCCGTTACGGCACCCTCAACCAGCAGGCTGCCGACTTCCTGGACGCCTGCGTGAGGGGCCGGCTCAACGTCATCGTCTCGGGCGGCACCGGCACCGGGAAGACCACCACCCTCAACGTCCTCAGCTCGTTCATCCCCGCTGACGAGCGGATCGTCACCGTGGAGGATGCCAAGGAGCTCCAGCTGCACCAGACGCACGTGCTGGCGATGGAGGCGCGCCCGGCCAATATCGAAGGCAAGGGCCAGGTCTCCATCCGGGACCTGGTTCGCAACTCCCTGCGGATGCGGCCCGATCGCATCGTCGTGGGCGAGTGCCGAGGTGGCGAAGCCCTCGACATGCTGCAGGCCATGAACACCGGCCACGACGGCTCACTCACCACGATCCACTCCAACAGCCCCCGGGACACGCTGTCCCGCCTGGAGACGCTGACCCTCATGTCGGGCTTCGACCTACCGCTGCGGGCGATCCGTGAGCAGATGGCATCGGCGCTCGACCTCATCGTCCACCTCAGCCGATTGCGCGACGGGACTCGACGGATCACCCACGTCACCGAGGTACAGGGCATGGAGGGCGACGTGGTCGTGCTGCAGGACGTCTTCTTGTTCGACTTCAGCATGGGCGTCGACGACACGGGTCGCTTTCTCGGCTGTCTGAAGCCCACGGGTGTGCGCCCCAAGTTCTCCGAGCGACTCGCCGACCTCGGGATCCACCTGGGCCCCGAGGTCTTCACCCCTGAGCTCGGGGACACCCGACTGCCCCGGCGGCGGCGGTGAGGCGCCGGTCGCAGCTGGTGGCTGTGGCAGGGCTCATCGTGGTGCTGGCCGTCGTAGCGCTCGGGATGGCCCCGCCCGCCGTCATGCGGTGGCTCGGCATCGGCACCGTGTTCGTCGCCGCCAGCCTGCTGAGCTATGCCGTCATCCACCTCGTGGCGCCCGAGGACCCTCCGCTCGACTCTGCTCTCCGGCGCTACGACGGCGAGCGGCAGGCCGTTGTGGCAGGTCACGGCGTCGCCGAGACGCGGATCGTGCGACGCGCCGTCGCCATGGTGGAGGGCGTGGCCGAGCGCCGGAAGCTTCTGGGCCGTGTCGAGGAGCTCCTCGTGCGAGCCGATCTCCCGTTCCGGCCCGGAGAGGCCTTGTTCTTCTCGCTGGCCGGCGTCGGCCTCCTCTCCGTGGCGATCTTGCTGCTCGCCCCTTCCCCGGTGGTCGGCGTTCTGCTGGCGGGTGCCGTCACCGCCCTTCCCGCCGTCGCGCTCAAGACCATGGCCAGGCGCCGCTGCAAGAAGTTCGTGAACCAGCTCCCCGGCACGCTCGAGCTGCTGTCTGGGTCGTTGCGGGCCGGCTACTCGTTGATGCAAGGGGTCGAGGCGGTGTCCCACGAGGTGGAGGACCCCATGGGCCGAGAGCTGCGCCGGGTCACGGTGGAGTCGCGCATGGGTCGTCCACTGGAGGAGGCGCTGGATGACGCCGCCGAACGGCTTGGCAGCTCCGACTTCGCGTGGGCGGTGATGGCCATCCGCATCCAGCGAGAGGTGGGAGGCAACCTGTCCGAGCTCTTGCACACCGTGGCCGCCACCATGACCGACCGCAAGCGGCTGAAGCGGGAGGTGGCCGCCCTCACCGCCGAAGGCAAGATCAGCGCCATCATCCTCGGTCTCTTGCCCGTCGGGCTCGGCCTCGCCCTGTTTGTCCTCAACCGTCCCTACATCACGCTGCTGTTCACCGAGTTCCTCGGGCAGGCCATGCTCGCAGGTGCCACCGTCCTCGCACTGGCGGGGTTCGCGTGGATGAAGAAGATCATCAAGATCGAGATCTGAGTCGACCGGTGGATCTTCTCCTGGGCAGCGTCGGTCTGGTCACGGCCGTGGGCCTTCTGCTCATCACCGGCGTGGGCATGGCTCGGGAACGTTCCGGCACCCGGGGTTCGCTGCGGGCGATCCAGGGCTACGACGTGGTTGACAACCAACGAGAACGCGAGCTGCTGGCCCCCTGGCGCGACCGGTTGGTCGAACCCTGCCGAGACCTTCTCGTGCGCCTGGGCCGGCGTTACACCCCGGCCGGTTACGTGGAGAGCACCCGCAAGAAGCTGAGCTCGCTCGGCTATCGCGGCGTCCGATCCATGGACCGCTTCCTCGCCTTCCGGGTGGGCACCGTCGTTGCCGCTCCTCTGAGCGTGCTCGTTCTCGCCCTCATCGGTATGCCGCTGACCGCCGGCCTGCTGGCGGGCGCCGCCTTGTTGCTGGGCCCGGATGCCGTGCTCAGCCGCAGGGTGGGTGAACGCCAACGTGAGATCCAGCGCTCGCTGCCCGACATCCTCGACCTGCTCACCATCAGCGTGGAAGCCGGGCTTGGCTTCGAGCAGGCGCTCGACCGCACCACCACCGCCATCCCGGGGGCGCTCTCCGAGGAGTTCGCCCGGATGTTGGGTGAGGTGCGCACCGGGTCCGCTCGGGCCGCGGCCATGCGGGCCCTCGAGCAGCGAGTGGGTGTCGAGGAGGTGAGCGCCTTCGTTCTCGCCATCGTCCAGGCCGACACCTTCGGGGTCTCGATCGGCCGGGTCCTGCGGGCTCAGGCGGAGGAGATGCGGATCAAGCGTCGTCAGCTGGCCCAGGTGAAGGCCCAGAAGGCCCCAGTGAAGATGATGATCCCGATGGTGTTCTGCATCTTCCCTGCCCTGTTCGTGGTGGTGATGGGCCCGGCCGCAATCCAGATCATGATGCACATGTAGCCATCGGCCAACCAAGCGTGGTTGGCGGCCTCTGATTCGTGGGGCAGGGCGAGTGTGCCATGTGACGCCGCAGCACAGAAGGAGCCGGAGCCCGAGAGTTGTCGAAGTTGCGGATCCATGGCCGGTCAGGGCGTTGCTGGCCTTCCACCCGGCACTGCTCGACAATCGAAGCGACGGCGCTACCTGGCCAACAGGTGGGGAGAAGGTGTCCTTGGACACGCCGTGTCGGGAGTAGTTGGTCCACCGTCGCAGCACCATGTCGAGGCGGCGCAGGAGGGTGGTGTAGACGTATCGCTTGTTCGACCCCCGCTTGGGCTGGCGCTGGATGCGAAAACTGAGGAAGTCGAACCCCTCGTCGATGTGGACGGTCATCGCCCTCTCCTCCGACAGGCGCAGGCCCATTGGGCGAAGCACCACTGCCACCTCGTCTCTCAGGCCCCTCGGCGTGTGCCTTGGTGTCCCACACCATCACCACAAGGTCCGGCGTATCGGACCAGCCGATACGTGGCGTGACCGTGACGGCGGTGCCGTGCCCGATCGACTCGGGTGGTCGATCTCGTCGAAGCACGTCTTGATGTCACCTTCCAGCATCCACGTGTACTCGTTGGAGGCCAGCATGTGGATCTTGGCGATGGCGTCATGGGGCCGGCACTGAGGCCGGAAACCCGTAGGAGCACGGGTGGAACCCGGCCTCGAAGATGGGCTCCAGGACCAGCTTGAGGCTGGCCTGCACGACCCGGTCCCGGGCGGTGGGGATGCTGGGTCCCTTCGCCATGTGACCGGCTCTCCCGGCCTCGGACTACTACGGACCCTCCACCCCGTCCCGGGGCCATCAGCCGACGATGGGCCTGGTCGTCGCCGCCCTGGCTGGGCGGCGGGGAGGGCGGACCCGGGACGGTTCCCACGTTCACCATGTGCCGGTTGACGGGATGGGCGCTCAGCTCTGCGGCTGAGCCTCGCCGCCGGGTACGCCGCAGGCCTTCCCCGGTGGCCTCCTCGCCGGCATCAACAACCGGCTTCGGAGTCGCCTTCCACGTCCGAAGTGCAAGGCGTGGCTGCCCGGCCCGCATCCACCAGGTTGGAGCCGGTTCCACAATCGAGCGGGTTCAACCACTGATTCACTTCGTTACGCGTCTCCGTGTCGCTTGCCGGGCACCAGGCCATCTGGTGGTTCTGGCCCGCCCGGCTTCGTCAGAGCTGCTTCCCGCCCTCCCCTGTGCCTCCAGGGTCAGGCTGCCCCAGCTTCACCGGCCTGCTGCGACAGGCCGGCGGGGCGGGTCTCTCATCCGGCCCCGAACACATGGCGCCTCCTGGCCCACACGCACGGCGTGAAAGTGGTCCAGCGCCACGGTGGGGTGGCAGTTGGTCGAGCAAGCCGTTGGCTCGCCGCCAGGGACACTCACCGCGGATTCGTCCGCGCGCGAGAGAGGCGGGCCCCGAAGGGCCCGCCTCTGTCCGGTGAAGCTTCGCTACGCGGCCGGGGCTGCGGTCGTGCTGGGTGCGATCTGCTTGTTGACCTCGGTGAACTTGCCGCTGATGCCGCCGCCGAGGAGCGTCAGGGCGCCGGTGCTCACCACGGCGGGGTGGGGGACGCGAAGGGCGTAGGCGACGAGGGCGGCGCCCCGGGCGGCGGTGTTGAGGCGGGCCTGCAGG
>JAHWJH010000008.1 GCA_019348555.1 Actinomycetota bacterium
GAGGAACAGCAGAGCCTTGAAGAAGGCGTGGGTGATCATGTGGAAGATGGCGGCGACATAGGCGCCGACGCCGATGGCCAGGAACATGTAGCCGAGCTGGGAGACCGTGGAGTAGGCCAGCACCTTCTTGATGTCGCGCTGGGCCACGGCGCAGGTGGCGGCGAACAAGGCGGTGGCGGCGCCGACGACGGCGATGACGGTGAGCGCCTCACCGGCCACGTCGAGCAACGGGTTCATGCGGGCCATGAGGTAGACGCCCGAGGTGACCATGGTGGCGGCATGGATGAGGGCCGACACCGGCGTGGGGCCCTCCATGGCGTCGGGAAGCCAGACGTAGAGCGGGAGCTGGGCCGACTTGCCGGCGGCGCCGACGAACAGCAGCAGGGCGATGGCCAGCGCCGTGGTCTCCGACAGGCTGCCCACGTTCTCCAGCACGCCCCCCTCACCGGCGTAGGTGAGGGTGCCGAGCGAGGCGAAGGTCAGGAACATGGCGACCATGAAGCCCCAGTCGCCCACCCGGTTGGTGACGAAGGCCTTCTTGCCGGCCACCGCCGCCGAGTTCCGCTCGAACCAGAACGACACCAGGAGGTAGGAGCACGCCCCCACGCCCTCCCAGCCCAGGAAGGTGATGAGCAGGTTGTCGCCCAGCACCAGCATCAGCATGGAGAAGGCGAACAGGTTGAGGTAGAGGAAGAAGGTGGCGAACCGGGGATCGCCGTGCATGTAGCCGATGGAGTAGAGGTGGATCAGCGACCCCACGCCGGTGACGAACAGCACCATGGTGATCGACAGCGGGTCGACCAGCAGGCCCACGTCGACCGACAGGCCGCCGGAGGCGATCCATTCGAAGAGCGTGAAGGTGAACTGGCGGTGGTGCTCGTCCTGGCCGAGGAGACCGACGAAGGTGACCAGGCCGGCCACGAACGATCCGGCGACCATGGTGGTGGCCAGCCACCCCGCACCCGGCTCACCCAGCTTGCGCCCCCACGCCAACAGGACCAGGAACCCCAGCAGCGGCAACGCGGGGATCAGCCAGACGGCGCTCAGCATGGCGGGGCGACCCTACCCCAGCGCTGCTCGCCGGGGGGGGCGTGTGGCGGTGGCGGACGCCGAGACGGTCCGGGCGGGTCGTCGTCGACCGACGTCGACCTCCGGGCGCCTGCCTCCTAGACGGCCCGCCGGTAGCGGCGGACGGCGAGGGGGACGAAGACCGCCAGGATGGCGGCGCTCCAGGCCAGCGAGCGCAGCACCGCCGAGGTGGTGGGTCCCCCGAGCATGAGCGCCCGCACGGCGTCGACGGTGAGCGACACCGGCTGGTTGGCGGCGAAGACCTGGAGCCACCCCGGCATGGTGTCGACGGGGACGAAGGCCGACGACGCGAACACGAGAGGGAACAGCGTCGGGAACGCCGCCGCCTGAGCCGTCTCGGCGTTCGAGGCGCTCAATCCGACCAGGACGAAGATCCACGACAACGCGTAGCCGAAGACCAGGAGCACCAGGATGCCGGCCATGAAGGCCACCGGTCCGGTGCCCGGACGGAACCCGACCAGGAAGCCGACCACCGCCATGAGCACGACGACGAAGACGTTGCGGGCGAGGTCGGCGGTGGTGCGCCCGACGACCACCGACGACTGGGCCATAGGAAGCGAGCGGAACCGTTCGATCAGCCCCTTGCCCATGTCCTCCGCCAGGCCGATGCCCGTCCCCACCGCTCCGAACGCCACCGCCTGAGCGAAGATGCCCGGCATGAGGAAGTCGACGTAGGACCGTCCGGGCGGTGCCTGGATGGCGCCGCCGAACACGAACCGGAAGATCAGCACGAACATGACGGGCTGGATCGTCGAGAAGACCACGAGCTGGGGAAGCCGCAGGTAGCGCAAGAGGTTGCGCCAGGTCAGCGCCCGGGCGTCGAGGACCCCCCGTCGCAGCCGGCTCACCAGCGATCGAGGGCGGATGGGAACGGGAACGGCGGCCTGGCTCATCGGGGTCTCCTCCCTGCGGAGACGGGCTCACCGGCGCCGCCGCTCGGCGAGGCGCCGTCGGCTGCAGGCGATCCGGCATCGCCGGAGGTCGAGCGGCGCCCGGTCAGGGCGAGGAAGACGTCGTCGAGGGTGGGCTCGTGCAGGGCGACCGAGGCCAGTGGGAGGCCCGCGTGGTCGAGCGCCCGCAGCGCCTCGATCAGGGCCCTGGGCCCGTCGTCGACGGAGAGCTCGAGGTGGGCACCGTCGACCCTCGGCGGGGAGCTACCCGCCGGTCGCAGGAGCTCGGCCGCCTTCGCCGCGGTGGGGATGTCGGAGAACGAGAGCTCCAGGGTGGTGGCCATCTGCGCCTTCAGCGCCGACGAGGTCCCTTCGGCGATGACCCGCCCCCCGTCGATCACCGCGATCTGGTCGGCCAGGCGGTCGACCTCCTCGAGGTACTGGGTGGTGAGCAGCAGCGTGGTGCCTGCAGCGACGAGCTCCTCGATGATCGCCCACAGCTCTCGGCGGCTGTGAGGGTCGAGGCCGGTGGTGGGCTCGTCGAGGAACAGCACCGGCGGGCGGTGGACCAGCGCCGCCGCCAGGTCGAGACGCCGTCGCATCCCGCCCGAGTAGGTGCCGACGGTGCGGTCGGCGGCGTCGGTCAGCCCGAAGCGGTCCAACAGCTCGACGACCCGAGGCTTGATGTCGCTGCGTGGAAGGTGGGTCAGGATCGCCATGAGGCGGAGGTTCTCCCGTCCGGTGAGGCTCTCGTCGACCGCCGCGTACTGCCCCGCCAGTCCGATGACGGAGCGCACGTCGTCGGGCCGCTCCACCACGTCGAGGCCGAGCACGCGCGCCTCGCCCTGGTCGGGGCGGACCAGGGTGGTGAGGATGCGCACCGCCGTGGTCTTGCCGGCCCCGTTGGGGCCGAGGAGCCCGTACACGGTGCCCGGTGCCACGGCGAGATCGATGCCGTCGAGGGCCACGACGTCACCGAAACGCTTGGTGACGCCGCGCAGGAGGATGACGGGATCGGTCATGACGCCGACGGTAGAGGCACCTGCCCTCGCTCCCATCCGTTCGGACCCAACAGTCGACACCGGTGGTCGAGGGGCCAGAGGGGTCGCTGCGGCGAGAACCCGGCTCAGACGTGGTCGGTGGCGGCGACCGCCCAGGCCAGATGGTGATCGGGGTCCTCGACGGCCAGGTGGAGCGACCAGCCCACCTCGGCGCCACCGGGATGCCACCGCGCCCAGCGCAGGGCGGCGGCGACGTCACCCAGCTCGTCGGGGTCGACCGGCCAGTCGTCGAGCACCCCACCGAGCGCAGCGAGCGCCCACCACGCCCCGAAGCGACCGGCGGCCGCACCCCGGCGACGGCCGTGGGCGCCGCCACTGGCGCCGGCCCAGGCCATGGTGGCCAGCGCCTCGGTCGCCTCGATGTCGGTCCACGCAACCGGCGACGGGACCAGGGCGGCGACGGCCGACTCGGCGGTCCCCTCCACCGCCGCCACCCGCACGACGCCGTTCGACTCGACCACCCACCGCTCGGCGAGCGCCCGCAGCGCCCCGGCCACGTCCGGATCGTCGACGACGACCGCGGACCTGGGCGGGCGGTCCACGGTGGGGCGGAGCGGCGACGTCGTCGGTGCAGGAAACTCGGCAGCGTCGGGTCGGTAGGTGGCCAGGGCGTACGCCGGCTCCCAGGGCGCCAACTCGAGGGGTACCTCCAGGACTGCCGGGTCGACCTGGCCGTGGTCGACGATGCGCTCGCCTCGCAGCACCCGTTCGTGGGCAGCGAGCGCTGCGGTCGGCGTCGCCGGCACATGGGCGGCCAGCTCCTCCCAGGTGTGGCTCGATGCCGCCACCTCGGCCAGCGGACCGAGGGCGAAACGACCTCCCCCGTCCACGAGCATCGCCCCTGCCCAGCGCGCTGGCGCCTCCAGGGCCAGGCGGTACTCGGCCTGGCTGGCGATGGGCCAGAGCTGGCGACCGTGTCGGAAGAAGGCCTCCCGGCTGGCGTCACGCAGCGCCACCAGGCCGTCCCAGTCCCGAGCATCGCAGAGCCGGTCGACCCAGCGCAGCAGCTCGTCGAGGTCACCGGTGGCGAGCGCGTCGGCCACGGATCGCACGCTCACACCAGCGGCCACGGGTAGCAGTGCCCGAGCGGGTCGGGGTCCGGGAACACGCCGCGGCGCAGCAGCCACTCCGCCCTGCGCCGAATGCCGTCCAGCTCGTCGTCACCCAGGAGCGCCACCAGACCCCCAGGAAGGCGGCTGCGCAGCGCCTCGACGTCGGCCAACACGTCGTCGGGCACCGGCTCCCCGCCGAACTCCCAGATGACCGTGCGGACCTTGGGCTGGGGATGGAAGCACAGCCCGTTGTCGATCGCCCACAGCCGCCCGTCGTCACCCAGCAGGCAGTGGCCGCTCTTGCGGTCGGTGTTGTTGGCCAGGAGGTCGAAGGCGCAGATGGTGCGCAGGGCGCCATGGTGCGCTGGGTCCTCGTAGAGCGTGTAGTAGTGCTGGGAGAAGTCGGCGGGCACGAAGCGCTGCACGGAACCCTCGCCCAACGGGCCGTCGCGCAGCACGGTCTCGGGCACGATCCCCCAGCCGAGCAGCTCGGACAGCACCCAGGCCGCCACCTCGCGGCGGTAGAGACCGCCTGGGAAGTCCCACAAGGGCCGCTCGCCCCGTCCGGGCTTGTAGACCCCGAGCATGGCCTCCCCGTCGGCGACCAGCTTCACCAGGAAGGTCTGGTTCGTGCTCCAGGGCATCCGTCCCTGGAGCTCGACGTCGCCCTCGGCCAGCAGGCTCAGTGCGGTTCGTGGCCGTTGGTCTTGATGCACACATGCCCCTCGGGATCGAGCGGTCTCCGGCACAGCCGGCAAGGAGGCCGGCCGGCAGCCACCAGTGCGGCGGCATGGACGACGAACGCCGCCACCTGCGGCCGGGTGAGGGCGAAGCGGGCGCTCCCCTGCTCGCGCTGCACCACCTGGTCGTCGGCGTCGTCGGGCACGATCTCGTCGGCTCGGATCACCATCCGGTCACGTGACTCGTCGAAGGCCACCCCCAGCTGGCCGACCACCCACTCCGCCACCAGGGGCTGGGCAGGCTCGAGCTCTCGAGGCATCTCCTCGGGCGACGGGGTGGGCAGGTCGGCGAGCAACTCGGCGAGGTAGGCGGCGAGGGCCGCCACCTGCGACTTCTCCAGACGCAGGGTGACCACCTGGCCGCCGGCGACCCCCTGCAGGTAGAAGACCCGACCACCTGGCGGACCCTCGGCGGTGGCCGTGAACCGATCCACGTCGGGGAGCTCGAACGACGCCCCCATCAACGGCCGGCCCGGTCGCCGCCGGACCCGGGAAGAGCACCGGCCACCGAGTTCACGGTGAGCACCGATGGCCCGCCTGGTGCGAAGCTGATGGCGGTGGCCGAGCACGGCGACACGACGATGCGCTGGAACAGGTCGAGGTGGGTGCCGAGGGCGTCGGCGACCGCAGCCTTGATGGGATCGGCGTGAGAGACGGCCACCACCACCCCGCCGACGTGGCGCTCCACCAGGCGGGCGAGGGCACCGGCGATGCGCACCTGCATCTCCCGGAACGACTCGCCCCCCGGAAAGCGGAAGCCGCTGGGATAGCGCTGCACCGTCGCCCACTCGGGAAGGCGGCTCAGCTCCTTGAGGGGCCGCCCGGTCCAGTCGCCGAAGTCGCACTCGAGCAGGCCTCGCTCCACGGCCACCTTCAGGCCCCGAGCGCGGGCGATGGGGCGGGCGGTCTCCCGGGTGCGCTCGAGCGGCGAGGTGTACACGGCGTCGACGCGGGGCAGGCCGGCCACGCGCTCGGCGGCGGCCTCGGCTTGGGCGACGCCGGCATCGGCCAGGTGCAGCCCCGGGGCACGACCGGGCAGCACCGTGCCGGTGGTCGGCGTCTGGCCGTGGCGGACCAGCACGACCACGGTGGGCGGCGGCGGCTTGGGCTTGCGGGTGCGGGCAGCGATCGGGCCAACCTACCGTTTGCCCCGATGGACGCAGCTGCCAGCGACTCGTTGGCGCAGGTCAGCGCCGAGGTGGTCCGGTGCCGGGCGTGCCCCCGCCTGGTCGAGTGGCGCGAGCAGGTGGCGACGGTCAAGCGAGCGGCCTATGCCGACGACGAGTACTGGGGCCGGCCCATCCCCGGCTTCGGCGATCCCCGCGCCCGCCTTCTGGTCGTGGGCCTGGCGCCCGCCGCCCACGGTGGCAACCGCACCGGCCGGGTGTTCACCGGCGACCGCTCGGGAGACTGGGTCTTCCGGGCGCTGCACCGGGCCGGCTTCGCCAACCAGCCGACCAGCGAGCACCGCCACGACGGCCTCGCCCTGCGCGATGCCTACGTGGTCGCCGCCGTTCGCTGCGCCCCACCCGCCAACCGGCCCACCACCGTCGAGCGCGACACCTGCGTGCCGTACCTGGCGAGGGAGTGGGCGCTGCTCGATCAGATGCGGGTGGTGGTGGCGCTGGGGGCCTTCGCCGCCCAGGTGGTGGCCGCCCTTGCCGGGCTGCGCCCCCGACCCCGCTTCGGCCACGGGGTCGAGGCCCTCCTGCCCGGAGGGCGGACGCTGATCTGCTCGTACCACCCGAGCCAGCAGAACACCTTCACGGGCACCCTCACCGAGGAGATGTTCGACGCCGTGTTCAGCCGGGCACGCCACCTCGTCGACCGTCGCTGATCCGGCCCGAGCGGTCAGCCTCGCCACAGGGCGGCGAGCTCGGCCCCGCCGTAGACCACGGCGATGGCCCCGAGCATCACCGCCACGACCTGCGTCAGCCGGCGGTCGCGGAGCCGCAGCGACGCCGCTGCCCCGAGCCGAGCGCCGGGCACCACGGTGACGGCGAGCACCACGGCCACCCGCCAGTCGATGTTGCCGAGGGCGGCGTGGGCGAGGGTGCCGGGCACGGCCAGCATGCCCACGCACACCAGTGAGGTGGCGATCGACACGCGCATCGAAAGCCCGATCTGGTGGAACGCCGGCACGAGCAGGACGCCGCCGCCGATGCCTAGGAGACCGGAGAGGACGCCGGCGGCTGCGCCGACGCCGGCGACGACCGACGCCGGCGGCGCAGCGGACCGCTTCGCCGCCGGTCCGTCGGCGGCGTCCTCGGCCTCGTCGCCGTCCTCGGAGCCGCCGAGGCTGGCGATGGTGCGCCAGGCACTGGCGCCGAGCAGCACGGCGGTGAGGAGCTGCAGGAGGTGGCCCTCGCCCGGTACCAGCCCGGCGAGCAGAGCACCCCCCACCGACGCCGTCATGCCGGCAGGCCCGGCGATGGTCACCACTCGCCAGTCGACCAGGCCCTCGGCCCGGTAGCGCAGACCTCCCGCCACGGCGCTCGGCAGGATCGCCGGCAAGGTGGTGCCCACCGCCACCAGGGGGGCGACGCCGAGGAGGCGGATCCCCGGGGTCGAGATGGTGGCTCCTCCCACACCGAGGGCACCGGAGAGGGCACCGGTGAGCAGGCCCACCACGCCGGTCAGCAGATCTCGCAGCAGACCGGTCTCCACTGCTCCGCCTCTCGTCGGGCCGGCGCGAGGCGCCGGGGAACTCTCAGGCGGTCAAGAGGTCGCGCTCGCCGCGGTTGAACCGACGCCGGAGCTTCAGGACGGCCTTGGCCTCGATCTGGCGGATGCCCTCACGGGTCAGACCGAAGCGCTGCGACACCTCCTCGAGGGTCCGCGGGCGACCACGGTCGAGGCCGTAGCGCAGGCACAGGACCTCCCGCTCCCGCTGGTCGAGGCCCGAGAGCAGCTCGGCCACCTGGGCCGGCAGCATGGAGGAGAAGACCTGCTGGTCGGGCGCCTCCGACGACGTGTCCTCGACCAGGTCGCCCAGCTCCCGCTCGCCATCGTGGAGCGGTTCGGAGAGCGATACGGGGTCCTGCAGGTAGGGAAGGAGCTCCTCGACCTTGCGCATCGACAGGTCGAGCGCCTCGGCCAACTCCTCGGCCCGTGGCGGGCGGCCGTGGCGGACCTCGAAGGCGATGCTCTCCATGCGTAGGGCGAACAGCTGGTCGCCGGCGTGGACCGGCAGGCGGATGGCCCGGCCGGTGTTGGCGATGCCGCGTCCGATCGCCTGGCGGATCCACCACGTGGCGTAGGTCGAGAACTTGAAGCCCTTGTGGGGGTCGAACTTCTCGACCGCGTGCATCAGGCCGAAGTTGCCCTCCTGTACCAGGTCGAGCAACGGCAGGCCCGACGTGGGGTAGCGCTTGGCGATGGAGACGACCAGGCGCAGGTTGGAGTTCACGAACTGGATCGCCGCGTCGGTGCCGGCACGGACCTTCGCTTCCAGCTCCGGCCGGCGGGAGGGGGGCACCGGGCGGTCGCCCAGGAGCTCGGCGGCGGCGGCCTCGCCGGCCTGCACCGCTTCACCGAGGCGGAACTCGTCCTCCTTGGTGAGCAGCGGATACTTGCCGATGTCGTTCAGGTAGAGCTGGACCAGGTCGTCATCGTCGAACCTGGTGCTTGGCTCTCTGGCCACGTACTCCCCCCCCGGTGGAGCGGCCGGACCAACCCGGCCTCACTGCCTTTCGCCGGGGCGATCTCCCGACGTTGTCCGAATCCTACCGTCGTCACCTGTACGTGGCACGCACGTGAGTTGGATTGATCCCTCATCTGGGGAGCCGGCCCAACGTGTCGGCCTCCCCCTCGTCGACCTCGGTGGAGAAGAACGCGGTCAGCATCTCCGAGGCCACCTCCGGCGAGGTGAGACGCAGCCCCAGAGCGACCACGTTGGCGTCGTTCCAGCGCCGGGCGCCCCGAGCGGTCTCGGCATCGGTGCACAGCGCGGCTCGCACCCCCGGCACCTTGTTGGCGGCGATGGAGACGCCGGTGCCGGTCCAGCAGCAGACCACGCCACGGTCGGCCCGGCCCGAGGCCACCGCCTCGCCCACCGATCGCCCGACCTCCGGCCAGGAGTCGCCGTCGGCCACCACGAGGACGTCGTGGCCGAGCTGGCTCAGGCACCGGTGGAGATGGTCGACCAGTGCCGTGTGCTCGTCGGTCCCGAGAGCCACCCGCATTCCCCCAGTGTGGCGGCTGCGCTCACCGATCCAGCCCGTGGAGCTCCGGGCGCGGTCGGCGGTGCATCAGCGCGGCCAGGGCGTCGGCCGCCGAGCGCTCGCCCCGGCACACGGCCACGGTCTGCTCGGCGATGGGCACCTCGACATCGAGCTCGGCTCCCAGCTCGCACGCCACCGGGGCGCTGTTGACGCCCTCGGCCACCCGCTGCAGGTCGGCGACGATGGCCGCCAGCTCCCGCCCTCGACCCAGCTCCACGCCGAGTTGGTGGTTGCGGCTGCGAGCGCTGCTGCAGGTCGCCACCAGGTCGCCCAGCCCCGCCAGCCCGGCGCACGTGCGGGCGTCGCCGCCGAGTGCCACCGCCAAGCGGGTCAGCTCGGCCAGACCCCGGGTGACCAGGGCGGCTCTGGCGTTGTCGCCCAGCTGCATGCCGTCAGCCATGCCGGCGGCGATGGCCACGACGTTCTTGAGGGCGCCGGCGACCTCGCACCCGATCACGTCGTCGTTGGTGTAGACCCGGAAGCTGTCGGTGCTGAACGCCTGCTGGAGCCCGGTGGCGACGGCCCGGTCGGCGATGGCGAGCACCGACGCGGCCGGGAGGTCGGCACCGATCTCGCCGGCGAGGTTCGGGCCGGTCAGCGCCCCGGCGGGATGGCCCGGCAGGAGCTCGCCGATGATCTCGCTCATGCGCTTGCGCGACCGCAGCTCGAGCCCCTTGGCCAGACTGACCACGGGGACGCCCGGCGCCAGATGGGGTGCCAGCGCCTCCATCACGGCCCGGAAGCCGTGCGTGGGCACGGCGACGGCGAGGGCGTCGACGTCGTGCACGGCTTCGGCCAGGCTGCTCGTGGCTTGCAGTGACGGCGGCAACACCACGCCGGGCAGGTAGGCCCGGTTGGTGTGGGCGGTGTCGATCTCCACCGCCAGGTCGGCCCGCCGGGCCCACAGGACGGTGGGTCCGTTGGCGCAACGCAGGGCGGCGAAGGTGGTGCCCCACGACCCCGCCCCGATGACCGCCACCCGCAGCACGGCCGAAGACTAGGAGGCCGCCCTCCCCGTGGTGGTCGTACACTTCGGTGCCCATGGCCTCGGCGGTGCTGGTCCCGGTCAAGGCCTTCGCCCGGGCGAAGCTGCGGCTGGCGTGCGCACTCGACGACGTGGCCCGCCAGGCCCTGGCACGTGACATGGCCACCGTGGTGGTGGCCGCCGCCGCCCCACTCCCCGTCGCCGTCGTCTGCGACGACGACGGCGTGGCCGCCTGGGCGGCGGCGCTGGGTGCCGAGGTGGTGTGGGCACCGGGCCAGGGGCTCGACCGGGCGGTGACCCTCGGCGTCGCCCACCTCGCCGCCGAGGGCTTCGACCGGGTGGTCGTCGCCCACGGCGACCTGCCGCTGGCGACGTCTCTCGCAGGGCTGGCCGCCGGCACCGGCGTCACGCTCGTCCCCGATCGCCACGACGACGGCACCAACGTGGCCGTGGTTCCGCCAGGGTGCGGCTTCGCGTTCTCCTACGGGCCCGGCTCGTTCGAGCGGCACTGCCGGGAGGCCCGGCGCCTGGGCCTCGGGCCCTCCGTCGTGCGGGTGCCGGCGCTGGCGTGGGACGTGGACCGACCCGGCGACCTGGTGCTGCCCGCCAGCCGGCCGGTGGCCCCGTGCGGCTGAACCTCGACGTTCCGGCGAGCGCCCTGGCGGTGGGCGCCCATCCCGACGACGTCGAGTTCGGATGTGGCGCCACGCTGGCCAAGTGGGCGGCGCAGGGCTGCGTCGTGCACCACCTGGTGTGCACCGACGGCTCGAAGGGGTCGTGGGACCCCGACCAGGACCGCGCCGAGCTGGTGGTCGAGCGCCAGGCCGAGCAGCGGTCGGCGGCCAGTGCCCTCGGTGCTGTCGGCGAGTGCGTCTTCCTCGGGTGGGTCGACGGCGAGCTGGAGTCGGGGCTGCGCCAGCGCTGGGAGCTCGCGTACTGGATCCGGCGGCTGCGCCCCGAGGTGGTGCTGGGGCATGACCCGTGGAAGCGGTGGCGGCTCCATCCCGACCACCGCCACGCCGGGTTCCTCGCCGTGGAGGGGGTGGTCGCCGCCCGCGACCCGCACTTCTTCCCCGAGCAGCAGCTCGCGCCCCACCGGCCGCGCTCGATGCTGTTGTGGGAGGCCGACGAGGCTGACCACGTGGAGGACGTGGACGGCTATGTCGATGCCAAGGTGGCCGCGCTCCTCGAGCATCGCAGCCAGTTCCGCTCCACCCACCGGATCGACGATCCCGACGACGAGGTCCAGGTGC
Organism: Actinomycetota bacterium; assembly: GCA_019348555.1. Classification (GTDB taxonomy): domain Bacteria; phylum Actinomycetota; class Acidimicrobiia; order Acidimicrobiales; family CADCSY01; genus JADDRA01. Next base: position 11,294 of record JAHWJH010000008.1, read on the forward strand.
AGGCCTTCCGCGAGCGCATGGGATCCCGCCTGGCGGAGATGGGCGCGCTCGGCGGTGTCGGCCAGGGCGAGGCGTTCAAGCACGTCGAACAGCTCTGACCACGCCGTCGAAGACGGGCTGGCAGCGTTCGGGGAGACACAGCGTTGACATCCGGCGTCCACAGGACAATCATGAGCGGCGTTCCTCGCTCCGGCGGCCACCCCGCTCGGATGAGGAAAGCGGACGCGGGCTGAGGTACGTCGGGGGGGCGTGCCTCAGCCCCGCTCCTCAGGGTAAGACGGGGCCCATGTCCTCAACCGAACCCGACAACTCGCTCATGGCAACCGAAGGCGGCGCGCAGGCGGCAGCCGGCCAACCCCAGCAGGTCCCTGTCAACCTCTACGAGACCGAGCAGGCCATCGTGCTGGTTGCCCCCCTGCCGGGCGTGATGGCCGACGACATCGCGGTGACCGTCGACGGTCGCACCGTGCACCTCGCCGCTGATCTCCGGACCAAGGCGGTCAAGGACTACCTCCTGCACGAGTGGCACTACGGCCCCTACGAGCGGACCGTCGAGGTGCCCGACGGCTTCGGCGGCCCCGCCGAGGCGACGTTCGCCAACGGCCAGCTGGCACTTCGGATCGAACGTGGGGAAGGCGGCGAACGCCGATCCGTGGAGGTCACCAGGCACTAGACGAACAGCCGGTAGATCAGCGGCGACGAGCCACCAACCCGGCCACCACGATGAGCACGAGCACGGCGAGGCCGGCGGTCAGCACCACCCATGTCGGAAGGGGCTCGCCGACCACGCGGCGCACCATCGTGGTGGTGGTCTCGACGACCTCGGTCACGGCCGGGACGCTACCGGTCCTCGCCCAAGGGCAGCTGCGCGCCGAGGGCCAGGCGCAGGGCGGCACCGACCTCGGCGACGTGCGCGTCGTCGGCGTAGCGCTGCCGCGGCCAGAAGAAGCCTCGAAGCCCGTCCTTCGGCTTTCGTGGCACCACGTGGACGTGGAGGTGGGGCACGCTCTGGCTCACCCGGTTGTTGCAGGCCACGAAGCTGCCGGCGGCTCCCAAGCCGTCCTCCATCGCCCGAGCGAGCCGTCGTGCTCGGCCGAAGAGAGGGCCGACCAGCTCCGAGGGCAGGTCGACCAGTGTCTCGACATGCGCCCTGGGCACCACCAGGGTGTGGCCGGGGAACAGCGGCCGGACGTCGAGGAAGGCCACGAAGCCCTCGTCGTCGAGCACCACCTCCGCTGGGATGTCGCCGGCGACGATGCCACAGAACGCGCAGCGGGCGCCGTCGCTCAGGTCGCCGCCCTCCGCAGCAGGTCGTCGTAGACCGAGGGGTCGTCGGCGTCGACGACCGGGAAGCCCCTCCCCTTGCGGCCCTGCCAGTGGTGGGTCACCCCGGGGTTGTGGGCGTCACTGCCGTCGGCGAGGAACAGGTGGGGACTGCCCTGCACCTCGTCGGTGCTCGACCGCTGGAAGTCGTCGATCACCGCCCGACGCGCCCGGCCGTCGTCGAGCGCCTCGGCCAGGGCACCGGCGTCGACCTCGGCGCTCGCCTCGGCCACCTCCAGGATGACCGGGAGCAGCGAGATGCACCGGCTCTCGGCGTAGAAAGCCCGGCGCAGGCCGAGGTCGAGGGCGGCGGACGCGGCCAGGCCTTGGGACTTGGCTGCCTGGACCGCTTCGAGAGCCGGCAGCATGGTGACCGGCCACTCCGACGACCGGGCCTGCCAGACCTGCCAGCAGGCGTCGGGCACCAGCGCGCCGGCCACCGGGATCTCGGCGTCGAGAATGCGCTTGGGCGTCGGCCGGCCGTTGATCAGCTCCAGGGGAAAGGCGTGGTGGTCGATGCCGACGGTGTCCACCAGATCGAGCCGCGCCCGGGCGGCGAAGAGCCGCTCGACGGCGACGCTGGCCCACGGGCAGCCGATGTCCGAGTAGACCACGATGGTGCAGGGAGGGACGTCGATCATCGACGCGGTCTACCCGCACGGTGCCAGTCGAACAGCAGCGGACCCGTCTCGTGCCACCATCTGCGGCATGGAGGCCATTCCCGCCCGCAGCCCATGACCGCCCTGGCGGAGACCACCCCGGCGCAGGGCGCGGGACCGCCGTATCCTTCGTCGTAGGCGACGGCGCCGACCGAGGCGCCGGCGTCGCGACCAGGAGGCCGGAGCTGACCATCGTCACCCCTGCGAGCCCCGCCACCGGCGCCGACGGCGTGCTGGACGGCTTCCATCCCGCCGTGCGCACCTGGTTCGCCCGGCGCTTCCCGGACGGCCCGAGTGAGCCCCAGGCCGCCGGCTGGCCGGCCATCGCCGCCCGCCTCGACACCCTCATCGCCGCCCCCACCGGCTCGGGCAAGACCCTCGCCGCCTTCCTCGTGTGCATCGACCGGATGTACCGAGCCGCCGCCGAAGGCCACGACGTCGAGCACGTCACCCGGGTGGTCTACGTGTCGCCGCTCAAGGCGCTGGGCGTCGACATCCAGCAGAACCTGGAGACGCCCCTGCGGGAGATCGCCGCCATCGCCCGCGAGCTCGGCGACGAACCGCCGCCGGTCACCGTGGCCGTGCGCAGCGGCGACACGCCGTCGTCGGCCCGGGCGGCCATGGTGCGACGCCCCCCGACGTTTCTCATCACCACCCCCGAGTCGCTCTACCTGCTGCTCACCGCCGAGCGGAGCCGAGAGACCCTGCGGACCGTCGACACCGTGATCGTCGACGAGATCCACGCCGTCGCCCGTGACAAGCGGGGCTCCCACCTGGCCCTGACCCTCGAACGGCTGGCGCACGTCTGCTCCGTCCCGCCGGTGCGCATCGGCTTGTCCGCGACGCAGCGGCCCATCAGCGCCGTCGCCCGGCTGCTGGTCGGCGCCGGCCCTGGGCGCAGCCGCCCGGATGGGTCACCCCGTTGCCAGATCGTCGACTGCGGGCACCGGCGGCACCTCGACCTCGGCCTCGAGCTGCCCGAGGGCGACCTCGAAGCCGTCGCCTCGGCCGAGCAGCTGGCCGACATCTACGACCGCATCGCCGCCCACGTGCGGCGGCACCGCACGACCCTGGTGTTCGTCAACACCCGGCGCATGGCCGAGCGGGTCGCCTACCAACTGGCCGAGCGCCTGGGCGACGACCAGGTGGCCGCCCACCACGGCAGCCTCTCCAAGGACCGGCGCTTGCGGGTCGAGACCCGCCTGCGAGCCGGTGAGCTCCGGGCCCTGGTGGCCACCGCCTCGCTCGAGCTCGGCATCGACATCGGCCCGGTGGAGCTGGTGTGCCAGATCGGATCACCGCGGAGCCTGGCGACGTTCGTGCAGCGGGTGGGCCGCTCCGGCCACCGCAAGGGTGCCGTCCCCGTGGGCCGGATCTACCCCACCACGCGCGACGAGCTGGTCGAGTGCGCGGCACTGCTCGCCGGTGTCCGGGCCGGGCGCCTCGACGCCATCGTGTCGCCCCAGGCCCCGCTCGACATCGTCGCCCAGCAGGTGGTCGCCGAGTGCGCAGCCGAGCGCTGGCGGGAGGACGACCTGTTCGCCCTCGTGCGAGGTGCAGCTCCCTTCGCCTCCCTCGACCGCCACCGGTTCGACGAGGTGGTGGAGCTGGTCTCCGAGGGCATCCAGACCGGTCGGGGCCGGCGGGGCGCCTACGTACACCGCGACCGGGTCAACGGCGAGCTCGGCGCACGGCGGGGCGCACGCCTGGCGGCGCTGACCTCGGGCGGGGCCATCCCCGAGGTCGGCGACTACCGGGTGCTGGCCGATCCCGACGACACGCTGGTCGGCACGGTCAACGAGGACTGGGCCATCGAGAGCATGGCCGGCGACGTGTTCTGCCTCGGGACCCACTCGTGGCGTATCAGGCGGGTCGAGCCCGGGGTGGTTCGGGTGGTCGACGCCGGCGGGGCCTCTCCCACCGTGCCGTTCTGGCTGGGCGAGGCCCCGGCCCGCACCGAGGAGCTGTCGGAACAGGTGTCGGTGCTGCGGGAGGAGGTCGGCCGCCGACTCGACGACGACGGGCGGGGCGCCGTGGCCTGGCTGCGGGACTGGGCCGGCATCGACGAGGTGGCTGCGGCCATGGTGGTGCGCTACCTGGGCTCGGGGCACCGGGCGTTGGGCGGCGTACTCCCCACGCTCGACACCCTGGTCTTCGAACGCTTCTTCGACGAGGCCGGGGGCATGCAGCTGGTTGTCCACTCGCCCTACGGGGGGCGGGTCAACCGCGGGTTCGGCCTGGCCCTGCGCAAGCGGTTCTGCGTGCGCTTCGACTTCGAGCTCCAAGCCGCCGCCAGCGACGACGCCGTGGTGCTGTCGCTCGGCCCCCAGCACAGCTTCCCACTGGCCGACGTGGCCCGGTTCCTCCACCCCGCCACGGTGCAGGAGGTGCTGTCCCAGGCGGTGCTCGACTCCCCCATGTTCACCGCCCGCTGGCGCTGGAACCTCAACCGCGCCCTCGCCGTACTGCGGTTCCGGGGCGGGAAGAAGAACCCGCTCCCCATCCAGCGGATGGAGGCCGACGACCTCATGGCCGCGGTGTTCCCGGCCCTCGCCGCCTGCCAGGAGAACGTCACCGGGCCCCGGCAGATCCCCGACCACCCGCTGGTGCGCCAGACGCTGCACGACTGCCTCCACGAGGCGATGGACATCGACGGGCTGATCAGGCTGCTCGGGAGGATCGGCGACGGAAGCGTCCGCACCGTGTTCCGCGACTCCGCCGAGCCCTCACCCCTGGCGCACGAGATCCTCAACGGCCGTCCCTTCACCTTCCTCGACGACGCCCCGCTGGAGGAGCGCCGTACCCGGGCGGTGCCACTCCCCCGCGGCCTGCCGGTCGAAGCCCGCGACCTCGGCCGACTCGACACCGACGCCATCGACCGGGTGCGCTCGGAGGTGGCCCCCGATCCTCGCAGCGCCGACGAGCTGCACGACCTGCTCCTGTCGCTGGTAACGGTTTCCGCCCGCCCCGAGTGGGAGCCGATGTTCGCCGAGCTCGAGGCCGCCGGTCGGGCGTGGGCGGTGGAGGGGCTGCGCTGGTGCGCCGTCGAGCGACGTCCCGAGGTGCAGGCGCTGTTCCCCGGGGCACCCGGTCGTCGCGGGACAGCCCCGCCACGCGACGGCGAAGCGGCTGCGACCACGCAGCACGACGATGCCGCCGCAGCCACGGTACGGGGCCATCTCGACGTTGCCGGGCCGGTCACCGTGGTGGCGCTCGCCGAGACGACCGGGCTTTCGTCGGCCACGGTGGCCTCGGCCCTGGCGGCACTCGAAGCGGAGGGCTTCGTGCTGCGGGGAGCCTTCGACGAACGCGTCGACGCCGAGCAGTTCTGCGCTCGCCGGCTCCTGGCCCGCGTCCACGGCTACACCCGCCGGCGGCGTCGTGGAGACGTCAAGGCCGTTCCCACGGCCGACTTCCTGCGGTTCCTCCTCCGCTGGCAGCACGTCTTGCCCGGGTCCCAGCTGGAGGGCCGCCGCGGCGTGCTCGCCGTGGTGGAGCAGCTCCAGGGCTTCGAGGCGGCGGCGGGGTCGTGGGAGGCCTCGGTACTCGCAACCCGGGTCGGCGGCTATCAGCCGGAGTGGCTCGACCGACTGTGCCTGTCCGGTGAGGTGGCGTGGGGCCGGCTGGGCATCCGGGCCGAGGGCGCCGGTGTGGGTGACCCCGTCCCCGCCCGCCGGTCGGCGGCCTCGCCGTCGCGGGCGACACCACTGACCTTCGCCGTCCGCGACGACCTGCCGTGGCTGCTGCAGGCCGCCCGGGGCGCCACCGTGGCGCCGGAGCCCGAGGTGGGAGCCGCCTTCGAGGTGCTCGAGGTTCTGCGCGGGCGAGGGGCCTCCTTCCGCTCGGAGCTCGGTGTCGCCACCGGCCGGCTGCCCACCGAGGTCGAAGGGGCGCTGTGGGACCTGGTTGCCCGTGGCCTGCTCACCGCCGACTCCTACGCGGCGGTGCGGGCATTGTTCTCGGCCCGCCGCCGTTGGGAGGCCCGCCAGCGTCCGGCGCTGCGGCGCGGTCTTCGCCAGGGCGCGCGGATGGCGGGCACGGAGGGCCGATGGGCCCTGCTGCCCCCCGCCGTCGAGGTGGACGATGGCGACGAGCTCGCCGAGGCGGTCGCCGAGCAGCTGCTCGCCCGCTGGGGCGTGGTGTTCAGGGACCTGCTGGCTCGCGAGAACCTGGCCGTTCCCTGGCGCGACCTGCAATGGGCGCTGCGGCGGCTGGAGGCCCGGGGGACGGTGCTCGGTGGCCGGTTCGTGACCGGCTTCTCCGGCGAGCAGTACGCCTCCGCCGAAGCCGCCGAGCAGCTCCGAAAGGTGGCGAGGTCGCCCCACGACGATCCTCCGGTGAGGGTGAACGCCGTCGACCCCCTCAACCTGGTGGGCATCCTCACCCCCGGGCCCCGGGTTCCCGCTCAACGGCGGAACTGGATCACCTGGCGCAATGGCATCCCCGACGAGCTCGCCGAGCGGTCGCACGGGGCGTGAGCACCAGCGGTGCAGACCTTCCTTCCCGATCCTGACTTCGCCGGCAGCGCCCGGCTCCTCGACTCCAGGCGCCTGGGCAAGCAGCGGGTGGAGGCGCTCCAGGTGCTGCGGGCCCTCACCCGGGTGCCCTACGGGTGGAAGTCCCACCCGGCGGTGCTGATGTGGGCCGGGTGCGAGGAGGCACTGGTCGCCTACGCCCTGGCCATGTGCGAGGAATGGGGCCGGCGCGGCCACCCCGACACGGTCGCCGGCACCATCGTCGAGGATTTCAAGGCGGCCACGGGCGTGGACCAGGTGCGCAGCCAGGCAGAGCTCGCCGCCGCCGGCGCGCTGCCGACGTGGCTGTTCGACGAGGCGCTGCACCGCAGCCATCGCTCGGCCCTGGTTCGCAAGGACCCCTCCTTCTACCGTCCGTACTTCCCCGACGTGCCCGACGATCTCCCCTACGTCTGGCCGGTCCGCTCCCAGAGGGCGCTGCGAGCCGAGGTCGCCCGGCAGGACCCCAGCCCGGCCGAGGAGTGGACGGAGGGGGGTGTGGGTGTTATGCCGGATACATGACGACTTCGGGACAGCTTTGGCGTGTGCTGACGGGCCTGACCGCAGTGGCGCTGTTGACGGGATGCGGCGGCGACGGAGACCAGGAGGCTGCCTCCACGACCACCACCGCTGCCGAAGCACCGGAGGTGGCGGCCGGCGCCGAGGACTACTGCCTGGCGGCTCGTCTGCTGGACGAGCAGGAGTCCTTGCCGACCGTGGAACAGCTCGACGAGCTCGCCGCCGTCGCTCCCGAGCAGATCAAGGCCGATGTCGAGTTCGTGATCGGGCGCTTCAAGGCGGGCGTCGAGGCCGGCGACCCGGCCTCCGCCTTCGGCGATCCGGAGGTCGAGCAGCGCCTGGAGCGGGTCGAGGAGTTCGAGGCCCGAGTGTGCGGCCTGACTGACGACGAAGAGGAACAGGACCCGGCGGTGACGGCCCTCGACCCGGCGGCGCGCCGCATCGACGTGACTGCCACCGAGTACGACTTCGAGTTCGGCGAGGTGGCGGCAGGGCGTACCTCGTTCGTCATGGCCAACGCCGGCCAGGAGACGCACATCATGATCGTCGGCAAGCTGAAGGAGGGCGCCACCCTCGAGCAGGCACTCGCCGCCGACGACCCGGAACAGTTCGTCGAGGTGGACTACGAGTCGGACATCGCCAATGCGGGCGAGGAGGCGGTGGTGACGGCCGATCTGACGCCCGGAAACTGGGCCATGGTCTGCCCGATCCCGGCTTCCGACGGCCAGCCCCACTTCCTCAAGGGCATGGCGGTGCCGTTCACCGTCGAGTAGGTCGCAGGTCGCGCCGCGACTACGTCGGTGGCGGCCGGGGACGGTGGCCCGGCGGACGGCTGGTGCGGTGGCGCCCCCTGGGATCGCCGACGCAGGTCAACGCCGCTGAGCGCCGCTTCTGGGGACCGCCTGGGCTTCGCTGAGCTGATCAGGCGGACAGGAGCTTGCCGATGGGGCTGTTGTCGAGCTCGGCGAGCAGCTCGGCCACGTCCTCGTAGACGGCGATGGCTCCTGCCTCTTCGAGCTGCTCCACCGTGGAGCCACCGGTGAGCACGCCCACCACCTTCAGACCGACTCGTCCGGCAGCTTCCACGTCCCACCGGGTGTCGCCCACGACGAGGGTCCGTTCGGGGTCGAGGTCGAACTTCTTCAGCGCCGCGTCGAAGATGTCCGGCGCCGGCTTGCTGTGCTCGACGTCCCCCTTCGACACGGCGTCGTCGATGGCGTCATCGGCCCCGACGGCCTCGCGGAGCCGCTCCAGGTCCTCCTCGTCCGACGAGGTGGCCAGCACCACCCGAGCCTCGCGTCGAGCGAGCTCCCTCACGAGCTCCGCCGCTCCGGGGAACGCCTTGATCTCCTTCTTGAACGACTCGTAGTGGACGGAATGGGCCTCGCTCGCCTCCTTGCTCTCGCGCCCGACCAGGCGGTGCACGAGCTGGTCGGAGCCCATGCCGATCAGGGGGTGGATCCTGCTCATGGGCACTTCCTCGCCGATGTCCTGGAAAGCTCGCCACCAGGACACGGTGTGGAAGTAGTTGGTGTCGACGAGCGTGCCGTCGACGTCGACGAGAATGGAGGGCCGGTGATCAGACACGGCCCCGCCTTACCCCACCGGCCGGGCCGCACCACCCCGCCGGTCGGATCCTTCGCCCGCTACGACGCCTCCTGACGAGGGAACACGACGTGGCGGCCGATGATCTGGATCGATGCGGCCACCGGCACGGCGAGAAGCGCCCCGAACACCCCCAGCAGGGTGGCGCCGACCAGGGCGGCGGCGATGGTCGTGAGCGGGGTCACGTCGACCGTCCGCTTCATGACATGGGGAGCGAGCACGAAGTTCTCGAACTGCTGGTAGACGAACGAGAAGACGATGGTGGCGATGCCCAAGGGCACCGAAACGGAGAAGGCGATGACCACCGAGACGACGGCGCCGATGGTGGCACCCACCAGGGGAATCAAGTCGACCAGCGCCACGAAGACGGCCAGGGGCAACGGGTAGGGCACCCCCGCCACCACGAAGAACACGTAGGACACCACCCCGGCCACCACGGAGGTGGCCACGTTGCCCAGCAGGTAGGCGCCGATCCGGGCGAGCATGTCCTCGGCCAACAGGGAGAAACGGGCCCGCCTCGACCGGGGGACGAGCCGGTAGGCGGTGCGTTTCATGGTCGGGAGCGATCCCAGGATGTAGAGGGCGAGCACCAGCACGGTGAGCGTCGAGGCGAAGGCGCTGAACACCCCCCGGGCCATGCCGACCACGTCGTCGAGGCCGTCGGCACCGAGCCCGGGGCCGCTCGACAGCGCGCTGCGGACCCGCTCGACCACATCGAAGCGGTCGTCGATCTGGCGGACGATGCCGTTGTCCTGCTGCAGCCGTTCGAGGTAGTCGGGCAGCCCGGTGCGAAGCCCTGAGGCCTGCGCGACCAGCGGGGGAACGGCGACGGCCAGGAACAGGGCGCAGAGCGCCAGGACGGCGACGACGATGGTGAACATCGCCCACGTCCGGCGCAGCCCTCGCCGCTGTAGCCAGGTGACCGCCGGATCGAGGCCGATGGCGAGGAACAGCGCGATGCTCATCAACAGCAGAATCGGCGCTGCCGCCTGGAGGGTGCGTACGAGCAGCAACGACGTGGCCACCCCGAGCGTGCCGACGAAACCGAGTCGGAACGGCGAGTCGACCGACAGCGGCCGTCCGGGACGGCCGAAGGGCAACACTGCGCTGGCGCCGGCCTGCAACCGGTAGATCTCGTTCTCGACCTCGGGTGCGTCGAGGTCGACCCCGAGCTCGGCCATCAGCTTGCGCTCCTCCTGGCGCTGCTCGTGGTCGGCGGCGATCACCGCCGCCCGGGCCGAGATCCCGGCGGCGGCGGCGGCTTCCTGAGCGGCGTCCTTGGCAGCGGCCGCTGCGTCTGCCGCCGCCACGCCGGCCGCCGCAGCGGCGTCCACCTCCCGCTGGTTGGGCGCCGGCGCCGTCGCGCTCTCGTCGGGCATTGCCGCAGTTCTACCCCGGTCGCCGCCCGTGGCGTCGCCCACCCGTGCCTGCGGGCGTTTGCCATCGGCAGCGTCGGGAACGCAGGACCCATGGATCCAAAGTTGGCCTTCTTCTTCTATCTGGCCGCCGTCGTGTGCTTCGGCATCGCCGCCTTCAGCCCGGTCGGGATCGGCCGGACCGGACGTGGCGTCGGCACCCGGCTCGGGCTCGTGCCCCTCGGCCTGGGGCTGTGGCTGTTCCCGACGATGTGGACCACGGGCACCGGCGCCTTCTGATCGGACTCAGGCGCGCCGGGTCCTTCTGGCCGCCTTCAACAGACGCTTGACGCCGAGGTAGCCGACGCCGCCGGCCGCCAGCCATGGGCCGGCCACGATGATTGGGTCGAGCGGCTGGTGCGTGAGGTCGGCGCGCTTCTTGCCGACACGAGATGCCACCCCATGGTGGGAGAACTCGCTCAGGACACCGGTCTCGGTGACCGGGTTGTCCGGGCGCAAGGTCAGGAACGACCGGAGGTGACTTTCGAGCGCGTCCACACGGTCGGCAGCCAGCAGGATCAGCCAGTGCGCAGAGCGGCCCTCGCCGAAGCCGTAGGCGTACTTCCTCATCTTCCCTGACATGCCCTTCGGCGCGCACGACGTGCCGAAGACGGGCGTCAGGAACTTGTGCTCGATCGATCTCTCTCGCGGCCACCTCTCGGTCTGGCGTTCCGGGAAGTCCCAGTGGGCGCCGCTCAGGTCGGGGTCGAATTGCTCCCTCGGCACCGACGGTCGGTCCTTCGGGTCCAGGTCCACCCCCCACCCCGGGATGCGAGCGCGCAGCTCGTCGGTCGACTGCCAGAGAGGCGGCTTGTCTGCGGTGTAGGCCATGGTCGGTGTTCCCCTCAGCCGGTGTTGGCGACGATGAGCGGCTTGATGCAGCCGTCGAGCTTCGCCGAGAAGATGTGGTAACCCTCGGCGATGTGCTCGAGAGGTATGCGGTGGGTGACGATGTCGCTCGGCTTGAGGTACCCGTTCCGCACGTGCTCGAAGAGGCGTGGCCACTGCCGTTTCACCGGGCACTGGTTCATCCGGAGCGTGAGACCCTTGTTGACGGCGTCGCCGAACTTGATCGCGCTGAACATCGGACCGTAGGCGCCCATCACCGAGACGGTGCCGCCCTTGCGCACAGAGTCGATCGCCCAGTTGAGGGCCACTGGAGAGCCACCCTGCAGCTTCAGCTTGGCAGCGGCAACGTGCTGCAGGAAGTTGCCGTCCGCTTCCGCCCCGACCGCGTCGATCGCCACATCGGCACCCAGGTGGTCGGTGATCTTCTTCATGTGGACGACGATGTCGTCGTAGTCGGTGAAGTTCAACGTCTCGGCGTGGGCGAAGGACCGGGCTTTGTCGAGCCGGTATTCCAGGTGGTCGATGACGATCACCCGTCCGGCGCCCATCAGCCACGAGGACTTCGCCGCGAACAGTCCCACCGGGCCGGCGCCGAACACCACCACCACGTCGCCTTCGACGATGTCGCCCAGCTGCGCCCCGAAGTAGCCGGTGGCGAGCGCGTCGGTGAGCAGCACGGCGTCCTCGTCGTCCATCCACTCGGGGATGAGGCTGGGCCCGACGTCGGCGAAGGGAACCCGCACGAACTCCGATTGGCCCCCGTCGTAGCCACCGGCGGTGTGTGAGTAGCCGTAGATGCCGCCCACGGCGGTGGCGTTGGCGTTGACGTTGTGGCAGTTCGAGTGCAGGCCGCGGGCGCAGAAGAAGCACGACCCGCAGAAGACGTTGAACGGCACCATGACCCGATCGCCGCGCTTGAGGTTTCGGACCGACGGGCCCACCTCTTCGACCACGCCGATGAACTCGTGCCCGAAGGTCGTGCCGACGCGCGTGTCGGGGACCATCCCGTGGTACAGGTGGAGATCCGAGCCGCAAATGGCCGCCAGCGTCACCCGCACGATGGCGTCGTTGGGGTGCTCGATGGGAGGGACGTCCTTCTCCTCCACCCGGACCTTGTAGGGGCCGCGGTACACCATCGCTCGCATCACTGCCCCCTCGACCAGGTGGTCAGCCGGGCGAACGAGTGCCTCACCAGCGGCGGACCAACGCCAACGAACCCTCCCATCGCACTGTTGTGTCCCAACCCGGGGCGACTCAACCGTCCCGCTGGGTGCCCGAAGCGGCCACGACCTTCCCGAGGCGACCGGAGCGGTCGTGCAACCACGGCCGCACCTCGACCATGGACGGGCGCCGGGGCGGTTCGCTGAAGCCGAACCCCGCCGGCTGGTGGAACGGGCCGACCCGGCCGAGGTCCCGGCCGTCCAGGGACGCTTGGCCAGCAACCAACCGGCGGTACGTGTCGGCGCGGTACCACTCCTGCACGCCGGTGGGGCTCACACCCCAGGTCCGCACGCCGAGCAGCACGCCGGCGAGCAGCCGCTCGAGCTGACGGACCTGCGTCCGGCTCCGTACTCCGGCCAGAGGGATCCGCCACCGCCGGCCGCCCCGCATGGTGATCCGCAGCCCCCCGGCGGTGACTGACAGCAGGGCATCCTCGAGGCAGCACCTCAGGGGCACGACCTCCACGGTGTCGAAGCGGTAGACCGCGGTGATGAGCTCGGCCGCCTCGGGGCGATTGACCAACAGCGCCCGCCGCCCGTCCGGAAGGGCCCACATCACGTCGTCCATCGGCCCGATGGGCGACTCCGCCCAGTGCCCCACCACGAAGCGGTGCCCGGAGCTGAAGCCTGCGCTGGCGATGGTGCCCCGCAACTCGCAGCTGAACCCAGGCGCCGAGCGTCTCCTCACCGGTCTCGCTCATCCGCTTCGTGAAGGACCAGGCGAACCGGGCCGAGACGCGCGTCCACGCCGGGCGAGTAGCCGACCAGCGGGAGACCAGACGGCGCCGGGAGCCCGGCGGCGACGAACAGGTCCTCTTCCAGCGTTACCACCTCAGCGTGCTGCAGGCGCCAGGGCTGGTGCTCGACGGGCACGGTCGCCAGCACTCCGGCGAGGGTCGTGTACGCCCGCCAGCGCCCGGTGAGGAAATGGTCGCGCTCGGAGGCCTCGGCGACGGACAGCGGTGGCCCGGGGCGGACGACGATCCGGTGGCCCGCCGGGCGACACGGTCGACGCCGCCGGGCGGTGTAGGTGATGGTCTCGCCCGTCTCCACGGCCATCGCCGACCATCGGTACGGCACGCCGGTTCCCGCCCATGCCGTCGCCACCGTCAGGGCACTGTCCGCGTCGAGCGAGAAGAACCAGAGGCCGTCGACGCCTCCGGGGCCGCGTACGTAGGTGCGAAGGTTGGTCTCGGGGAACCGGGACAGCGAGGGCAGGGCAGGCAGGGGGGGAAAGCGGAAGCCCTGCACCAGGAACGGGGTGATGCTGACCCATGCCTGGCCCTCCCAGAGGTCGGGCTCCAACCCGGCGGGAAGCCGGGACGCCACCACCTCGGGGGGGAAGGGCCAGTGGAGGAAGGTGACGTGGCGCCACGACTGGGCCACCGCCGGCCATCGCACCGGCTGTTCGGGCAGTGCCCCCGCCATCGCTCCCCTACCTCCGTCGGCCTCCGCGCCATCGGACCCGACCAGCGAGGTTACGCAGCGACGACCCGGCCCACCGCGGTGGACCAGGAGTCCGTCGATCACCTCGTCGCCGATGTTCGCGGCATCGGGGACGGCCTTGGGGTCGACCGCCTCCATCTCGTCGGCCACGACTGGGGAGGCATCGTCGGGTGGGCACTGGCTTCGTCGTACCCCGAACGGCTCCACAGCCTGACCTCGATGTCGGTTCCCCATCCACGCGCGTGGAGGAGGAAGGGGCCCACCTGGCGCCGACCGTCACCGCTGATGAACCAGGCCTCGGTGTCCTGACGCACGCCTGGACCCCGTCAGGGCCCTTCCCTCCGCTGAGCCGAGATGCCGCTCAGCGCCACCCCGTGATGGTCATCGGCGACGAGGTCGTGCAACTCCACTGCCAGCGATCACGCCGCGAAGGAAGTCGACGAGGCGATCGACGTGGGCGTCGAAGGTGAAGTCGCGTCGTCGCGACCAGACGTTGTCGCGCAAGACCGCCATCCGGTCACGATCGCGCAACTGCGCGACCAGGTCGTCGGCCTCATGCCAGAACACACCGAGATCGCCCTCGCGTGCCAGCGCCTGGGTGGCCACGATCGATCCGGTGTTGTCACGCTGGATCATCGGCACTCCCGCCGCGGCCAGCGTCCCCATCCGTGCCGGGTAGTTGAGGTCGTCCCAGCTCGCCGCGTAGGGGTCGCCGAGGTTGTCGCTGCGGAAGCTATGGAGCCACCCGGCGTCGTAGCGGGAGAACTCGGCCACCCAGTCGCTCTGGTCGACCTGGGGATGCAGGTGGAAATGAGCAGGGGCCAAGCGCTGGACCTCGCTCACCCATGACCGCATCTGTGCCGCAGCCTTCCCGCTGTAGAGGTGGACGTGGATGTCGGCAGCGGCGAGCGCGGCGACCACCTCCGGTTCGGGGCCCATCGGACGCCCTGGGATGACCGTGTGCAGGGCGCCGTCCCGGGAAGAGAGAAGCGGCGAGCGCTCCCCGGACAGCCATTCTGCCTTGGGCAGGTCTCCGTCGACCACCAGGGTCGGGCGGTGCCGGCTGGCGGGAACCGTCGCCGCGAACCAGTCACGCAGCTCAGGGCTGGAGTAGATCACCCCGTCGGAGCGGGTATGCAGCTCGACGAGCTCGGGCCACAGGCCGTGCTCTTGGGCAAAGAAGGGGCCTTCCTTGAAGTGCCAGACAAAGGGAACGCCAAGGTCGGCGGTCAGCACTTCGTGGGCGAAGCGGATGCTCTGCCAATTGAGCAGGGCGTAGATGACATCGGGACGCAGCCTCCTCACCGCTCGGCGCCAGTCGTCGCTGGGAACCTCGGCGACGTGGCCGAAAGGCAACGGCCCTACGGTGTTGAACCACAAGGGGCTGTCGGTCCACAGCCCGTGCAGCTCGTGTCCCCGCTCCTCCATCGCGAGGATCCGCTCGGGGTTGTGGGCCAACTCACCGACCAGCAGCACCCGCAGCCCGTCAGGCGCGCGGGGCGTGGACGGCCGCTCCCGAAAGCGGCGGTAGTGCTCCACCTCGTCGTGCAGGTGGCCCACGGTGGACTGCAGGCGGAGCGGTTCCTGCACCTGGAACCGCGAGCGGTAGGTGTTGAGCCCACCCCACGGCTCGCGCAGTGCTTTGTGGCGTTGACGGGGATGGCAACCCCACTGACAGCTGACCTGACCCGTCTCGACCGCCGACCCGAGCGAGAGCAGTCGGGTCCAGAGCATGCGGTCGAGGTCGTCGGTGGTGAGCTCGGAGCGTTCGATCCACCGCTCGGCGGTCCGGCGGTGCGCGACCTGAACGAGCTGCAATGGTTCGCCCTCGATCCGCCCCGACGAGGTCGTGACCTGGTGATGACGCACGCCGGTCACAGCGAGGACGGCCTCCGGCGCAGCTTCGAGGGCGGTGGTGAGCGACTTCAAGTGGTCGAGGTAGTACACGTCGTCCGAGGGCAGATAGGCGATGTAGTCCCCGCTCGCGCAGTCCAGGCCGCGATTGAGGGCGGCACCCAGACCGCGGTTGTGATCGAAGACCTCCAGACGGACCCGCGGGTCGTCGAGCGCGCCGCCGAGCGCTTGACGGGTGTCGCCAGGCGAGCCGTCGTCCACGACGATCAGCTCCCAATCCGGGGCGCTCTGGGCGAACAGCGATGCCACCGCACCAGGCAGGAACGCCTCCTGGTCATAGGTGGGCATCACCACGCTGACCCGCACCGCCGGGCTCGGCTCGTTGCCCATGTGGCTCACGCTCGACGCTTCCCTCCTCCGGCAACGAGGCCAGATCCGAGCCGCAGCTCGCGAGCACAGGAATGTAGATGGCTGGACGGGAACGGCGACGACTCGCGCCGGTAGGTCCGCTGGATGCGCCGTGGGTACGATCCGGCGCCGAGTCGCTGGGGCTCAGCAGGGTGGGACTGGGGCGGCCATGAGCGAAGCGGCGTCGGGACGGCACGACGTGGTCGTCGTCGTGCTGGCGGCAGGGCACGGAAAGCGCCTGGCCCAGGCGGGCGGGCCGGGACCGAAGTGGCTCACCCACGTCGGCGGGGTACCGATCGCCGAGCGCCAACTGACGGCGATCGAACACGGGCTCGGGCCCGACACGGAGGTCGTCGTCGTGGTCGGTCATGCCGCCGACCGAGTCGAGCGGTACTGCCGGGAACGCGCGACACGCAGTCCCCTCCGCCAGCGTCTGGTGCACAACGACAACTACCTCCAGCGCAACAACTGGTACAGCCTCCTCGTCGGGCTGGATGCGCTCGACGGGAGGCTCGGAGACGATCAGGTCCTCGTCGTGTTGAACAGTGACCTCTTCGCGCTCCCGCCATGGACCGCTGCTCTGTTGCGCGTCGCCGCCGAGCTCGTTGACATCCCGGGCTTTCTCGCCGTCGACGTCGGGCGTCCCATCACCGAGGAGGCCATGAAGGTCGCGGCTGGGCCGAACGACGCTGCCGGGCGCCGGTGGTGCACCGCCATCGGCAAGGTTCGTGTGAGCGATCCGGTGGGCGAGTACGTGGGCCTGTCGGCGCTGGCGCCTTCCGGACGGGCGCTGGTCCACGACGCTCTTCGGGCGTTCACCGATGAGGAGGCCAGGGCCGACGCCTGGTACGAGGAGGCCTTCCACGACATCAGTACGGCGTCACCGTTCCTCAGCGTGTTGCCGACCCCCTCATCCGACTGGGTCGAGATAGACGACGCCGAGGATCTGCTGATCGCCGAGCGACTGGCCGAGCGCTTTCCTCAGCTCTGACCCCACAGAGCCTCGACCAGCACGGTGGCCTTCGCCTCATCCAGCGCCGCGCTCTCGAGGATGGTGAACCGACCGGGCCGGGTCGACGGAGCTCGCAGCAACGCGGCAACCATGTCGTGGTGCGAGAGCCCGAGCTGCCTGGGGTGATGCGGCAGTCCGAGGTTCACCAAGCACTGGCGGAAGCCCTCCACGTCCAAACCGTGGAGCGCCAGCGACACGAGGGAGGCGAACGCCACCTGGGCGCCGTGGTGAGCCCGCCCCCCGAAGAGAAAGTCGATGGCATGGGAGATCTTGTGTTCGGCACCGGAGACGGGTCTGGAGGTGCCGACGGCCATCATCGCGAAGCCGGAGGTGACCAGGGCTTGCGCCAGCAGGCCGACCAGCGCCGGGTCGACGCGCTCGGGCCCGAGCGGCTCCACCAACAGGGGCTCGATCAGCAGAAAGGACTCCGCCGAGAGGTGCCAGGCAGCGTGGTTGATCTGCTCCACACCGGCGACCGACGCCAACTTCCAGTCGTACAGAGCGAGGGGGTTCGAGAGCAGGTCGCCGATCCCGGCCCGCAGCGAGGCGATGGGTGCCTTGACCAAGGTGGGCCGGGAGAAGAAGGCGAGGCAGGGAGCAACCGCTTCGAAACTGTCGGTCAACCCGCCAACGGCCTCGGGAAGCACCGAGACGGGAGAGCAGATGCCGTCGTGCGACAGCTGCGTCGGAACGGCGATGAAGGGGATACCGGCTCCGACGGTCACCAGCTTGGCCACGTCCAGGCACCGCCCGCCACCGATGGCGACGACGGCGTCAGCGCCGCGTGCCGCCCCGCTGCAGAGGCGGGCCCAGCCCCGAGTGGCGTGTCGCCCGGGGACGGCGATGCCGGTCGCTCCCGAGATGTGGCGACGGAGCCCTTGACCGTGCCCCGAGACGACCAGGAAAGGTCGCTCCACACCGTTCGCCCGCAACCACACGGCGAGCTCCTCTGCGGCGTCGTCCTCGTCGTAGGTCGATGCCGAGATGGTGATCTGAGGCGGCGGCGTGGTACGGGCGACGACGTAGAGGGTCCCCGGAGGCTCAGCCGGCAGGACGGGGATGTCGATGAGGAACGGGGAGGCGCTAGGAGCCGCCGGCTGTTCGGCCGTCCCGCTAGCCCCGTGCATCGAGGTGCCTGATGGTCCAGTACATGCGATGCACGGCGGTGACCATCCCGAGGACGGCGACCACGGCCAGCCCGATGAACGCCGCACCGAACAACCCGGCGACGACGAGGATGAGCATGCGGGTGTCCCGTCCGGCGATTCCCACCTGGCAGTCGGTGCCCACGGCCTGCGCCTTGGTGCGGGTATAGCTCGTCATGAACGTTCCGACCAGGGCAGCGAATCCGACCGGTGCCAGCGAGGAGATGTCCGAGAAGGTCAGTCCCACCACCAATGCCGCATCCGTCCAACGGTCGAAGACATGGTCGAGGTAGGAGCCGGACTTCGAGGCACGACCGGTTGCCCTGGCCAGATCGCCGTCGATGCAGTCGGTGAGCGATCCCAGCAATGTCAGGATCGCTCCGACCACGAAGGCCCGGCGGGCGAAGGCGAGGCCTCCGGCGAAGGAAAGCGTGGCGCTGGCGTAGGTGACCTGGTTGGGACTCACCGGCGTCCCGGCCAAGGCCGCCGCCGCCGGGACCGACAGGGGTCGGTACACATACCGGGTGAGCGCGTAGCCGATCTCCACACCCACCCTCCTTCTCGAGCCGCCAACCCCCGGCACTGCTTGCCCGACGGACCCGAAGGTCTACATGGCCGGGTGGCCTCCCGTCCACGAGAGAGGAGTCAGCGGTGCAGTTCGCCGCCGTAGCCGAGCGCCGAGCAGTATGCCCATGGTGCTGAACCGTGATGCTTTGGTGGTGGGTTTCGACCTCGACATGACCCTGATCGACCAACGAGTCGGGATCGCCTCGGCGATGGCGGCGCTGGAGGCGGAGATCGACGCCGGCATCGACGTGCAGTGGGTGGTCGACAACATCGGCCCGCGGCTCGAGACGGTCCTCGCCAGATGGGTCGCCCCCGAGGGGATCGAGGGTGCGGCGTCGAGGTACCGGGAGCTCTTTGGCGTCGTCGGAGTGGCCACGACCCGAGCCATGCCGGGAGCGGCGGGTGCGGTGGATGCCGTGCACGCAGCCGGAGGCAAGGTCATCGTTGTCACGGCAAAGTACGAGCCCCACGCCCGGGAGGGCCTCCGCGCCGTTGAGCTTGTGCCGGACGCCGTGTTCGGGTTGCGGTTCGGCCCCGACAAGGCCGACGCGCTCCTCGCCCATGGAGCGGAGATCTATGTCGGGGACCATCCAGGCGACGTGCTCGCCGCCAGGGCCGGCAACGCCGTGGCGGTCACGGTGTCGAGCGGCCCCGCGTCTGCCGACGAGCTCGCCGATGCCGGCGCCGACGTCGTCCTCGGGACCCTGCACGAGTTCCCGACCTGGTTCGACGGCTACCGTCGGTCGACGCGACGTCGCCGAGCTCGGGTGGACCGAGCACATGGCCCCGGGCCAGCGGCTGAGCGCCGACCTGATTGACGAGGGGCAAGCCATCCCGCCAGGCCGGGTCGAGGCGATACGCGAGGGGAAGCGCAGCGCCCGGGCGGCCGGCAACAGCGATCCGTGGGGTGCCCACTGGCGCACACTGCAGATCGCCGTGGCTGGTGTGGCAGCGGCGATGGGGCCGATGCTCAGTCTCCCGACCAGCCAGCGGCGCGCACGGGTCTTGGTCGCTCCCTAGCGGCCCGTGGGTGTGACCGGGTTCACGAGGCCATGTGCGATGGCGAAGCGCGTCGCTTCGGAACGGCTGGAGACGGCGCACTTCATGTAGATCCTCTCGATGTGGGTCGACGCGGTCTTCGGTGCGATGCCGAGGACGTAGGCGACCTGCTTCGCTGACGCCCCCGTGGCGATGAGCACGAGGACCTCGGTCTCCCGCGGTGTGAGTCCGGCTGGACCCGATTGCCGGCGCGGACGGTGGCCGACGGCGCCGAGAACGAGCGCCACCGCGCCGGGGTCCAGGCGGCCGGCGCGAGCCTCGGCGCGAAGCCGCTGTGCCGCCTCGGACCGCGAGCGGCGTTCGCCCGACGCTCGAGGAGCCGTCATCGCGTGGTACGCCTCGCCGGCTTCTATGAGCTGGGTGTAGGTCCGGCAGAAGTCGACGATCTCGCACGGCTCGTCGCCGACTACCCATGCGTCATGCCCCGGCGGGATGACTGCCGCATCTCCAGTGCGCACCTCGAGCTCAGCCCCGTCCTCCATCACCACGTGCAGCCGCCCGGACACGATGAACAGCTGGTGCAACGCCCGACAGAGATCCGTGCCGACGATGGGTTTCACGTCGGTCGACCACGTCCACCCCGGGTCCATCACCTCCCGAGTGATGGTCGTATCGCCGACCGATGCGACCGTCAGCTCCGCATTTCCGACGCGGTGCGCGTCGGTCGGCCGGTCGAGCGCCTTCGCTTCGAGCCGCACGTCCCAATGATGCTTCATCGACGTCCAGCGGACACACCAGCCGTACGGAGAACACCCGATGATTCGCCCTCTGCGCACTCCCTACGCTTCGACCGTGAGCTCCGTCGCCGTCGGACCCTGAAGGAGGATGCATGAGAGTCGAGACCATCGAGGCCACCATCGAGGCATGGACGAAGGACCCGGAGAAGGCGCTGGGCGCTCCGGTCGTGACCGCCCGCGCAGACGAGAGCCAGGCCGTGATCCAGGCCGGACCGTTCACCTGGCGCGCCGACCTGCCGCCAGCGCTCGGTGGCACCAACGAGGCGCCGAGCCCCACCGCACTGCTGCTCGGAGCGCTCGCCGGCTGTGCCGTCGTGTTCGTGCGAGACACGCTTGCTCCGCAGCTCGGAGTTCGAGTCGACGCGCTGGAAGCGGCGGTGCGATGCGAGACCGATGCGCGCGGCCTCCTCGGCATGGACGGTGCGGAGCCGAACCTCCGCAACGTCAGCCTGGAGGTCACGGTCCAGTCGCCTGACGGCGACACGGGCGTCAACAAGATCGCCGAGACGTGGCAGCAGCGGTGCCCGATCTACCTGGCGCTCGTCAACCCCCTCGACGTGGCGGTGCAGTTTCGGACTGGGATCTCGGGTGCCGCACTGGCTAGCTCTAGCTAGCCGGCGTCACCCTCGTACTGGAAGGAGTAGAAACCGCCCCGTTCATCAGCTGTGAGCACGTAGCCCTCATAGAACACCGCGTCCCAGATCATGGGCCGGTCGATCGGGAACTCGGTGAAAAAACCGACCAGCGGCTGGATCAGCGGCTGGCCAGCCGGGCGGATCTCGTCACCGTGAGGCACGACGAAACCAAGCTCTCGGGGCCGCTCCGGTCGGCCTCTGAACGCCGCCGACGCGTCGAGCACATACACACCACCGTGGTAGTGGGACAGGTAGATCTGATCGCCCACGATCTGCTGGTTGTGCGGCGAGAACCGCAGGTCACCCCCCGCCCGGCCGGCCGGGTTGGTCCACGTGGTCACGAGCGCTGCCTCGGAGGCGGCGCGAAGCTGCTCCACGGCGTCATTCCCGCTGTCCACGGCGGGGCCGAGTTTGGAGAATTCGGTGGCGTCGACGATCCAGAGCGGCCCGGGCTTGTCGCCGTTGCCCTGCACCTGGCCGCACCCACGGCGCTGGTCGGCCGCCGACTGGTTGCCAAGATCGAGGCTCTCGGCATCGAGCGTGAGCGAGCGCCGGCCATCGCGCACGACCACGTCGATGGTGTGGGCGTACCAGTCGGCGGAGCACTGGGGTGTCAGGTCCCACTCAGCGAGGAGCTGCGGTCTGGCCGGGTCCGTGACGTCGTAGACGTACGCTCCCGACTCGAAGCCCGCGGCGACGTAGAGGTAGGTGCGCCCGGTCAGCGCATCGTTCTGGATGAAGCTGTCATGGACGTCGTCGATGCTCAGCCGGGTGACTTTGGCGAGACTGGGCATACCGCCGTCCCGGTCGAGCCTGCTGATCTCGAGCCCCAGACCATTGGCCACGGAGAAGACGTACTCGCCCGGCGCCCGCGGCCCACCCTCGACGGGGCCGGAAGGAATGACATGCGAGCGCGACGTATGCACGCCGCCCAGGCTGATGACCGGATAGATCTGTGCCAGCCGCGGGATGCGGGGCTGGCGAACGTCGATCACCTCGACGCTGGGGAGAGACACGGGCCGAGCCTTCAGGTCTGGCAGGTCGCCGGGGAGGAGGGTCAGGGCCTGGGTCGAGAGGAACGCCACCGTGCCGTCGGTCGAGAGGTCGACGAAGGCGCCGCAGTTGACGTCGGTCACCAGCGCCTCACACTGCGAGCCGCGGTACCGGCTCAAGAACTGTGGCTGGGCCGGGTTGGAGACGTCGAAGAACAGGACGCCCGACTCGGGAAACGTCACCGTCACAGCAGCAAGGCCATTCTCCACGTCCATCTCACCCAGCACCACGTCTTGTTGGGCGCCAAGCTCGTCGCGCAGCCCGTCGAAGAACACCTGGCGCATCCGGCAGGCGAAGCGGTGCTGGGTGATGTCGAGGTGGTCGTGGCCGACGCCATCGGGCATCGACGCCGCTGCTTGATCAGTGCAGGGCCCCAGAGCTTCAATGGCCGGCGGAGTCGTGGTGAACTCCCGATCACCGCTGGCGCCCCGGGGATGCGCCAACGCCACCGCCGGGGCGACGAGGGCGAGCGCCACAATCACTGGCACCCAACGCAAACGACGCGTCACCGTCACCTCCTCTGCCTGGAGCCTCTCGCCGCGGACGATAGCCCACCCCGTCGCTCCGTTGCTCCTGTCCCGACGACCGCCGGATGGCTTGGTTCCGTTATCGGAGGCGCCGCGGATCACGCTTGGCGGCCGCCCTCCGCTTCCCCTCGTGCATCGCCTCGACCCGGCCAGCCGGGATGGCTCGCCCCTCTTCGATCAGGTCGCCGCTCACCCGCTGGGCCGGGGGCATGTGCTCGGCCCACCGGTTGCCTTCGCCGAGGTGCCGGCCGGCGGTGTGCACGGTGAAGTCTTGCGGCACCACGTCATCGAGCTCGCCCCAGCCGACGGGGAACGAGACCGGGACACCGGGCCGGATCCGCGGGCTGTAGGCGGAGACCACCGTCGCCCCGCCGACCCGAGTGGCGTCCACGAAAACCTTCCCCTCCCGGTCCTCCTTCATGAACGCCGTGGTGGCCACCGCGGGGTCGAGCCGAGCAGCCCGAGCAGCGATGGCACGGGTGGCAAACGCCGCTTCCGCCGCGGAGACCGTGTCGTCGACGGGAACGAACACGTGGACGCCCTTGGCTCCGCTGGTCTTGACCGCGCCCTGCAGCTTCGCGTCGCTGAGCACCTGGCGGACCACGTGGGCGGCCCGCACGGCCATAGGGAAACCGGAGGAATCGGGTGGGTCGAGGTCGACCACGAGATGGGTGGTGCGGTCTGGGTGGTCGGCCCGAGACAGGGTCGGGTGGTACTCGACCGCCCGCTGGTTGGCGAACCACAACAGCGTGCGGCGGTCATTGCACAAGGCGTAGGACACCTCGCGCCTGGACGTCTCCGCCCAGAGCCGCACCGTGGGGACCCATGCCGGCGTGTACTTCGGGACGTTCTTCTGCATGAAGGCCTCTTGGCCCCGATGTACCCGGACGACCGACAGCGGCCGATCCTTCAACTCGGGCAGGATCAGCTCACGCACGCCGTCCAGATACTCCACCAGGTCTCGCTTCGTCGCCCCGGCGCCCTCGAACAGCGGCTGGTCGAGGTTGGTGAGCTGGACACCGTCGCGTTCCTCCGCGCCGCTGGAACCGCTCACCGCGGAAGACGCTAGTGACGAGCGAGGCCGGGGCACGACAACGAACGCAAACTGGGACATGTGGAGTCCCAACCTCCAGAACAGGCGCGTGCTGGCGGGCATGGCCGAGGTCCGCCTGACCTTCTGGGGCGAGCGCTTCCCCGAGCTCTGTGGCTCCGAGGACCGATACCGGCTGCTCTCCCCGCAGACCGCCCGGCGCGAGCGGGCCCACCGCATCGACCACGGCCACGCTCACCCCTCGACGGGAACAAGCAGTCGCCATGCCGCCGGGTGGATGCGCCAGGACCGGCCCGAGCTCGGCGGCGAGAGCTCGCCGTCGAGGACGTACGGGATGGGCTGGCCCCGGACACCCACCGATCTCCCTTGCCCGAATACCACGCCGTCGGCGTCAGCGACATCACCCGACCGCAAGGCCGCCAGGAGCCTGAGGCGAGACAACGGGCCGAAGGCGGGGGCCACGACCACCTCGGCGAGTCCGTCGTCAGGGGCGGCCCGGGGCCAGAGGACGGTGCCACCGCCGATGGTGCTGCCGTTGCCGATGCCGACGAAGAGCGTTCTCCCCTCCGCCAAGAGTCGCCCGTCCAGCTCTACGCGCAGCTCCCAGCCCGGTGCCCTTCCTCCCGCCCAAACTGCTCCCAGCCGGTAGGCCAATCGCCCCAGCACTGGCTTCAGGCGGCTGGCGCTCCTCACGGCCGCTCCGCCCACTCCAGTGCTCACCGAACCCTTGACTTGGGAGCACCGGGTTCGGCATGCGGTGCTGCCGTCGGTCCTTGCCGCAGCGCCTGGCGGCGGAACCTTTCGTCGCTATGTGGCGCTCGTTCATCGCTGGCTCTTCCCGTCGAGGACAGCGCTGAGCCAGGTGCTCAGCTCTGTACGGGGAGCGGCGCCGACTCGACGAGCCGCTACCTGGCCTGAGCGCAGGACAACGAGCGTCGGGATGCTCTGCACTTGGAACCGTCGCGCCGTCGCCGGCGATTCGTCGACGTTCACCTTCACCAACTTGCAACTCCCGGCGAGTTCCGCCGCCAACTCGTCGAGGACAGGGCTGATGATGCGGCACGGGCCGCACCACGGTGCCCAGAAGTCGACGATGACCGGGACGACGGCTTGCTCGGCCACGGCGGCGAAGTTGTCGTCTCGTGCAGTCACGACCCACGGCAGCGAGCGTTTGCAGTTTCCGCACCGAGGCACGCCGACGGCGGTGTCGGGCACACGGTTGCGTCGGCCGCACGCACGACACTCGACGATCGAGGAATCCGAGGGAATCTTCGAACCTTCCTTGCTCATCGCGAGA
>JAHWJH010000090.1 GCA_019348555.1 Actinomycetota bacterium
TGCGGAGTCTCATCGGAAGTTCGCGGAGCGATACTCGCTGAACTTCCCGCTGTTGATCGACGAGGACCTTTCCACCGCACGCGCGTTCGGCGCCTACAAGGAGATGGGGAACTACAAAGACGTGCCGATCCGCGTCAAGCGATCCACGTTCGTGATCGACGAGAAAGGGAAGATCGAGCACGCGCTGTACGGGGTGAAGGCACAGGGGCATGTCGATGCACTGCGCGAGAAGCTCGGGGTTGGGCTCTAGAGGTTCGCGCGCAGATATGCGATGTCGTCGGCAATCCCGGGCCACGGCGTCTCGCAGATCACCGGGACGTCGCCTGCCCCCTTCACCATCCGGAGGATCGCGTCGGGCTCGAGCTGCCCGGTCGCGAAGTTGTCGTGCCGGTCCGCGCCGCTGCCGGGCTTGTCGCGCGACCCGTTCGCGTGCACCAGGTCGATCCTGCCGGTCGCGTCCAGTACCCGCTCCACGACGTCGTCGAGCTCCTCCGGCGACGGCTCGGACAGCACCAGGATGGGGGCATCGATGCCCGCCTCCCGGAGCACCGCGCCTTCCGCGGCCAGGGCCACCCCCAGCCAGGTGGCGCCCGCCCGGAGGGCGCTCGAGGCGACGGGCACCGATCCGTGCCCGTAGGCATCGGCTTTGACCACCGCGCACAGCGCCGCCGGCCGGGCGAGCGAGCACAGGGCAGCCACGTTGGCGGCCACGGCCGACAGGTCGACCTCCACCCACGCCGGTCGGCGTGCTCGTCCGCCGGCGCTCGGAGCGGCGATGCCGGCGAGCGCCGGGGAGGTCACGAACTTGCGCCCATCACCGCCCGGAGGATGTCGCCCCTGGCGATGATGCCCACCAGGCGCCCGTCGTTGGTGACCGGCAGGCGGCTCACGCCGTGGTCGTGCATGAGGGTGGCGGCCCGCTCGAGGGTGTCGTCCTCGGCGCAGGAGACGGGGTCGGTCGCCATGACGTCGGCGACGGTGGCGCCCACCGCCCGGCGGAGGTCCTCCTCGAAGCGGCGGTGCGACGACGGCAGCTCGAGGTAGGCGCCGAAGAGCGACACGACCGTGGGGTAGTGCAGCTTGGTCTCCTGCACGAGCAGGTCGCTGCTGCTGAGCATGCCCACCAGATGGCCGTCGGCGTCGAGCACCGGGCCGGCGTCGACGTCGCGCTCCACCAGGCGGCGGATGGCGTCTTGCACCGACTCCTCGGGCGTGAAGGTGACCACGTCGGTGGTCATCACCGATCGGACGAGGGTCGAGCGGGGCATGAGGTCCTCAGCGGGGATGGACGATGTGGTCGATGTGGTCGAAGGCGACGGGGACAAGGTCGGGCAGATCGCCCGCCACCAGCCCTCGGCGCCAGCCTAGGGCGGCGGCGCTCCCGTGGACAGCAGCAGCGGCGGCGGCGGCCTGGGCCGGCTGGAGGCCTTCGGCCATCAGGGCGGCGACCATTCCCGACAGCACGTCGCCGGTGCCGGCCGTCGCCAGACGGGAGTCGCCCGTCGCCGTGACCAGCACCGTGCCGTCGGGATGGGCCACCACGGTGGTCGGGCCCTTGAGCAACACCACGGCCCCGCTGGCCGCAGCCAGCGCGCGCGCAGCGGCCAGGCGGTCGGGACCGGGCGGACCGCCGGTCAGGGCGGCGTACTCGCCGTCGTGGGGCGTGAGCACCGTGGTCGGGCGCAGCCCCCGGGGTCGCTCCCCCAAGGCGTGCAGAGCGTCGCCGTCGACGACCATCGGCACGCGGCAGCCCTCGACCAGGTGGTGGACCTCGGCGGCGGTGGGGGCCTGGCGCCCCAGCCCGGGGCCCACGACCACGGCCTTGAACCGGTGGAGGTCGGCCAGCACGGCGCCGGCCCACACCTCAGCGGGCACCTCGACGCGCACCGCCTCCAGCGGCGCACCTGGGCCCGTCGTTCCCCCCGGCGTGGAGAGCCGCACATAGCCGGCGCCGGCCCGCTGGGCACCCCTGGCGGCCAGCGTGGCGGCGCCGGTCATGCCTGGGCTGCCGGCCACGATCCACACCGCCGCCCGCCACTTGTGGGTGTCGACCGGTCGGGTCGGCAGCCACCCGGCCACGTCGGCACCGGCCACCAGGTGGGCCGAGGCGTACCGCTCGACGTCGAGGCCGATGTCGGCCACGGTGACCTCGCCGGCGAGCTCCCTGCCCCGCCCCAGCACCAGGCCCGGCTTGAGGGCGGCGAAGGTGACCGTCGCCACGGCGGCGAGCACGCCGGCGCCCGCCTCGCCGGTGTGCCCGTCGACGCCGCTCGGGATGTCGACGGCGAGGACCGGCGTGGCGCCGGGGTCCGGCGGTGACCAGCGGCCTCGGAAGCCGGTGCCGTAGGCGGCGTCGATGACGAGATCGCAGCCGGCAAGGGTGGGCCCGGGAGAGGCGGCATCCACCACGCCCACCCGCACGCCCCGGCGGCGAAGGCGTCGGGCTGCCTCGCGCCCGTCGGCCCCGTTGTTGCCCTTGCCGGCCACCACGACCACCCGGCGCCCGTAGGTGCCACCGAGGAGGTCGACGGCGGCCCGGGCCACGGCCGCCCCGGCCCGGGAGATGAGCACCTCGACCGGCTCGGCGGCGGCATCGTCAGCGGCTCGCATCTCGTCGGGGCCGAGGATGGGGATCACCCGGGCATTGTTGCCCGACCCCGCTCCGTGATTAGCCTGACCGGCCGTGAGCGACCCCCGGCGGCTCCAACGGCGCCAGCTGCTGTGGCAGGGTTTGGTCGGCGCCGGCGTGCTGGCAGCGGGTCCGACCCTGCTGCGCGCTGGTTCGCCCCCGAGCGTCGACCTCGCCGGTGTGCGCCTGGCTGCGGCCATGGCCGCCCCGCCCATCGTCTCCCGGGCCGAGTGGGGGGCCGACGAATCCCTGCGCCGGGGCACTCGGGACTTCGCCCCGATCACCCGTGCCATCGTCCACCACACCGTCACCGCCAACGCCGAGCCCGACCCGGCGGCTCGGGTCCGGGCGATCCACGAGTTCCACGTCGTGGGCAACCGGTGGGCCGACATCGGCTACAACTTCCTGGTCGACGCCGCCGGTCGCATCTACGAAGGGCGCTCGGCCGGCACGGGTCCACCCTTCGGCGAGGACGGGGCGGGCCACGGCGTCATCGGCGCCCACGCCGATGGTCACAACACCGGCACGGTGGGCATCGCCGTGCTCGGCACCTACACCGGGGCCGGCGCGGTGCCGACCGAGGCGGCCCTCGACGCCGTGGCCGCCGTCGTGGCGTGGAAGTTCGGCAACCGGGGCATCGAGCCCCGGGGAGCTGGAAGCCTCATCTCCCATCGCGACGTGGTGGCCACGGGCTGCCCCGGAGAGGGCCTCCATCGCCAGCTCCCCCAGCTGCGCGAGCGGTCGGCCGCCCGCATCGCCGCCGCCTCACGCCCTGCCGGGGACGACGACGGTGGGATCATCGAGCAGGTGCTCGACGCCGTCGGCGGCCTGCTCGGCTGACGCTGGCGCCACCCTCGCTGGCCCGCCCCCCTCGCTTCTGGCCGGCAGGGCGTGGCGGAAAACGCGACGTTTCGCCGGCCAGAACAGGGTTTCGGAGGGTCAGGGCGCCAGAGGGAGCTCTCCGTCTACAGCGCCACGGCGATGGCCTGGGCGACGTGGCTGGTGTGGGTGAGCGTGAGGCGCCACTCCGCCACCCCGGCCTGGTCGGCAACCGCCGCAGCCTGGCCGTGAAGGCGCAACGACGGCGCTCCCGACGGTGCCCGGACCACCTCCACGTCCTGCATGGCGAAGCACCCGAGGCCCACCTGGAGCGCCTTCATCACCGCCTCCTTGGCCGCGAAGCGGGCAGCCAGGGACTCGCAGGGATCGCCACGTCGCCCGGCGTCTGCCCGCTCGCTCTCGGTGAAGATCCGCTCGACCAGGCCCGGGCGGCGGGCCAGCACGGCACGGAAGCGGTCGACGTCGACCAGGTCGGCGCCGATGCCGATCACGGCGAGCGGCGCCGCCACCGCTGGGCCAACACGTGCACCGGCTGGGTCAGCAGCTCGACGATGGGCACCTCGCCGAGCACGCCGTCGTCGAACACCGGCTCGGTCTCGGTGACGGCGTCGACCAGGGCGGCGTAGCGGCCCTGGTAGCCCTCCAGCACGCTGCGGGCCTCACCGGGCGCCAAGCGACCGGCGAAACTGACGTGCAACAGCACCAGCCCCACCACCCGGCTGCGCTCGACCTCGGGGGCGATCACCACCGTGCGCCCGTCACTGGCACCCACGGCCACGGTGACCTCGCGCTGGGTCGCCACCCGGTGCTTGGTGCCGCGCAGCACCCCGTCGACCTCGGCGCGGGACCGCAGCTCGGTGGCGACGCCGCCCTTGTCGAGGACCTCGATGGTGGCGCCGGCATCGTCGCCGCCGATGCGGTAGCGGGTGTAGCCGACCACGTCGGTGACCGCCGGGCCCAAGGCGGCGAGGGTACGCAGCGACCGATAGCCGAGCCGGCTGCGCTCGCCCCCCGCCCGCAGCACCTCGGCGACCAGGCGGGCGCCGAGCAGGGCGTCCTCCGAGCGGGAGATGCCCACGGTCACGGTCTTGGCCTGGTGCTTGATGGCGTCGATCGGCCGGGTCAGCTCGTCGACGGCGCGGGTCAGGGCATTGGTGAGGTCCTCGACCACCACGCTGGGCAGGCCGAGCTTGCCGTAGTCGAGCTCGAAGGCCTCGAGCGACGACGTCCCGGTGGCGTAGCGCAGCAGGGTGGCGACCTCCAGGGCGTTCGTTGCCGACAGGTGGCCGTCGTACGCCCCGCCGCGCAGGGCGTCGAGGATCCGCCTGGCCACCGGAGCGAGCACCGGCGCCAAGCGCTCGAGAAGGCCGGTCGTGCCCGCACCTGCGGTGAGCGCAGCCTCGACGGCCGCTCTCGCTTCCCGCAGCACCAGGGCTTGGGCGTCGATGGCCAGGGCCGCCCCGTAGCCGAACAGGTGCCCGGCCATGGCCGAGAGCACGAAGGCCAGCGCCGGGTGCACCGCTGGAACCGCCACCAGGGCCACGGCACCCGGGAACTCCTGGCCCTCGGTCGCCACCACCACCGGAACCGCCTTGTGGGCCCGGTAGATGGCGACTTCCTTGGCCACGTCGTCGGCGTTGGGGCCGGCAAGGCCCGCCGCGCACACGAAGATCAGCGGTTCCGACGACAGGTCGATGTGCTTCTTGTCCTCGGTGGCGTCGCAGGCGATCGACTTGTAGCAGAGCTCCGAGAGCTTGATGCGCACCTCCTGGGCAGCCACCCGGTTCGGCCCGTTGCCCACCACGGCCCACGCCGTGCGGGGTGGGGCATGGGCGGCGGCGACGGCGCCGATGTGCTCGCGCTGCGCCAGCACCGACTGCATGGCGGCGGGCAGCTGACGAAGGCCGTCGAGCAACGCCGACGCCCGCCCCCGGTCGGCGCAGCCCAGCGCGTCGGCGATGCCCTCGGCCAGGAGGAAGCCGGCGGCGACCTGGGCGTAGAACGCCTTGGTCGACGCCACGCTCATCTCGACGTCACGGCCGTCAGAGGTGAACAACACGCCGTCGGCCTTCTCGACCAGGTCGCTGTTGCGCCGGTTGACGATGGCGACCACCGCCGCCCCACGGGCCCGTACCAGGTCGACGGTGCGGTTGGTGTCGGTGGTGGTGCCGGATTGGCTCACCGCCACCACCAGGGCGTCGGACATGTCGTCGTCGAGGGCGAAGCCCGACAACTCGGTGGCCAGCACCGCCTCCACCCGCAAGGCGGAGCCGCTGCACGCCCCGCTGATGGCGGCGGCCACGCTCTGGCCGGCCACCGCCGCGGTGCCCTGGCCCACCACCACCACCCGGGTGATCGAGCCGTCGGCCAACGCCTTGCGCAGGGCCACCGGCAGCACCTCGTCGCCGAGCACGACACGGAGACGTCCCGACCCGCCGTCGATGCGGCCCCGGATCGTGCGGGCCCACGACTGGGGAGCCTCGGAGAGCTCCTTGAGCAGGTAGTGGGAGTAGGGCCCCCGGTCGATGTCGCGGGTGGTGACCTCGGCGGTGTGCACGTCGGCCGGGTCGAGGGGCAGAGGGGTGCCGTCGTAGGACCAGCGGCGCAGCGCGTCGAGCCCGGTGGCATCGCCGTCGAGGGCGATCACCTGACCACGGACCCCCGACGGCCCGGACCCGGCATCGCCGTCCATGCGCACGTAGCGGCGAGCCTCCCCCACCACGCCGTAGGGCTCGGAGGCCACCACGTAGGCGTCGTCGGCCAGGCCGACGTAGAGGGACTGGCCGCTGCCCCGCAGCGCCAGCAACAGGCGCCTGGGATCCTCGGCGGTGCTGGAGGCGATGGCCACCGACCCGTCGAGCTCGACGACCGCCCGGCGGAACGCCTCTTCGCTGCCCAGCCCCTCGGCCATGCGGCGCGACACCAGGGCGGGCACCACCTTGGTGTCGCAGGTGACCTCCACCGGGATGCGCAACCCGTAGCGCTCGCGCAGCTCGAGATGGTTGTCGACGTCGCCGTTGACCGCCACGGTCACGTAGGGCCCTTCCGCACCGCCTTCACCCTCCTCCTCGTGGTTCAGGGGATGGGCATTGGCCTCCGACACGATGCCCACGCTGGCCCACCGGGTGTGGCCCAGCACGGTGACCCCGGCGGTGGGCACGGCCAGGGCCCGGTGCAGCAGGGGATCGGCGGCGATGGCGCGGCGCAGGGCCCGGGTGTTGTCGCCGAGCTCACCGATCTCCGCCGCCGCCTTGTACACGAGGCTGAGACGGCCGAGGGGCGTACGCACCGAGCACGACCTGAACAGGGGGTCGGCAGCCCGGTCCCTCACCACTTCGGCCACCTCGGGGTCGTGGAGGTCGAGGCCGTGGCCGTCGACGAGCAGGTGCAGCCCGGCCGAGTCGCGCCCCCGGACCTCGAGGCGGTCGATGGCCGACAGCGCCGTCTGGACCGACGTGAAGGCGGCGATGGCGGCGTCGCCGGCTCCCGGTCCGGCCAGCTGGGCCACGGCGCGAGCCGACACCAGCCGGTCCTTGGCCACCGCCCAGCGGGCGTCACGCAGGCGGACCAGGGCGGCGTTGACCGCCTCCAGCGCTCGACCGCTGAGGGCGAGGGCGCCGGAGTCGATGTCGATGTCGAGCTGGTCGATGTCGGCCGCCAAGCGCTCGGTGAGCGCAGCCAGCTGGTCGGCCGCAGAGGGATGGGTCACGAGGAATCGGGTGCCGACCGCCCCTCGGAGCTGGGCGTCGAGCTCCTCCAGGGCGGTGGCGGCGGCGTCGATCGCCGCCGCAGGCTGGTCCAAGCCGACGAGGGCCGCCTCGGCCCGAGCAGCGATGCTGAGGATCTCCGCCACCTGGGGCTCCCGGCGGTCGGTGGGCCGGCGGACGACGGCGATGATCCCGCACATGCGAGCGCAGGCTACCGGCGCCCGAGCGGCCACCCCGCCACCCGAGGGCGCCCGGAGCCCTTCAGCCGGGGCCCGGGACGGCCACCCGCTCGACAGCTCGAACCAGGCGCTCGGCCACCCGTTCGGCCTGATCCGGAGTCGGAGCTTCCACCATGACCCGTACCACGGGCTCGGTTCCGCTCGGGCGCAGCACGACGCGGCCGGCGTCGCCGAGCTCGGATTCGGCGTCGGCCAGATCGTCGGCCACGGCGACGGCGATGTCGGGATGGCGACGGGCGACGGCCACCGCCCGCAGCACCTGGGGCAGGCGGGTCATCGCCGAAGCGGCCAGGGCCGCGAGAGACGTGCCCGCCCGATGCACCAGATCGGCGACGGCGAGGCCGGTGAGCATCCCGTCGCCGGTGGTCGCCAGGTCGCGCAGGATCACGTGCCCCGACTGCTCGCCCCCGAGCGACCAGCCCCCCTTCTCCAGCGCCGCAAGGACGTGGCGGTCACCGACGGGGGTCTCATGATCGACCTCGCTCCCATGAAGGGCATCCACGTCGATCCCGACCGCGCCACCATCCGCGCCCAGTCGGGCGTCGTGTGGCGTGAGCTCGATCGTGCCGGGGCGGTCCACGGTCTGGCGACGCCGGGCGGCGTCGTGTCGTCGACCGGCATCGCGGGACTGACCCTGGGTGGTGGCATCGGGTACCTCGCCCGTGGCTGCGGCCTGTCGTGCGACAACGTCGTGGGGGCGGAGGTGGTGACCGCAGATGGGCGCATCCTGACCGCGAACGACCACGCCAACGAGGACCTGTTCTGGGCGCTGCGTGGAGGTGGCGGCAACTTCGGTGTCGTCACCGCCCTCGAGCTGAACCTCCACGACATCGCGACCATCTACGGCGGGCCGTTGTTCTACGAGGTCGAGGACGCCGCTGCGGTGATGGCCTGCTACCGCGAGCTCATCCAAGATGCGCCGGAACAGCTGGGAGCCTTCTTCGCCTGGCAGATCGCCCCCCCGCTGCCGTTCATTCCCGAGGACCGCCACGGTGACCTGTTCTGCGCCATGGTCGTGTGCTGGAGCGGCAGGGTCGATGAGGCCGAGGACGCCATCAGCCCGCTGAGAGAGGTGGCGGAGGTGAAGGCCCAGCATGTGGGGCCAATGCCCTATCCGGCCCTGAACTCCGCCTTCGACGGTCTCGTACCTCGCGGTCTCCAGCACTACTGGAAGGCCGACTTCATGCGGGAGCTCACGGACGAAGCGATACAGGCGCACATCGAGCACGGCAAGAAGACGCCGGTGGTGAACTCGACCATGCACCTGTACTCCATCAACGGTGCTCCGCACCGGCTGGGCCCGGAGGAAACCGCATTCGCCCACCGAGACGCCACGTTCGCAGCCGTGATTGCCGGCATGTGGCCTGATCCAGCCGACAACGAGGCGAACATCAGCTGGGTGCGTGACTACTACGCCGCCATCCATCCTCACTCCGACCTAAACGGGGGCTACGTCAACTTCATGTCCGGTGACGATGCCGGGCGGGCCCCCGAGAACTACGGGCGCAACTATGAACGCCTGCGTCAGGTCAAGACCGCGTACGACCCACAGAATCTCTTTCACCTCAACCAAAACATCGAGCCGCTGGCTTGAGGGAAGCAGGCGCCGCAGGTGGCGGTCGACAGACGGGTCCTTCCGCCGAGCAACCTCGGTGTCGGACCCGTAGTCAGGACTACTTCAGCTGGTAGGTCTCGAAGCTCCGGGTTAGCGAACGAACGACTGGAGAACCCTCTAGGAGCGCCATTCGGCCAGGCAGACCACGTGACCAGGCAGGCCGCGTGACAGGCCAACCAAAGGGATCCATTCGAGACGACGTGAATGAACCAGTTGGCGGTTCCGCTGACACAGAAGAGATGAACCGGTCGTCGACACCGTTCGGGGCGATAGGCAGAGGGGCAATCGCGATGATCCGACGCCCACGCCTGTGCCAGTCATCGGACACCTGCGTCCCCCCTCGAGGACGGTGCCGGCTCGCTGTCCCTCCCCTGGGAGACATCCCCAGGGAACCAAAGGTAGGCCGGCCCTAACGCCGGCTATGTACGCCTGCGTTCTGGCGGTCTAGGGCGATTCGTGTGCTGATAGGGACGGCACATTCACGAGCCGGGCGCGATGCCGTTCGGCACCGGCCCGGCTCCCGTTGCGAGAGGAGCCAGTCATGGCTGCTTCCCATACCGTGGTGCTCTACGAGCCAACCGAGACTTCCCCGGAGGTGACGACTGCCGCGGGATTCCTGGCCGGCTACTCCGGCCGGACCCGCGAGGCGTACACCCTGGATCTGCGCCAGTTCATCCGCTGGTGCGGCGAACACCGCCTCGGGATGTTCGAGGCCACGCGCACCCACATCGAGCTGTACGCCCGACAACTCGAGGAGGAAGGCAAGGCGCCCGCCACCATCGGCCGCA
>JAHWJH010000091.1 GCA_019348555.1 Actinomycetota bacterium
ACCTTAGAACGCAGCACAACGGGGTCAAACGGCTTGCTCACGAAGTCGACAGCGCCAACGGAATACCCGCGCATCGCGGTCTGCGCGCCGGTGGTCGCCGTCAGGAAGATCAACGGAACGTGTCGTGTGCGCTCGCGTTGCTTGATGAGCTCGGCGACCTCGAAGCCGTCCAAGCCCGGCAGCTGCACGTCGAGCAAGATGACTGCGAAGTCCTCCATCAACAGCCGCTGCAGCGCCTCCTCGCCCGTCTCGGCAAGGACGATGTCGCAGCGCAGCGGCTCGAGCAGCGCACGCAGCGCCATGAGGTTGCTGCGCCGGTCGTCGACGAGCAGCACCCCGACGGTGAGGTCGATGCCGAGGCGGCCCTTGTCGTTGAGGGTGGCGATGTGGAGGGCGGGGTTGAGGATCTCGACGTCTGCGGTGGTCTTGATGTCGCCGGCGGTCACGTCGGCCGGGCCCCGCACGTCGAGGCGAAGGGTGACAGGGTGGTCGGCGGTGCTGGTGAGCACCACGTCCTTGAGGTTGAGGATGATGTCGGTCACGTCCTCGGTGACTCCGGCGATGGTGGAGAACTCGTGCAGGGCGTCGTCGAACTGCACCGAGGTGATCGCCGCTCCGGGGATCGACGAGAGCAAGGTCCGCCGCAGGGCGTTGCCCAGCGTGTGGCCGAACCCGGGCTCGAGGGGGCTGATGGCGAAGCGCTGCCGGTTCTGCTCGGCCTCGCTGACAACTTCGACGTTCGGGCGCTGAATGACCAGCATCGATCTCGTCTCTCCTTGTGATCGCTGGATGATCCGAGGGCGTGGGGGGCGGACCTCCGCTCCCCCCGGCCCGGCTGGTCCTACTTGCTGTAGAGCTCGACGATCAGCTGCTCGCGCACGGGAACGTCGATGTGGGCCCTGAGCGGGAGGTCACGCACGGTGACCGAAGCCGCCTGGGGCGCTCCCTCCAGCCAGGGGGGGACCTGACGGTCGATGGTGTCGAGGTTGTGGCGGATGACGATCATCGCCTTGGCCCGCTCGCCGAGCTCGACCACGTCGTCCTTGCGCAACGTGTAGGACGGGATGGTCACCCGCTTCCCGTTGACCTTGACGTGGCCGTGGCGCACCAGCTGGCGAGCCTGGGAGCGGCTCGCTCCCCACCCCGCCCGGAACACCACGTTGTCGAGGCGCAGCTCGAGCATGCGCAGCAGGTTCTCGCCGGTGACGCCCTTCTGGCGGTTGGCCTCCTGGTAGAGGTTACGGAACTGCTTCTCCATGAGGCCGTAGATGCGCCGGGCCTTCTGCTTCTCGCGGAGCTGCACCAGGTACTCGGAGTCCTTGCGCCGCAGCTGGGTGCGACCGTGCTCACCCGGCGGGTAGGGCCGCCGCTCGATCGGGCACTTCATCGTGTCGCACTTGGCCCCCTTGAGGAACAGCTTCATCTTCTCGCGGCGGCACAGCCGACACACCGGTCCGGTGTAGCGCGCCATCAGACCCGCCTCCGCTTCGGCGGCCGGCACCCGTTGTGGGGCATGGGAGTGACGTCCTTGATGCCGGTGACCTCGATCCCCACGCTCATGATCGAGCGGATGGCGGTCTCTCGGCCCGAGCCGGGACCCTTCACCAATACGTCGACGCGGCGCACCCCGTGCTCCATGGCCCGCCGGGCGCACTGCTCGGCAGCCATCTGCGCGGCGAAGGGAGTGGACTTGCGGGAACCCTTGAACCCGACGTTGCCCGCCGATGCCCAGGCCAGGACGTTTCCCTCCTGGTCGCTGATGCTGACGATGGTGTTGTTGAACGAGCTCTTGATGTGGGCGATCCCGTAGGTGACGTTCTTGCGCTCGCGGCGCCGGGGTCGGCGGCCTCCTGGCTTCGGCTTGGCCATGTCCTCCTACTTCCTGACCTTCTTCTTGCCGGCGACGGTCTTCTTCGGCCCCTTGCGGGTCCGGGCGTTGGTGTGGGTGCGTTGCCCGTGCACCGGCAGGCCCCGGCGGTGGCGCAGCCCCTGGTAGGACCCGATCTCCATCTTGCGCTTGATGTCGGTCGACACCTCACGACGCAGGTCTCCCTCGACCCGCAGGTTCTGGTCGACCCAGGTGCGGATCTGGGCCACCTCGTCGTCGGTGAGGTCACGCACCCTGGTGTCGGCAGCCACGCCGGTGGCCTCGCACACCTCGAGCGCCCGCGAGGGGCCGACGCCGTAGATGTAGGTCAGCGCGATGGCCAACCGCTTCTCCCGGGGGATGTCGACGCCGGAGATCCGTGCCATGCGCTACCTACCCCTGCCGCTGCTTGTGGCGAGGGTTGGTGCAGATGACCTGGACGCGGCCGTGGCGGCGAATCACCTTGCACTTCTCGCACATCGTCTTGACGCTGGGTCTGACCTTCATCACTTGTACCTGTAGGTGATACGGCCGCGGGTCAGGTCGTACGGCGTGAGCTCCACCTGGACGCGATCTCCGGGGAGGATGCGGATGTAGTGCATCCGCATCTTGCCGGAGATGTGGGCGAGGACCTGGTGGCCGTTGTCGAGCTCGACCCGGAACATGGCGTTGGGGAGCGGCTCGGTCACCTTGCCTTCCAGCACGATCGCGTCTTCCTTGGGCTTCGGCAGTGTGGACCTTTCCGTAGGGCGGGACGGGAGGGATCGGCGCCACCGGGTGCTGCAGATGCGTGGAGCGCCAGAGGCCAGAGGGCCAGTCCGCGATCCTAGCCGACCTTCTTCGCAGTCCCACAAGCGGCCCGGGGACCGGTGCCCACACCAGCCTCCTCAGAGGACCGTGAGCACCTCGGGGCCGTCCTCGGTGATGGCGATGCTGTGCTCGAAGTGGGCCGACAGGGAACCGTCGAGGGTGACCACGCCCCAGCCGTCGGGCAGCACCTTGGTCTCCTTGGCCCCGAGGTTGACCATCGGCTCGACGGCGAACACGTTGCCCACCCGCAGCTTGGGGCCCTTGCCCGGCGGCCCGTAGTTGGGCACCTCGGGCTTCTCGTGCATGGCGGTGCCGATGGCGTGGCCGACGTACTCCCGCACGACGGAGTACCCGGCCCCCTCGGCCACGGTCTGCACGGCATGGCCGATGTCGGAGATCCGGTTCCCGTCACGCATCTGGCTGATCCCCGCCCAGAGGCTCTCCTCGGTGACCCGCAGCAGCTTCTCGGTCTCCGCCGAGATGCTCCCCACCGGCCAGGTGTACGCGGCGTCGCCGTGGTAGCCCTGCACGACCGCGCCGCAGTCGATGGAGATGATGTCCCCGTCCTCCAGGGGCTCGTCGTTCGGGATGCCGTGGACGATGACGGAGTTGGGCGAGGCGCAGATGACCGCGGGGAAGCCGTGGTAGCCGAGGAAGTTCGACCTGGCCCCGTTGCGCTCGATCACCTCCCGGCCCACCTCGTCGAGCTGCAGCGTGGTCACCCCGGGCCGGATGGCGTCGCGGATGCGGGCGTGCATCTCGGCGACCACTCGGCCCGCCTTGCGCATCTTGGCGATCTCGTCAGGACTTCGTCGCACGGTGCCAACCCTACCGAGCCGGTCGGGGATCAGTCAGCTGCCCCGGGGGCCCGGCAGGGCGGCGTCGACCGCCGACCGGATGCGCCCGGTCACTTCATCGACGGTGCCGACGCCGTCGACGGTGACCAGGAGATCTCGCTCGGCGAACCAGCCGCTCACCCGCCCGACCTCCTCCTCGTGGCGAGCGAGACGCCGCACCACCACCTCGTCGAGGTCGTCGAGCCGGGAAGCCGAGCCCGCGGCCAGGCGCCGCCCACTCACCCGAGCGAGCACGACGTCGGAGGGGACCTGGAGCTGGATGGCCACGTGGATGCGGTCAGGAGCGAGCAGGCGGGTCAGCGACTCCGCCTGGGCGAGGGTACGGGGGAACCCGTCGAGCACGAAGCCGCGTCGGACGACATCCTCTCGGGCCAGGCGTTCGGCCACCAGGTCGATCATGACCTCGTCGGGGAGCAGCTGTCCGGCATCGAGGGACGCCCGGGCCTCGGACCCCAGGCGGGCGACGGTGCCCGCCGGGTCCCGGAGCATGTCTCCGGTGGAGACGTGGACCACGCCGTAGTGCTCGGCCAGACGCTCGGCCTGGGTCCCCTTGCCGGCGCCGGGGGGTCCGAGCAGCACCACTCGGGGAACGGCCACTACTTCAGGAAGCTCTCGTAGTTCCTCATCATCAGTTGACTGTCGATCTGCTTCATCGTCTCCAGGGCGACCCCCACGGCGATGAGCAGGGAGATTCCTCCGAAGCCCTGGAAGCCCCGCACGTCCCACAGCGCCAGGAGGATCTGGGGCAACAGGGCGACGGCGGCGATGAACAGGGCGCCGGGCAGCGTGATGCGGGAGAGGATCTTGGCGAGGTGGCGCTCGGTCTGGGGGCCAGGCCGGATCCCGGGGATGAACCCGCCCTGCTTGCGGATGGTGTCGGCCTGCTTGGTCGGGTCGAAGGTGATGGCCGTGTAGAAGTAGGCGAAGAAGATGATCATCAGCCCGAAGATCGAGATGTACCAGAAGTTGTCGGGGAGCAGCAGGTTGTCGTTGATCCACACCCGAATGCGGTCCCAGAACCCGCCGGTGGGCAGCACGTTGGTGAGCAGCACCGGCAGGTAGAGCACCGAGCTGGCGAAGATGATCGGGATCACGCCCGACTGGTTGACCTTGAGCGGGATGTAGCTGCTCTGACCGCCGTACTGGCGGCGACCCACCACCCGCTTGGCGAACTGGACGGGGATGCGGCGCTGGCCCTGCTCCACGAACACGATCGACACCAGCACCACCAGGGCCAGGAACACCACGACGGCGAACTTCACGGCCCCGCCCTCGGCCAGCACCTGGCCCCCGCCGGCGGGGATACCGCTGACCACCGAGGCGAAGATGATCAGCGACATCCCGTTGCCCACCCCCCGCTGGGTGATGAGCTCGCCCATCCACATGATCAGCGCGGTGCCGGCGGTGAGCGAGAGCACCACCAGCAGCACCCGGGGCACGGTGAACTCGGGGATGAGGTCGATCTCGGCGTTGAACAGCCCGCCGCCTCCGTTGTGGAACAAGAACGCGAGACCCGTCGACTGCAGCACCGCCAGCGCCACGGTGAGGTAGCGGGTCCACTGGGTGATCTTCTTCTGGCCCACCGCACCCTGCTGCTGCCACTGCTCCAGCTTGGGGATGGCCACCGCCAGCACCTGCATGATGATGGAGGCGGTGATGTAGGGCATGATCCCGAGCCCGAACACGGCGAGGCGGGTGAGCGCCCCTCCCGAGAAGAAGCTCAAGAACCCGAGCACGCCGCCCTCGCTGGCCTGTTGCTCGAGCTGCTGCACGGCTGCGAAGTCGACGCCCGGGGTGGGCACGTGCGACCCGAACCGATACAAGGCGATGATGGTCAGCGTGAAGAGGATCTTGTTCCGCAGATCCTCGACCTTGAACACGTTCTTCATGCTGGTGAGCACGGCAGCGCCTCCTCGGCGAGGGCAGATGCGTTGGGCCGACCGGACGGTCAGCGGTTGGTCAGCGCGTTGCCCTGGGCCGGCGGGCGACGGCCCCCGAAGGGCGGGGGCAGGACGGTGACCGTACCTCCCGCGGCGGTGATGGCGGCTTCAGCGGTGGACGAGAAGGCGTGCGCCGACACCGCCAGCGGGCGGGTGAGCTCGCCCCGCCCGAGCACCTTGACGAAGCCCTGCTTGGGCACCAGGCCCTTCGCTCGCAGCGTCTCGGGGGTCACCTCGTCGCCCTCGAACCCCTCCAACGCGTCGAGGTTGACCACCACGTAGGAGATCCGGAACGGGTTCGTGAAGCCCTTCAGCTTCGGCACCCGCCGCTGGAGCGGCATCTGGCCACCCTCGAATCCGACGGGAACGGTGTTGCGCGCCCGCTGACCCTTGATGCCTCGCCCGGCGGTCTTGCCCCCCCGGCCGCCGATGCCCCGTCCCACCCGGACCCGGCGGGTGTTGGAGCCGGCGGCCGGGCGCAGTTCGTGCACCTTCATGCGACACCTCCGGCGTCGGCGCCCTCGCCGTGGCGCACCTCGATCAGGTGCGGCACCCGGGCGATCATCCCTCGGATCTCCGGCCGGTCAGGCAACACGTTGGTGCGGCCGATGCGCCCCAGCCCCAATGCCCGCAGGGTCCCACGGTGCTTGGGCTTGGTCCCGATGCCCGAGCGCACCTGGGTGACGGTCAGCATGGCGACGTTCTCGCCGGTGCCGACGCCGGCCATCACGCCACCTCACGGGGCGGCGGCGGCTGGTGGCGCGTGGCCCGGTAGGCCTCGAGCAGGCCGGCGGGCGTGGTCTCCTCGGGGGACTTGCCCCGGAGCCGGGCGACCACGTCGGGCCGGCGAAGGGACTGCAGGCCGGCGATGGTCGCCCGGGCCACGTTGATGTGGTTGGACGAGCCCAACGACTTGCACAACACGTCGTGCACCCCCGCCTCTTCGAGGATGACCCGGGCGGCGCCGCCGGCGATGACCCCGGTGCCGGGAGCGGCGGGCTTGAGCAGCACCCGGGCCGCTCCGAACTCCCCGAGCACCGGGTGGATGATGGTGGATCCGGCCAGAGGGACGTCGAACACGTTCTTCTTGGCATCCTCGGTGCCCTTCTGGATCGACAGCGGCACCTCTCGGGCCTTGCCGTAGCCGAGGCCCACCCGGCCGGCGCCGTCGCCCACCACCACCAGGGCAGCGAACTGGAACCGGCGCCCGCCCTTGACCACCTTGGCCACCCGCCGGGGGCGGGTGATCAGGCGGCCATCGCGCAAGCCTGCGTCAGACATCACGTCTCCCTCTGGTACTGCTGCTGTTCACAGCTCCAACCCTGCTTCGCGTGCGGCTTCGGCCACCGCGGCGATCCGACCATGGTAGAGAAACCCGCCCCGGTCGAAGACCACCCGCTGGATCCCGGCGGCCCGTGCCCGTTCGGCCACCAGCCGGCCCACGGTGGCGGCAGCGCGGCGGTCGCTCGTCGACTGCCCGCCGGAACGGACGCCAGCCTCCAGGGTGGACGCCGCCGCCAACGTCCGACCCGACCGGTCGTCGATCACCTGGGCCACCGTGTGACGGTTGGACCGGAACACCGCCAGGCGGGGCCGCTCGGCGCTGCCCTGCACCTTCTTGCGCACGCGGTGATGGCGGCGCTGGCGCGCTGCGTGCCTGCTCGTGGTCGATGTGCTCATGGAAGCTCCCGCTCGCTCTACTTGGCGGCCTTGCCGGCCTTGCGGATGACCCGTTCCCCGGCGTAGCGGACGCCCTTGCCCTTGTAGGGCTCGGGCTTGCGCAACCGGCGGATGTCGGCGGCGACCTGGCCCACCACCTGCTTGTCGATGCCGTCCACCACGATCCGGGTGGGCACCGGCACGGTGAAGGTCACCCCCTCGGGGGCCTCGACCGACACTGGGTGGCTGAACCCGAGGGCCAGGTCGACCCGCTGGGGTCCGGCGGCGGTGGCCCGATAGCCCACGCCCACGATCTCGAGCTCCTTGCTGAAGCCACCACTCACCCCGGTGACCATGTTGGCGAGCAGCGAGCGCACCAGCCCGTGGAGCGAGCGGCTGGC
Source organism: Actinomycetota bacterium (assembly GCA_019348555.1). GTDB lineage: Bacteria > Actinomycetota > Acidimicrobiia > Acidimicrobiales > CADCSY01 > JADDRA01. Next base: position 7,535 of record JAHWJH010000091.1, read on the forward strand.
GCGCTCGTCGTCAGGGCGCTCGACCAGCACCGAGCCGTCGTCGGTGCGCACGGTGATGGGCTCGGGCACCTCGCGCTCGAGGGTGCCGCGGGGACCGCTCACCGTGACCCGCCGGTCGGCGACGCTGACCTCGACCCCGGGGGGGATGGGGATGGGGGCTCGACCGATCCGGCTCATGCGCGCATCCTCCCCATCCTCTCGATCACCACACGTAGCAGAGGATCTCGCCGCCGACGTGGCGCTTGCGCGCCTCGCGGTCGGTCATGAGCCCCTGGCTGGTCGACAGCACGGCCACCCCGAGCCCTCCGAGGACGCGGGGGAGGCGGTCGGCCTGACGGTAGATGCGCAGGCCCGGCGTCGAGACCCTCTTGATGCCCGAGATCGTGCGCTTGCGGTCGGCGGTGTACTTCATGGTCACCGTGAGGACGCGACCGGGACCGCTGGGGTCGGCCTCCACCTGGAAGCCCTCGATGTAGCCCTCGCGCTGGAGCACCGAGGCCAGGGCCTCCTTCAGCTTCGACGACGGCATCCGCACCTGGTCGTGCAGGGCGACGTTGCCGTTTCGGAGCCGGGTCAGCATGTCGGCGACAGGATCGGTCATGCTCATGCCGGCCTCACCAGCTCGCCTTGGTGACGCCGGGCACCTCGCCGGCGTGCACCATCTCGCGAAGGCAGATCCGGCACAGCCCGAACTTGCGGAACACGGCGCGGGGTCGCCCGCACCGGCGGCACCGGGTGTACGCCCGCACCTTGTACTTCGGGGTGCGCTTCTGCTTCTCGACCAAGGCCTTCTTCGCCATGGGTCTAGCTCCTCGGGGTCTCGCGGCGGAACGGGAAGTTGAAGGCGTCGAGCAGGGCTCGACCTTCGTCGTCGGTTCGGGCAGTGGTCACGATCACGATGTCCATGCCTCGGGGGGCGTCGACCTTGTCGTAGTCGATCTCGGGGAAGATCAGCTGCTCGGTGACGCCGAAGGTGTAGTTGCCCCGGCCGTCGAAGCTGTTGGGGGGCAGGCCTCGGAAGTCGCGGATGCGAGGGATGGCCAGTGAGATCAGCCGGTCGAAGAACTCCCACATCCGATCGGAGCGCAGGGTGACCTTGCAGCCGATGGCGTTCCCTTCGCGCAGCTTGAAGCCGGCGATCGAGCGCCGAGCCCGGGTCACGACCGGCTTCTGGCCGGTGATCTGGGTCAGGTCGCGCACGGCGCCGTCGAGCAGCGAGGGTTGGCCGACCGCCCCCCCGACGCCCATGTTGAGCACGATCTTCTCGAGGCGGGGCACCTGCATGACGTTGGCCAGGCCCAGTTTCTCGCGCAGCGCGTTGCGCACCTCGTCGTCGTAGCGCTGGCGCAGCCGTGGCCGCGGCCGGGTGGTGGTGGTGGTGGCCGTCATGGCAGCTCGGCTCCGGTGCGGCGGCAGATCCGGACCTTCTGGCCGTTGTCGTCGATGCGGTACCCGATGCGGGTGGGCTTGCCGTCGCCGGGGCTGACGATGGCCACGTTGGAGACGTCGACGGGCATGTCCTTGTCGATGATCCCGCCCTGCATGGTCATGCGGGTCGGGCGCTGGTGCTTCTTGGCGGTGTTGACGCCTTCGACGATGACCTTCCCCTCCCTGGGCAGGGCGCGCATGACCACGCCCTCCTTGCCCCGGTCCTTGCCCGAGAGCACCATCACCCGGTCACCCTTCTTGATCTTCATTTTCGTCCTCACTCGCTTCGCTCCGTTCGGACGAGTCTGATCGTGCTCAGACCGACCGGCGGAGCCGGCCGGCGGCCGGTCGCTCGCCCTGTCGTCGTCGTCGGCTTGGTCACCTACAGGACCTCGGGGGCGAGGGAGACGATGCGCATGAACTTCTTGTCGCGCAGCTCCCGGCCGACGGGGCCGAAGATGCGGGTGCCGCGGGGCTGGCTCTGATCGTTGATGAGCACGGCGGCGTTCTCGTCGAAGCGGATGTAGGACCCGTCGGGACGGCGCTTCTCCTTCTTCACCCGGACCACCACGCACTTCACCACGTCGCCCCGCTTGACCGCGGCTCCGGGAATGGCGTCTTTCACGGTGGCCACGAAGATGTCGCCGATCGACGCGTAGCGGCGCCGGGATCCTCCCAGCACCTTGATGCAGAGGACCTCCTTGGCCCCGCTGTTGTCGGCCACCCGCAGCCGCGACTCCTGTTGGATCATCTTTTCGGCTCCTTCAGAGCCGGATGATCCTGGATC
>JAHWJH010000092.1 GCA_019348555.1 Actinomycetota bacterium
TAGACACCTCAAGGATCGTTCAGCGCCCGCCCGGCTGACAGCTCCACGACCAACGGGGTACAGACCGTGAACCAACGCTGGAGCATCATCTCGATCCGTTCTGCGGTTGGACGCCCGGTTCTGTGATTGAGATACGCGAGTCGGTCGAAGGGGGTCAAAGTGCCGCAGTACATGGTTCGTGCGGCTTCGTATTCGTCGCTGTCGACGATCACCCGGGCGGCGCCGTCGAACGTGCCGCCTCGTATCCGGAGCTTCACCTGCGGTTCCGCCTGGATGTTCCGGAACCAGGCGCTGTATCGGCCGGGGAGCGAGACCAGGTAGACCTTGTCACCGTCTCGGATCGCCCGCACGCATTTGCGGCGCCTCTTGCCGGTCTTGCGTCCGGTGGTCGTGAGAACGGCATACCCCCGCGGAGGCACAAGCATGAAGTACGGCCGTTGTAGCACGTTGAGGATGCGGCCGCCGTGGGGGCCGCTGCAACGCTCTTACCCGGGGTCATCGTCGGAACTGGCGCTCTGGTTGGTGCGGGAGCCGTGGTCACCCGCTCAGTGGCAGCGGGTGAAGTGGTAGCCGGCAACCCCGCTCGGCCCATGGGCCGGCGTACCGACCTCGAGTGCTCCGCCGGCCTTCCAACGGGCCAGTGACGGGTGCAAGCCCTCAACTCCACGGTGCCAACTGCCTGAGCGACGGCGTCGTACTCGATCAGGAGCACACGTGAAATGGAGGTGATACGAAACCCGCCGAGGGTCGGCGCAGTGCAGGTCACGGTCGTCGGCCTCGGGTTGCTGGTGCTCACCGCAGCCCTCATACGGTCGCCGGCGGTCACCATGGCCGGCATCATGGCGACCGCCCTGATGGTGGCCGTCGTCATGCATCCTCCCATAGGCGCCTACGTTCTCTTGGCCACGACGCCCCTGATCGTCGGGATGGACCGCGGCTTGGTGCTTCCTTTGCTGCGACCAAGTGAGGCGCTGGCACTGTTGGTCGGTGTTGCTTTGGTTGGCCGCGGCATCGTGCGCCTGACATCCGGCGAACGGCTACAGGTCCGAGCGACGAAGGTCGACGCGACCCTGGCCGTGGTCGCGTTCACCAGTTCCGTCACCCCGCTCCTGTGGATGGTCGCTCGAGGCCGGACAGTAGCCCTCGACGACGTGCTGTATGCGTTGGCGCTGTGGAAGTTCTTTGGGATCTATCTGGTCATCCGGTGCAGCATTCGCACTGAGCGACAAGTGCGGTGGTGCCTCTGGGTCACGATGGGCGCAGGAAGCGTGGTTGCCGTGGTCGCCATCCTGCAGGCCCTTCAGTTGTTCGGAATGCCTGATCTGTTGGCTGGTTTTTACGCGCCCTTCGGCGAGGAGCAGGCGCTGGGGATCAACCGGGGAACGTCGACGCTCGCTTCCTCCATCGCCACCGGTGATGTCATGGCGTTCAACTTGGCCATCGCCCTGGGATGGTTGTTCCGAGGCGGCTCCCTCAGGGCCCTGCTGGCGGCTGCCGCCGGCCTGTTCGTGTTAGGGGGGCTCGCGTCTGGGCAGTTCTCCGGTGTCATCGCATTGGTGGTTGTGGTTGCCGTAGTGGGGCTCCTCACCGGGCGGCTCAGCCGGATCATGCTCGCCACGTTGCCGGTAGCGCTTGTTTCAGGCCTAGCCATGCAGCCCGTGGTCGAGCGACGACTCAGCGGCTTCGACTCCGCCCAGGGTCTGCCGCCAAGCTGGTTGGGGAGGCTCGAGAACCTGCGGACCTTCTTCTGGCCGGAACTCTTCTCCAACTTCAACTTTGTCTTGGGGGTCAGGCCGTCAGCTCGCGTTCCGGCCCCTGAGCTGTGGCGAGAGTACGTCTGGATCGAGAGTGGGCACACCTGGCTGTTGTGGAACGGCGGAATCCCTCTATTTGTGGCTTTCTTCGTCTTCTTGTGGACGAGCCTTCGGGCCACCGCCCAGGTCGCGAGGGCACGCGCCGACGCCATAGGGGTCGCAGCTGTGGCGAGCTTCGCCGCGCTGATGGTGTTGGCCGTGCTCATGACCCTGGACCCTCACTTGACGCTGCGCGGCTCCGCTGACCTGTCGTTCAGCTTGCTGGCGCTGGCCACCACCGCAGGCGCCCGTCCGAACGCCGCCCGCTCAGACTCGCCGGGGGAACGGGGACACGTCGATCTCGCCGCTGTCGGAGCTGGGCTCCGCCGACCCCTGCTCGCCTGAGGCATCCATCCCGGATTCGGCCCTTCGTCGGGGGCTGCGGTGGCGCGGCGCCTCCGGTCGCTCCTCGTAGTACCCGTAGCTGTAGCCGGATCGGGCGTCCGCCCGGTTCAGGACCGCACCGCCGAGAGGTGCGCCTGCCTGACGGAGGATCTCTGCCGCACTGCGAAGGTGCTTCCTGGTGGTGATGCCGGCGCTGGTGACGACCAAGACGGCGTCAACCCACACGCTCAATACTGCGGCGTCGGTAACCGACAGCACTGGCGGTGAGTCAACCAGTACCACGTCGAAGTCCGACTGGAGGGCAAAAAGGACTTCAGACGTCCGCTTCGACCCGAGGAGCTCCGATGGGTTGGGCGCCAGCCCGCCTGAGGAAAGGAGCGCAAGTTCGCCCTGGGTACGAATCGGCTGAATAGCCGCCGTCAGCTCGACGTCCCCAGTCAGCACCGAGGCGAACCCCACGGTGTTGTCCATCTCGAAGGCGGCGTGAAGGCTGGGGCGCCGAAGGTCGCAGTCGACCATCACCACACGCTGGCCCGCGGTGGCCAGGACGACGGCAAGATTGGCCAGCGTTGTGGTCTTTCCGTCACCGGGAAGGGCGCTGGTGAACTCCACCACAGTGAGCGGTCGCTCGACTCCCAGAAGGCTCACGGCCGTCCGCAGCGCGCGATAGGCCTCACCGGGCCGCAGGGAATCGGTTTGGTCATCTGCGATCAGGTGAGGACGCCAGTCCTCCTTCTCCCATGCGGCGACCAACGGAATGCTGCCGAGAACGGGAAGAGGCTTGATCACCTCTGATAGATCGTCCTGCGTCTTGATGGTGTCGTCCCGATACTCGGCGACCAACGCCGCGCCTGCTCCCAGGAGGCCGCCGACGACAAGGGCGAGTACGGTATTGCGCACGGGCGTGGGGGAGACCGGTGCATCGGGCACATCAGCCTCATTGACGATCTGGCCTCCGCCAGACTGCAGAGCCGCTTCGATCTCGAGTTGGTTGAGCCGCTCGCTGAAGCGAGCCTGTTGCTCCACCAAGGCTTCGCGCTGCCCAACACTGGCGGTCGGATCGAGGTCGTTGATCTCGGATTGCAACTCGGCAACCTTGGTTCTCAGTTGGTCGCCCGTCGCCAGCAGATCACCCGCGGCCTGTTGACGCCGCAGCTCCAAGTAGTTCCGCACGTAGGCGTTGGTCACCACCGCAGCCCGCTCAGGGTCGGAACTGTGGCCGTTGACCTCGATCAGCAGGGTGTCGCCCACCCGCGCCGCCTGCACTTCTGGCACCGGCCCCAGTTCCTCGGCGACCAGGTCTCGTACTGCGTCGCTTTTCAATACTTCCAGCTCGGTCTCCACAACCACCGCAGGGTCGATGCGCGCCGCGGCCGTCACCGGCTCGAAGACCGTTGTCCCTCCGGGAGGGTCCAGGGCAATACGCGCTTCGCCCTGATAGAGAGGAGTCTGGAGGAGCGACAGCACGAGGGCCATCGCCCCCATGGCCAACGCGACGGCAGCGACGGTCCTCTGGCGCCGGCGCAGTGCATCCAGGAACCGGGAGACGTCCAGCTGCTGGGCCGGGCTCTGCTCGGTCACCCGAGGATCATACGGCCGGGAGGCGGCGAAAAGGACCCTAGGCGGGACGATCAGCCGGCGTCCCGAGCCTCCCATGAGAAGTACGGCGTGCTCCAACCGACGGCCGTCGATGTGCCGTAGCTGATTCCATCCATGTTGGCCTTCCAGTAGTCACCCGCGACAAGCCCCGGCCTGATGTAGGCGTTCGTGCCGCTGTTGTTGCTCACCTGGAAGCGCTTCGTTGCCGTACTGGTCCCGAGCAGGCGGATGGCAGTGCCTCGAACTCCGAGCTGGTTGGCGGAGATGATCACGTCCTTCACCCCGGAGTAGGGATACCACGGACTCGAGCTCTCGCCCAGGACGATCCCGTCACCTTGGGCTCCCTCGATCCGGTTGCGGGCGATCGTCCATCGAATGGACCCATAGAGGTCGGCAGCAGTATCGGGGCCCGCCCAGCCGTAGCCGGTGATGACTCGGTCGACCGTGTTGCGCATGGTGTTGTCGAGGATCTGGAGCTCATAGGAGTTCTCCTGCATGGAGATGTCCCGTCGGTTGCCTTCGAAGGTATTGTTCCGCACGATGCCGGCCCCGGCGAAGCCCCACGAGGAGTTGCCGATGAACACGCCTGCCTTCTCGGCTTCGGGGCCCACGGCGACGTAGTTGTTCTCGAAGAGGAAATGGCGAGACCCGAGCCCGTGCTCATTGAAGGCATAGGTTCGGTTCCCCCAGAACCGGGAGGCCCTCACCAGCGTGCGTTGCGCCCGCTGGGTGGTGATGAACGAGGTGTTATGGTTGTGCGTGGGCTCACCCATCTCGCCGCCGACGAAGGTGAAGTTGGCGGCGCGCCAGACGCTGAACTTGTATTTGCAGCTGCCATCGGTAGCGCCGGGGTCACCGAGCGGTCCCTTGAAGCCCACCACCCGGATGTCATAGCCAGATGCTCTCACGTAGTTCCGGTTGGCCCAGCGGCCCTGCACATCGGCCATCGAGAAGTTGGCTTGGGGGATGAGGTCGACGAGGCGGTAGTGCGTTGTCTCGGTGCTGCTGCGACCTTGGACGGTGAGCAGCTCGATCCCGTTGCCATTGCCCCTGTCCAGCCGGATCCAGGGGACCGCGGTGGTGAATGTCTGTGAAAGCGGTTGTTCGAAGGTCACGGTCTTGGCTGTGGTGTCGACTGCGACGATCTCGCCGGCATCCCATCGATGGCGCTCGTCTCTGCCTGTACCCGGGTCCTGCACAACCCCGGCGGCCTCCGTCTGGAAGGGATCGGCATTGCTGACCGGACCTGCTTCATAGAGAATGATGTGCTGGCCGGCCGCCAGTCCGGAGGTGGAATCCACCTTCAGGGTACGGTCGCCGACGGACAATGGAGAGGTCAGCTTGGTCGCCAGCTTGGTCTGACGGCCGGCGAAGACGATGAGTTGGCCGCCAGAGCCGCACGTGGCACTCTCGCCCGCGAAGCCGGGCTGGATGAAGGTACGGTCCATCCCCGCACCTCGGAGCACGACGTTGTCGGCGGCGCTCACGTGGAGAGCGGCGTCGAAGGTGTAAGTCCGAGGTCCAAACAGGACCACACCGCCGTCCGCGGCAATGGCTGCGTCCACGGCTGCCTGCGCTCGCTGCCGGTCGGTGCCCGAGTAGTTGTCGACGGCGAATGTCCGCCCGCTGCCGACATTGGCTGTGGAGCGTACGTGGACGCGATAGCCCGGAGACAGAGCGCTGCTGCTGCCGTCGGCGAATAACGCCCTTACTTGATACGCATGGGTCGCCGCCGCCGTGACCGTTCGATCGGTGAAGGAGAGATCGTCCCAGGGATCACCTGAAACCGTAATGGTCTTGACCACGGCACCGTCCCGGAGCACCTGATAGCCGGTGGCGGCGGGGTCGCTGCGGTCCCAGGTGACAAGGACGTATCGCAAGTTCGGGTCGGTGGGCCCGGAGGTGGCGACCACGTGCCTCGGTGCGATTCTTCCGGTGACATCGTCGCTCGGCGGTGACGTTGTTGACGTCGTAGATGTCGTCGAAGTTGTAGACGTCGTGGAGGTCGTGGAGGTCGTGGAGGTAATCACCAGCTCTGCCGACGCCTTGGTTCCACCGACGGTCGCGGTGACCACGGCCGTGCCCACCGTGGTGGCCGCCGGGATGGTGAATGACACGGAAAAGGCACCCCTTGAGTTCGTCTTGAACCGGGCAACTGACGTGGTACCAACAGCCAGGGAACCAGTGGACCTCTTCGGGAACCCGGAACCCGAGGCGACCACAGAGGCGCCGATCTCAGCGGACGTGGGAGAAAGTACGAGCCCTGGGCCCGCGGCTGCGGCTGGCGGAGCGACGCCAAAGAGCAGCGCTAGGGTCAGGAACAGCACGGTGACTCGTCGGTTCGATCTGGGGCCCATGAAACTTTCCCTCACGTCGTTGAGAATCGCCGCCGACATTGGCGACTAGGTATGTTGTCGGACGTACAGGGCGGCGGCTTGAGTCCCCTGTGCCGACCGGGGGTCACACCTGGCATGCGAGACGACGAAGTGGCGCTGGTTGACGTCCCACTGAGTTGTGTAGAAGCCGGGAGGATCCACCACTGAGGTGGGCCCCCGGGACATCTTCGGCTTTCCGACCAAAGAGAGCTGAAGGGAGTTCCCGGTGACCCTCATCCAGTCTGACGTGCTCAACCTGCTCGACGCGATCCGCGCCGGCGGGGACATCGACATCATCCGCAGGGGCGTCGAGCTCGTGCTGCAGGCGCTGATCGAAGCGGAGGTGACCGAGACGATCGGCGCCACCCGCTACGAGCGCAGCGAGACCCGCACCAACCAGCGCAACGGCAGCCGTGATCGCCTGTTGACCACCAAGGCGGGCGACGTCGAGCTCAAGATCCCCAAGCTGCGCCGTGGCAGCTTCTTCCCCTCCATCTTGGAGCGGCGTCGCCGCATCGACCGGGCCCTGTTCGCGGTGGTGATGGAGGCCTACGTGCACGGCGTGTCCACCCGCAAGGTCGACGACCTGGTAGGCGCCCTGGGCGCCGGTACCGGGATCTCCAAGAGCGAGGTCAGCCGCATCTGCGCCGGCCTCGACGAGGAGATGGCCGCCTTCCGGGATCGCACGCTGGCCCACGTCGAGTTCCCCTACGTGTTCTGCGACGCCACCTACCTGAAGGGCAGGGTGGGCGGCCAGGTGGTGAGCCGGGCGGTGGTAGTGGCCACCGGCGTGGCCATGACCGGCGAGCGGGAGGTGCTCGGCTGCGCCGTGGGCGACACCGAGGACGAGGCCTTCTGGAGCGAGTTCCTGCGCTCCTTGCGATCTCGGGGGCTGGCTGGGGTTCGCCTGGTCATCTCCGATCACCACCTGGGCCTGAAGGCGGCCATCGCCAAGGTGTTCGTGGGCGCTGCCTGGCAACGCTGCCGGGTCCACTTCATGCGCAACGTGTTGTCCCGCGTCCCCAAGGCTTCCGCCGAGATGGTCGCCGCCGCAGTCCGCACCGTGTTCGCCCAGCCCGACGCCGGCCACGTCCGCTCCCAGCTCGCCGAGGTCACCACCATGCTGGCCCCCCAGTTCCCCGACGTGGCCGGCATGCTCGCCGACGCCGCCGAGGACCTCCTCGCCTTCACCGGCTTCCCGCAGGCGCACTGGCGGAAGATCTGGTCAACCAACCCGGTGCGCCACGAGGCGCCACATGACCGTGTGGAGATGAAGGGACTCCACCTTCTGGCTGTCGCAGCAGCCTGATGAAGCTGGGGGCAGCCGGGCGCCGGAGGTGCGGCGTGTGGTGGGAGCAGCCCCGACAACGACGGAACGGGTCGGCACTGCCAGACGATCCGGGTCCGGCAAGCAAGACGGAGAGGTGTACGAGTGCAGGAACCAGTGGTGGAACCCCCTCAAGTGGAACGCCGGCTCGAAATCTGGTGGATCTGGGCCGGTCAGCAGTGCGCACTCGTCGTCGCTGTTGGCGGCGGGGAACTTCGCGTCGGTCTTGGGTTGGCCGGCCCGGAGGCCACGGCGAAGGCCTGCGGCGTAGTCGTGGCGAGGCTGCAGGGGAAGAGCTGGGCACCCATCCCGTCGAACGGTCATGAGGTGAACGTGGGAACCAACGTCGAGCCTCCCACCCTGGCGCCCAACCAGGCGTCAGCGGGAAGGCACACCGTCAGCTGATGGCTCGGCGCTGGGGCGGAGCCCTCGTAGTAGTCCGAGGCCGGGAGAGCCGGCCACATGGCGAAGGAGGGCAGCAGGTTCGCAGCCGACGTGCTGGAACGTCAGGAGCTCGCCGGTGAACATCGGCGATTCGTGGCCCGACCTCTTTGAGGCCGAGTCGCGGGTACTGAGCATCCAGGCCAAGCTGCATCGCTGGGCAAGTGACGATTCCCGTCGTTGCTTCGATGACCTCTACAACCTCGTCGCCGATCCCGCCTTCCTGGTGGTCGCGTGGGATCGGGTCCGGGGCAATCGAGGGGCACGGTCCGCTGGAGTCGACGGAGTGGCACCCCGCTCCATCGTCTTTGGCACCAGGCGGTTCCTTCCCGAGCTGCGAGACGACCTCAAGGCTCGACGGTTCCGCCCCAACCCGGTGCGGGAGGCGATGATCCCCAAGGCCAACGGGAAACTGCGGGCCTTGGGCATCCCGACCGTCCGGGACCGGACCGTTCAGGCCGCCCTCAAGCTGGTGCTCGAGCCGATCTTCGAGGCGGACTTCCAGCCGTGTTCCTACGGCTTCCGCCCGAGGCGCCGGGCCCAGGACGCCATCGCCGAGATCCACTACCTCGCGTCGGCACCCCGCAACTACGGCTGGGTGCTGGAGGCAGACATCACGGCGTGCTTCGACGAGATCGACCACGCGGCCCTCATGGATCGCGTGCGCGCTCGGATCGGGGACAAGCGCGTGCTGGACCTGGTGAAGGCGTTCCTCAAGGCTGACGTCCTTTCTCAGGACGGCACCGAGAGGGACACGATCACCGGCACCCCACAAGGGGGGATCCTCTCACCGCTGCTCGCCAACATCGCCCTGTCGGTCCTCGACGAACACTTCGCCGAGGCGTGGCAGGCGATGGGCGACTCCAGCGCCCGCCACCGGCGGCGGCGCAAGGGACTGGCGACCTATCGGCTCGTCCGCTACGCGGACGACTTCGTCGTGATGGTCAACGGCACCCGTGCCCATGCCGGGGTCATGCGTGACGAGGTCGCAGCGGTGCTCGCTCCCATGGGCTTGTGCCTGTCGGAGGAGAAGACGAGGGTCGTCTCCGTCGACGAAGGCTTCGACTTCCTCGGCTTCCGCATCCAGCGGCACCGAAAGCGAGGCACCAACCGGTTCTTCGTCTACACCTACCCCTCGAAGAAGGCGCTCGCCTCCATCAAGGCCAAGGTGAGGACGATGACCCGAGGGGCGACGAACCAACCGCTCGCAGTCCTGTGCTACCGGCTGGCCCCGGTGCTGCGGGGCTGGGCCAACTACTTCCGCCATGGCGTGTCGAAGTCGACGTTCGACTACGTGCGCGAGTTCACCTGGCGCAGGGTGATCTGCTGGCTTCGCCACAAGCACCCACACGCCAACTGGAAGTGGCTCCGCCGGCGCTACCTCCCGAGGTGGTGGCCGACGGACGGCGAGGTGACGCTGATGGACATCGGCAAGGTGGTGGTGACGCGCTACCGCTACCGAGGCCAACAGATCACCACGCCGTGGTCGTGGGCACTCGCCGAGTCGATCGCATGACCAAGCGACATGGACCTGTGGAGAGCCGGATGCGTGGGAACGCGCACGTCCGGTTCGGAGGTGCGGGCCGGGGAAACGGACCGCCCGAAAGGGCAGCACCGCGCCCCGGCCCGATCCCTACCTCGAGCGCCTGCACCGCGAGATCAAGCGGCGCACCGATGTCGTGGGCGTCTTCCCCAACGACGCCGCCATCGACCGCCTCGTCACCGCCGTCATCGTCGAACAACACGACGAGTGGGCAGTGGCCG
>JAHWJH010000093.1 GCA_019348555.1 Actinomycetota bacterium
GGAACTGGGCCGACTTGCCGATCACCCCGACGAGCAGGGCTGCCGCTCCCACCACCAGGGCGGTGGGCACGATCCCCCCGCTCAGCGCCGCCTCGTTGATCCGGGCGATGTCGAAGGTCTGGCCGGCGGCGAAGAACAGGGTCACGATGCCGACCAGCAGGCCGATGTCGCCGGTGCGGGTCGTGAGGAACGCCTTCATGGCGGCGTCGGAGTTCTCCTTCTTCTCCCACCAGTGCCCGATCAGCATGAAGCTGCACACGCCCATCAGCTCCCAGCCGAACAGGGCCTGCAGCGTGCTGCTCGACACGACCAGCAGCAGCATCCCGGTGGTGAACAGCGAGAGCGCGGCGAAGAAGTAGGTGTAGCGGACGTCGCCGTGCATGTAGTTGGTCGAGAAGATGTGGACCAGCAGCGAGATCAGCGTGACCGTGAACAGCAGCACCACGGAGAGGCCGTCGGCGACCGTGCCCACGGTGACGTCGACGTCGCCGATCGAGAACCACGTGACGTTGCGCTCCACCGCCGAGCGGATGGGTTCGGCCACGTGGCCGGCCTCTCCCTCGCCCCCGGCCGGTTGGGCGGCCAGCACCTGGACCACTCCCCGGGCGTGGCCTTCCTGCGCCTCGGGCTCCTCGGCGTGGTCGCCCTCGCCCTCTTCGGCGTGGTCGCCCTCGCCCTCCTCGGCACCTCCCGCCTCACCCCCATGGGCTCCTTCGGCGGCGGGAGCGACGACCTCCTGGGCCGGGCGATCCATCCACTGGGCCACGGCCACGCACGACAGCCCGAAGGCCAGGGCGAGAGCGGCGATGCCGATCTCGGCGCCGCGCTTGGGGAGGCGCTTGCCCACGAAGAGGATGAGCCAGAACGAGGTGAACGTGATCGCGGGGATGACCCAGAGGTGCTCGAGCATCAGCCTGGGGCTATCCCTTCATGAGGTCGACCTCGTCGAGGTCGACCGAGTGGCGGTTGCGGTAGATGAGCAACACGATGGCCAGGCCCACGCCCACCTCGGCGGCGGCGATGGTGATCACGAACAGGGCGAAGACCTGGCCGGCCACGGCTGCCTCGGGCCCCTGGAGCGATCCCAGGGCCACCAGGTTGATGTTCACCGCGTTGAGGATCAGCTCGATCGACATGAGCACCAGGACCCCGTTGCGCCGAGCCAGCACGCCATAGACCCCGATGCAGAACAGGACGGCCCCCAGCAGGAGGAACTGGTTGACGAACATGATTATGTTTCGTCGCCGAACCGGAGGTTCGGCGACGAGCTGAGGAGGTGCTCTTGGCCGCCGGCCGAGCGCGCCGCCGAAGGCGGCCCCACCGGCTGGCGGTCGGGCGAGCGCAGCGAGCCAGATGAGTGGTCAGCGCCCCGGCCGAACGGAGCGAGCGCAGCGAGCGAGTGAGGCCGAAACATCAATCCCGCCTCGCCAGGACGATGGCGCCGACGAGGGCGGCGAGAAGGAGCACCGAGACCACTTCGAACGGCAGCAGGTACGTGGAGAAGATGGCGTCGCCGACCGCGCCCGTTCCCCGTTGCGCCGTGAGCTCCTCCCGGCTGAGGTTGGTCAGGGTGGGAAGGCGTTCGTCGCCGAACGCGTCGACCAGCACGAAGCTCAGCACGCCCAGCAGGAACACCGCGGTGACCCCGGCCATCCACCGCTGGTCGTTGTCGAGGCCCGCCTCGGTGCCGATGGTGGCGCGGGTCAGCATGATCCCGAACAAGAACAGCACCACGATCGCCCCGATGTAGATCAGGATCTGCACCCCCGCCACGAACTCGGCCGCCAGCAGCACGTAGAGCGCACCCACGCTGGCGAGCACCATCACCAGGTAGAGAGCGGCGTGGACGACGTTGCGGGTGGTGACCACACGCACGGCGGCCACGACCGCAGCCAGGGCGAGGATGGTGAAGGCGATGTTTTGGCCGAGCACGAGAGAGGTCTACTTCTTCTTGGCCTGAGCGCCGGCTTCGAGCGGCTCGGGCTGGGGGACGCCCTCCATCCACTCACCCAGTCGGTCCTTGTCGTGGAGCAGGTCGGCGATGCGGGGCTCGGAGTACTCGTACTCCGGGCTCCAGAACAGGGCGTCGAACGGGCACACCTCGACGCAGATCCCGCAGTACATGCACAGCGAGTAGTCGATGTCGAAGCGGTCGAGCAGCTGCACGGTGCGGGGCTTGCCGCCTGCCCGCCGCGGCGGTGCCTTGGTCTTGTGGCCCTCGATGTAGATGCACCAGTCGGGGCACTGCCGGGCGCACAGCATGCACACCGTGCAGTTCTCCTCCTTGAGGGCGATCACGCCCCGGGCACGGGTGGGAGGAGCCTCCTTGACGTGGGGGTACTGGGTGGTGACGGCGGGGCGCAGCATCGTGCGAAGCGTGACGCTGAGGCCCTTCATCAGGCCGGGGAGCTCGGGCATGGGCTGTTCCTCCTCTCTCGACGGTTAGAAGACCACCTTGAACACACCGGTTGCCAGGATGTTCAGGAGTGACAGGGGAATGAGGTACTTCCACGCGAACGTCTGCAGCTGGTCCTCTCGCAGGCGAGGGTAGGTGAAACGGATCCAGAAGATCAGGAAGGCCACCGCCATGGTCTTGGCGAACAGGACCATGGGGCCTACCACGTTCGACAGCAGGCCGCCGTCGAGATCCAGCCCCGGCGCCCACCAGCCGCCGAGGAACATGGTGGCGGCGAGGGCCGAGAAGGCGAAGGCGGCACCGAACTCACCGAGGTAGAAGTAGAGGAACTGCAGGCCGCTGTACTCCACCTGGTAGCCGGCGACGAGCTCGGACTCGGCCACCGGCATGTCGAAGGGTGGCTGGGTGAGCTCGGCCTGGGTGGCGACGAGGAACAGCACGAAGCCGATGAACTGGGTGATGACGAACGGCTGGCCGATGAGGCCGAAGCCGAAGATCTCGCCCTCGGCCTGGGCTCGCACGATGCCCTGCAGGCTGAGCTCGCCGGACTGGATCACCACGCCGACGACGGCGAGCACCAGCGGCAGCTCATAGGCGATGAGCTGGCCGGCGGCCCGCAGGCCACCGATGAGGGCGTACTTGTTGGCCGAAGCCCATCCGGCCATGAGCACGCCGAGCACCGAGATCGACGACACCGCCAGAGCGAAGAAGATGCCGAGGTCGAGGTCCTCGGCCACGATGCTCGGCCCGGCGGGGATGACCACGAACAGCAAGAAGGTGGACAGCAGCACCACGATGGGGGCCAGGGTGAACACGCGTCGGTCGGCTCGGGCCGGGGCCAGCAGCTCCTTCTGGACGAACTTGGCCCCGTCGGCCATGAGCTGCAGGGCGCCATGCGGGCCTGCCTCCATGGGGCCCAGCCGGCTCTGCATGTGGGCCATCACCTTGAACAGGAACGTCTGGACGATGATGGCCGTGGCGGTGGGCACGATGACGAGGATGGCGAGGACCTTGATGGTGAGCTGCTGCCAGTAGGCGAGCGCGAGAATCACCGACGCCTCGCCTGCTCACCCGCCGGGCGGGTCCTGTCACCGACGGTGAACCCTTCCCACCCCTCGCTGCGCTCGGGGCGGGCCCCTTCCGTCGGCGCCACCCGCCCGGCTGCGCCGTCGAAGCACCACCTCGCGGGGTGAGCAAAAAGCCAGAGGTGCGCCTTCGGCGCGCTGTTTCTCATCTATCTATGTCGCCGAGGATGAAGTAGAGGCTGGCGAGGATGGTGACCACGTCGGGAACGTAGACGCCCTTGAGCACCCACGGGACGATCGAGATGTTGTTGAACGACGGCGTACGGATCTTGACCCTGAACGGCCCCAGGTCGCCCTTGCTCACCACGTAGTAGCCCATCTCCCCCAGCGGGTTCTCGGTGGCGACCCAGGCCTCGCCCGCCGGCACCTTGATGATGCGGGGCACCTTGGCCATGATCGATCCGGCGGGCAGGCCGTCGAGAAGACGGTCGATGATGAAGGTGGCTTCCCGGGTCTCCTGGAGCCGCACCCAGTAGCGGGCGAAGCTGTCGCCGTCGGGATGGGTCCAGACCTTCCAGTCGACCTCCTTCCACGCCAGGAGATTGGGGCTGTCGCGCCGGAGGTCCCAGTCGACGCCCGAGGCGCGGAGGTTGGCGCCGGAGAGCCCGTAGCTCAGTCCCATCTCGGGCGGGATGACCCCGATGCCCCTGGTACGGGTCTCGAAGATCTCGTTGCCGAGGATGAGCGTCTCCATCTCGTCGCAGAAGTGGCGGACCTTCTCCATCACCGACTTGGTCTCGGCCACCCAGC
The DNA here is from genome assembly GCA_019348555.1 of Actinomycetota bacterium. Taxonomy (GTDB): domain Bacteria; phylum Actinomycetota; class Acidimicrobiia; order Acidimicrobiales; family CADCSY01; genus JADDRA01. The sequence goes on from JAHWJH010000093.1 coordinate 4,252, forward strand.
CCCGGGGGAGGTCCTCCTTGAGGCCGCCGATGCGGTCGTAGTTGGGGTGGAAACGCCCGCCGGTGGCTGCCTCGATCTGGTTCAGCACGTGCTCGCGGTCGCGGAAGGCGTAGAACACGGCGGTGATGGCCCCGAGCTGGACGCCCATGTCGCCGAGGAACAGCGTGATGTTGGCGATGCGGCTGAGCTCGAAGAGGATCGTGCGGATCCACTGGGCGCGAGGCGGTGCCTCGATCTCCATCAGCTGCTCGGCGGCCAGGATGAACGGCACCTCGTTGGCGAAGCTCCCGAGCCAGTCGATGCGGTTGACCAGGGTGTTGATCTGCGGGTAGGTCCGGACCTCGGTCAGCTTCTCGTAGCCGCGGTGCATGTAGCCCATCACCGGCTCGGCGGAGATGACCTGCTCGCCGTCGAGGCGGGTGATGATGCGCAGCGTCCCGTGGGTCGCCGGGTGCTGCGGGCCGATGTTGAGGGTCATCCCGTCGGTCTGGAGCTCGACGTTGACCCGGGCTTCGGCGGCCTGGCCCCCGATGTAGGCCCGTTGCTGGCGCTCCGAGACGCTCATCGGCGGCAGCTCACGATGCCGCCGCCTCGTCCTCACCCGGCATCGCCTCCACGTCGACCAGCCCGGGCCACGGCTTGACCTCGCGGGCCAGGAGCGGGAAGTCCTTGCGCAGCGGGTGCCCCTCGAACGCGCCCGGGAGGTACAGGTGCACCAGGTTGGGGTGGCCGGAGAAGTCGATGCCGTACATCTCCCACGTCTCCCGTTCGTGCCAGTCGGCGCCGGCGTACACGTCGGACACCGTGGGGGCCCGGGGCTCGTCGTCGTCGACGTCGGCCTTCAGGGTGAGACCGAGGTGGGTGGTGGGCGACACCAGCCGGGCGAGCAGCTGGAAGCGGGTCTCGCCTCCCGTGGTCCCGTGCTCCAACTCGGCGCTGGAGGCGACGTCGACAGGCGTGCGCTCCTCCCCACCGTCGGCCTGGTCGCCGTTGTCGGCCCCCACATCCTCGCTGCGCCCGTAGGGCGACGGAAGCCAGTCGATGGCCGAGATGAAGTCGAAGTAGGTGAGCCCGAGGTCGTCGCGGCACACCTCGAACGTGCGGTGCCAGTCGTCGACGCCCACCCTGACCGTGGCGTCCACCCCAGGGACGATGTGCGAGCCGAGCAGCCGACCGTCGAGGGCGGCCTCGAGGCGATCGACGAGCTGCTGGCGGGCCTCGTCGACGGCGCCGACTTCCGGCTCCCCCACGTCGACCGTGCCGGCGGCGCTCGCCTCGGCGACCCGTTCGGCCTCCGCCGGGCCGGCCAGCGCGCTCTCGCCCGCCAGAGCGCCGGTCGGCGACGCCGGCTGCTCCGGCACGGTGGCGCCTCCTTCGCCCGGCGCGGAGCCGACCGGCTGGGCCGGGACGACGTCGGGCGACGTCGGGGACGGGCCACTCTCGGGCGCACCGGCGTCGCCGCCGGCGACGTCGGCCAAGCTCTCGTCGGGGATCGTCGTCCCCTCCTCGCCGCCCTGGGCAGGCGTCTGGTCGCTCGACAGCTCGTCGGGAGCGCCGGCGGCAGGCTGGGGGGCGTCGTCCGCCGCCGAGCGTCCGCTTGCCGGTGAGGCGTCGGACCCGGTGGGGGCGTTGCTCTGGGCCGGGTTGTCGACCTCGGCCCGGAGCGCGGGGTCGGTGATCTCCTCCGCCGGTGGGGGCGGCGTCTTGCCGGTCGGGTCCTCGTCGCCTCCGGGGTCAGCCGACGACAATGGGGTCACCCTTCCACCGTTCGGCCATGTCCTCGTTGCGGATCCGCTGCTGGAGCAGCACGATGCCTTCGAGGAGAGCCTCGGGCCGCGGCGGGCAACCGGGCACGTAGACGTCGACGGGCACGATCTGGTCGACGCCCTTGGTGACCGAGTACGAGTCCCAGTAGGGCCCGCCGCAGTTGGCGCAGCTCCCCATGGAGATGACGTACTTGGGGTCGGGCATCTGCTCGTAGAGCCGGCGGATGGCGGGGGCCATCTTGTCGGTCACGGTTCCCGAGATGACCACCAGGTCGGCCTGGCGGGGGCTGGCGGGAAACGGGATGACGCCGAGGCGCATCACGTCGTAGCGCGGGGAGCCGAAGCAGGCCCCCATCTCGATGGCACAGCAGGCCAGGCCCCACTGGTAGACCCACAGCGAGTAGCTCCGGCTCAGGCTCAACAGATGGCTGAGCGGCTTCGGTAGCTTGCCCCGCTCGATCAGACCCACCGCAGCACCCCTTTCCGCCAGGCGTACACCAGTCCGAGAGCGAGTATGACGATGAACACGCCCATCTCCACCAGCCCGAACATGCCGTACTCCTCGAGCCGCAGCGCCCAGGGGAAGATGTAGACCGCCTCCACGTCGAACAGCACGAACAGCAGGGCGAAGATGTAGTAGCGGACCTGGCTCTGGCTGAACCCCGGACCGACCGGGTCGACGCCGCTCTCGTAGGCGATCGACTTCTGGCGACTCGGCCGGGACGGTCGCAGCAGCCGCCCCACCGTCGACAAGGCCAACACCAGCAGCCCGGCGGCCCCGCCGAACACGGCCACGGTGAGGTAGGCACGCAGGAACTCGGACACGCTCAGGGCAGCCTAGTGAAGGCGTTCACGTCGGGTCCAAAGGGCGCCGGGCGCATGGTTCGGCTCATGGACCGGCGCTGAGCAGGGCGGGGACGGCGTCTCGGGCCAGGTCGATCACCGCCGAGGGCAGCAGGCCCACGGCGATGGTGAAGGCCACGGCGACGGCGAGGCTGAGGGCGGCGCCGGGCGGCACCCGTAGCGCCGGTCGAGGCGCCCCGGCATCGTCGTCCGACATGTACATGGCCACGGTGATGCGCAGGTAGACGAAGGCCGACACGACCGCCGACACCATGGCGATGAGGGCGAGGGCGTAGCTGTCGGCCTCGACGGCGGCGCCGATGACGTAGAACTTGGCGAGGAACCCCGAGGTCAGCGGCACGCCCGCCTGGGCGAGCAGCAGCACGGTGAACGCCAGTGCCAGCGCCGGACGGCGCGCCGCCAGGCCCCGGTAGTCCGACAGGTGGTGGGCAGCGTCGCCCCGGCCCCCCACCACGGTCGCCACCCCGAAGCTGCCCACCACCATGAACGTGTAGGCCAGCAGGTAGAACAACGCTCCGGCCACCCCCCGGTCGCTGGCCGCCTGGACGCCGACGAGCACGAAGCCGGCATGGCTGATGGAGCTGTAGGCCAGCATCCTCTTCACGTCGCTCTGCACGATGGCCAGGAAGGACCCGACGACCAAGGTCAGCACCGCCAGGGCCCACATGATCGGCTGCCAGTCGAGGCGGTACAGCTCGAAGGTCGACATGAACACCCGCAGCAGGGCGGCGAACCCGGCTGCCTTGGCGACCGATGCCATGAAGGCGGTGACCGGCGTGGGCGCGCCCTGGTAGACGTCGGGTGTCCAGACGTGGAAGGGGGCGGCGGCCACCTTGAAGCCGAGGCCCACCAGCAACAGGGCGAAGCCGGCGAAGAGCAGGCCGTCGGCCATCAGCACGTTGTCCGAGAGGAACCGGGCGATCTCGCTGAAGTTGGTCGAGCCGGTGGCGCCGTAGACCAGGGCGATGCCGTAGAGCAGGAACGCCGAGGAGAACGACCCGAGGACGAAGTACTTGATGGCCGACTCCTGGGACTCCAGCCGGCGCAGGTGGAACCCTGCCATCACGTACAGGGCGATCGACAGGGTCTCGAGGCCGAGGAACACCACGATGAGGTCGTTGGCCATGGCCATGACGATCCCGCCGGCACCCGACAGGAGCATCAGCACGTAGAGCTCAGGGCCGTCGAGGCCCTCGCGGCGGAGGTAGTCGTCCGAGACGAGGGCACCGAGGGCGATGGCGACGGCGATCACGACCGTGAAGAACACGGTGAAGCCGTCGATGGTGACCGCTCCGGCGATGGCGGTGAAGGGTCCGTCGGTCGGATCGGTGACCCGCTCCCACAGCAGCACCGAGCAGGCGACGGCCAGCCCGCAGCTGACGACCGTGAACACGGCGTAGAAGCCCTTGGGCGGGCTGCTCCGGCTGAGGGCGGCGGCGGTGAGCAGGACCAGGGCGGCGCCCACCAGGACCAGCAGGGGCGAGACGGCGAACCAGTCGACCTGAGGGGTGAGGACCGGTTCGAGCTGGGCGACGGGTGTCATGGGCTCCACCGCCTCCCCGCTCCCCGGCGAGTGGTCACTCGCCTCGCCCCTCGGCGGCGATCTCGGGCTGGGTGAAGCCCGAGTTGTCCTCGACGTGGGTGAGGAGCCGGTCGACGGCGGGCTCGATGCGATCGAGCACCGGCTTGGGGTAGACGCCGAGGAACACGATGGCGGCCAGCAGGGGGGCCAGCACCGCCAGCTCCCGCCGGCTCATGTCGGGCATGGTGGCGTTCTCGCCCTCGGGGACGCCGTGGAACACCCGCTGGTAGGCCCACAGCAGGTAGACGGCGGCGAGGATGACCCCGATGGTCGCCACCACCGCCCACCACCGACGGGTGGGGAAGCTGCCGATGAGGATGAGGAACTCGCCCACGAAGCCGTTGAGGCCCGGGAGCCCCAGCGACGACAGCATCACGACGGTGAACACGCCGGCGAGCAACGGCGCGCTCTTCTGCAGGCCGCGCAGCTGGGCGATCTCCCGGGTGTGGCGCCGGTCGGAGATCATGCCCACGAGCAGGAACAGCGCCCCCGTCGACACCCCGTGGTTCACCATCTGGATGACCCCGCCGGAGAGCCCCTGGGTGGTGAAGGCGAAGGTGCCGAGCACGATGAAACCGAGGTGGGCGACCGAGGAGTAGGCCACCAGCCGCTTGAGGTCACGCTGCATGGCCGCCACCACCGCCCCGTAGATGATGCCGATGACCCCGAGAGTCACCATCGCCGGGGCGAAGTAGGCGGCCGCCTCCGGGAAGAGGTAGAGCCCGAAGCGCAGGAACCCGTAGGTCCCGAGCTTCAGCATGACCCCGGCGAGGATCACCGAGCCGGCGGTCGGCGCCTGGGTGTGGGCGTCGGGGAGCCACGTGTGCAGCGGGAACATCGGCACCTTCACGGCGAAGGCCACGGCGAAGGCCAGGAACAGCCAGCGGGCGGTGCTCTGCGCCAGAGCCCCCTGGGCCTCGGCCAGCACGACGAGGTCGAAGGTCAGCACGCCCGTGGCCCGCTGGTGGAGGAAGGCCAGGGCCAGGATCCCCACCAGCATGAAGGCCGAGCCCAGCATGGTGAACAGGAAG
>JAHWJH010000094.1 GCA_019348555.1 Actinomycetota bacterium
CGGCTCGGACGGCCTGGGTCTCGGCATCGCCCGCCGGATGGCGGCGGAACACGGTGGACGGGTCATGGTGGGACACAGCGACGTGCTGCAAGGTGCCGCGGTCAGCATCACCTGGCCCCGGTCGACGGCGGGCCCGCCGCCTGATCCGACATGAAGGTCCTGATCTGCGACGACCACCGGCTCTTCGCCGAGGCCTTCGCCTATGTCCTCGCGACCGGCGGACACGAGGTCATCGGCTGCGTTGCCTCTCCCGACGAGGCGGTCCAGACGGTGGCCGCCAACGACGTCGAGGTCTGCGTCATGGACCTGCACTTTCCGACCGGCTCGGGAGTCGAAGGAATTGCCCGTGTGCTCGCTGCTTCTCCCGCGACCAGAGTGGTCGCCCTCACCGGCAACTCGGAGCCCTTCACGTTGGCCACCGCCATCGGCGCCGGCGCCCACGGGGTCGCCGTGAAAGAGCACGACATCCACCAGGTGATCCGCACGGTCGAGCGTGTGCACGCCGGGGAGACGGTCGGGGACGAATGCCGGTGGTCAGCGAAGAACGACCCGCTCACCAGCGGCGACGGTGACGACGACGGCGCCCGGCGTGGGGGCGCCGGCCGGGACGAAGAAGCCGTGTTCGTGCTCGACGTCGACCCGGACGACGACCTCGTCGGCCACGGGGCACCGGCCGACGGCGTCAGCCGGGCCGGGATGGACCGACCCGTGCCGGCCGTCGAGGCCACCGGAGACGAGGCTCCCGAGCACAGGCGGATCTGGGTCCGCTCGGGCACGGGAGCGACCACACCCGACGAGTGAGGCCTCTGCGGCGCTTCGCGGCGGCAAGCGCCCTGGTGACCACCGTCGACGTGGCCACTCTGTCGGCCCTGGTGTTCGGGGCCGGGGTGGCGGTGGCGGCGGCCGACGCCGTGGCGGTGGCCGTGGCCTCGGTGGCCTCGTGGGTGGTGCACCGGCGGGTGGCCGGCGCCGGTGACCCCTTCGACCGCTGGGTCGACCGCCCCGCGGCCTTCGTGGTCACCGCCGGGCTGACCGGCCTGGTCGATGTGGCCGTCCTCGGCGCCGTCGTCGCCGCCGGGCCCGGTTCCTCGCCGGCAGCGGCGCGGATCGTCGCCGGCAAGGCGTTGGCGCTGACGCTGGCCGGGACGCTGCGCCTGGCCTCCTACCGGATCGGCCTGGTCGACGACACCCGCCGGCACCTGGCCCGAGGTGTCGGGCGCGGCGCACCTCCGGGGGACCTGCGCCTCACCGTGGTGGTCCCCTCGTACCAGGAGGAGGCACGCATCGGGGACTCGGTTCGCCGGATCAGGCAAGCGCTGTCCACGGTCGAGGCCGACGGCGGTGCCGAGGTGCTGGTGGTCGACGACGGGTCGACCGACGCCACCACCGCCGAGGCGGTGTCGGCCGGCGCACGCGTGGTCTCGATGCCGGCCAACCGGGGAAAGGGCGCCGCCGTGCGGGAGGGTGTGCTGGCGGCCCACGGTCGCACGATCGCCTTCGTCGACGCCGATCTGGCTTACCCTCCCGAGCAGGTGCTGAGCCTCCTGCGTGAGGTCGAGGCGGGCTGGGACGTGGTGGTCGGCAGCCGCCGACACGTGGACTCGGTGGACGTGGTCCGTCCGTCGCTGGTGCGTTCGCTCAGCGGCCGGCTGTTCAACCTGCTCACCGCCGTGGTCCTGCTCGGCCGCTACCGCGACACGCAGTGCGGTTGCAAGGCGTTCCGCTCCGACGTGGCCGCCCTGATCTTCTCCCGAGCCCGCATCGACGGCTTCGCCTTCGACGTGGAGGTCTTCCACCTGGTGGAGCGCTACCGCCTGTCGCTCACCGAGATCCCCGTGGTCCTCGAGGCCGCCGCCGGCTCGACGGTACGGGTCGGCGTCGAGGCCGTCCGCATGGTGGGCGACCTGTTCCGGGTGCGGCGGTGGTCGGCCCGGGGCGCCTACGACCTCACGTCGGCCGACGCCGTTCCGGCCCCCGGCGACCGTGCGATCCGGCGACCCGCAGGGGCCCGAAGCCCGTAGCGGGGAAAGCCCAGCGGCTGGCGGGCAGCGTCGGCGCGCGCAGTAGGGTGACGACACATGTCGCCGGCGCTCGACTCCATCTTCAAGGCCTACGACATCCGGGGCACCGTCCCCGATCAGCTCGACGCCGAGCTGTGCCGGCGCATCGGGGCCGCCTTCGCCCGCTTCGCCGAGAGCGACCGGCTGCTGATCGCCCACGACATGCGCCCGTCGGGCCCCGAGCTCGCCGGTGCCTTCGCCGAGGGTGCCACCGGCCAGGGCGTCGACGTGGTCGACCTGGGCCTCGCCTCCACCGACCTCATGTACTTCGCCGCCGGCCACCTCGATGCGCCGGGGGCGATGTTCACGGCGTCGCACAACCCCGCCCAGTACAACGGGATCAAGCTGTGCCTGGCGGGAGCCAAGCCGGTGGGCCAGGACACGGGGTTGGCGAAGGTCAAGGAATGGGCGGCCGAGGGCCTGGAGCCGCTCGGTGGCCGACCGGGCGCCATGTCGCACCAGGACCTGCTGGGGGTCTACGCCGACCACGTGCGGTCCTTCGTCGATCGCGACCTGCTGGCGCCCCGCCGCATCGTGGCCGACACCGCCAACGGCATGGGTGGCCTGGTGGCACCGGCGGTGTTCGAGGGCCTGCCGTTCACGGTCGAGTACCTCTTCCCCGAGCTCGACGGAACGTTCCCGAACCACCCACCCGATCCCATCCAGCGGGAGAACCTGCGCGACCTGCAGCAGGCCATCCGGGAACGGGGGGCCGACGTGGGCCTGGCGTTCGACGGTGACGCCGACCGGGTGTTCCTGGTCGACCAGGACGCCAACCCCATCTCCGGCTCGCTGACCACCGCGCTGGTGGCCACGGGCATGTTGGCCAAGCACCCCGGCGCCACCATCCTCTACAACCTCATCTGCTCCAAGGCCGTCCCCGAGATCATCGCCGAGCACGGCGGCACGCCGGTGCGCACCCGCGTGGGCCACAGCTTCATCAAGCAGACCATGGCCGAGACGGGGGCGGTCTTCGGCGGTGAGCACTCCGGCCACTACTACTTCCGGGACAACTACCGGGCCGATTCGGGCCTGGTGGCCGCCCTGGTGGTGCTCGAACAGCTCTCGGTCGCCGGAGGCACCCTGTCGGAGCTGGTCGCCCCCCTCGACCGCTACGCCAACTCGGGCGAGATCAACACCCCCGTCGACGACCCGGTGGCCACCATCGACCGGGTGGCCGAGGCCTACGCCGACGCCGACCAGGACCGCCTCGACGGCCTCACGGTCGACGCCGGCTCCTGGTGGTTCAACCTGAGGCCGTCCAACACCGAGCCGCTGCTGCGGCTCAACCTCGAAGCCCCCACCGCCGAGGAGTGCGAGGCGCGTACCGCCGAGGTGGTCGAGCTGATCCGCGAGGTGGGAGGCGAGGGATGAGCCTCGACCCCCGCCTGCTCGAGATCCTGGCCTGCCCCGACGACAAGGGCCCGCTCTACTACTTCGACGACGAGCAGGCGCTCTACAACCCCCGCCTCAAGCGGCGCTACGACATCCGCGACGGGATCCCCGTGATGCTCATCGACGAGGCCACCACTGTCGACGAGGCGGAGCACGACCGGCTGATGGCCCGGGTGGAGTCGGAGTCGCTTCCCCCCACCTTCGAGCGATGACCGAGGTCGTGTCCGACCAGGTGCTCGACAGCCAGGGCATGCTGGCGGCCGCCGCCGGGCTGCCCGAGCAGGTCTTCGACGCCGCCGTGCGGGCCCGGGGACTCGAGGGCCTGCCCGAGCGCGACCGCATCGAGAACGTGGTCGTCCTCGGGATGGGCGGCAGCGGCATGGCCGGCGACCTCCTGGCCGCCACCGCCGGCCCGTTCCTGCCCGTGCCGGTCATCGTCTCGAAGAGCTACGAGCTGCCGGCGTTCGTGGGGGAGACGTCACTGGTGTTCGCCGTGTCGTTCTCCGGCAACACCGAGGAGACCGTCGAGGCCGCCTCCACCGCCGCCGTCGAGGGCGCCCCGCTGGTGGTGGTCACCAAGGGCGGCGAGCTCGGGAGGCTGGCCGCCAGCTGGGGGGTCCCGCGGGTGGAGGTGCCCGGCGACATCGCCCAGCCCCGTGCCGCGGTCGGTGCCCTGGCGGTGCCCGCCCTGGTCGTGCTCGAGGAGATGGGGCTGTTCGTGGGCGCCCAGCAGTGGATCGACTTCGCCGTCGAGCAGCTCGCTCGCCGGCGCGACCAGCTCCTGTCCTCGGCCAGCCCGGCGCGCATCCTGGCCGAGCGCATCGGGAGGACCCTGCCGATCTTCTACGGGGGCGGCCAGCTGGGAGCCACCGCTGCGCAGCGTTGGAAGAACCAGGTCAACGAGAACGCCAAGGTGCCGGCGTTCTGGAACACCCAGCCCGAGCTGTGCCACAACGAGGTCGCCGGGTGGGGCCAGCATGGCGACCTCACCCGCCAGGTGTTCACCGCCGTCAATCTCCGCCACGAGTACGAGCACCCTCAGGTGGTGCGTCGCTTCGAGGTGGTCACGACCCTGCTCGAGGAGGTGGTCGCCTCGGTGGAGGAGGTGCGGGCCGAAGGGGAGGGCCAGCTGGCACAGCTGCTCGACCTGATCCTGGTGGGCGACTTCACCACGCTGCACCTGGCCATCCAGGAAGGCCTCGACCCGGGCCCGGTGCCCGCCCTCGACCACGTCAAGGCCACGGTCGCCAGCGGCTGAGCCGGGCTTTCGCATCCCGTCCGACGTTCTGGCCGTCCGATCGCCGCCGATTCCCCCACGTTTCGCCGGCCAGAACGAGGTCGGGGCAGGAAGCGCCGTCGCCGTCCGCCACAATGGACGCATGCCCCCCGCCGCGCAGCCTCCCGACCACCGAGTCGCCGATCTCGGCCTTGCCGCATTCGGCCGCAAGGAGATCTCGCTCGCCGAGCACGAGATGCCGGGCCTGATGGCGCTGCGGGCGCAGTACGGCCCGTCCCAGCCGCTGGCCGGGGCCCGCATCACCGGCTCCCTGCACATGACCGTGCAGACGGCGGTGCTCATCGAGACGCTGACCGCTCTCGGAGCGCAGGTGCGCTGGGCGTCGTGCAACATCTTCTCCACCCAGGACCACGCCGCCGCCGCCGTGGTCGTCGGGCCCGACGGCAGCACCGAGCAGCCGGCGGGCGTTCCCGTCTACGCCTGGAAGGGCGAGACGCTCGAGGAGTACTGGTGGTGCACCGAGCGGGCACTGAGCTGGCCCGACGGTAGGGGCCCCAACCTCCTCCTCGACGACGGGGGCGACGCCACGCTGCTGGTGCACAAGGGTGCGGTCGTGGAGAAGGAGGGCAGCGTGCCCGATCCCGAGACGGCCGAGTCGACCGAGGCGGCGGTGGTCCTTCGCCTGCTGCAGCGCTCGCTGGCCGACGACACCGGGCGCTGGACCGGCATCGCCGGCGGCATTCTGGGCGTCTCCGAGGAGACCACCACCGGGGTCCACCGCCTCTACCAGATGCAGGAGGCGGGCACGTTGATGTTTCCCGCCATCAACGTCAACGACTCGGTCACCAAGTCGAAGTTCGACAACCTCTACGGCTGCCGGCACTCGCTGCTCGACGGCATCGCACGCGCCACCGACGTCATGATCGGCGGCAAGGTGGCCGTCGTGTGCGGCTACGGCGACGTGGGCAAGGGCTGCGCCCAGGCGTTGCACGGCCAGGGCGCCAGGGTCGTGGTCACCGAGATCGACCCGATCTGCGCGCTGCAAGCCGCCATGTCGGGCTTCGAGGTCACCACCCTCGACGACGTGGTCGAACGGGCCGACATCTTCGTCACCGCCACCGGCAACCGCGACATCATCACCGCCGACCACATGGCGCGGATGAAGCACCAGGCCATCGTCGGCAACATCGGCCACTTCGACAACGAGATCGACATGGCCGGGCTCGAGTCGCGGCCCGACCTGCGCCGGATCACCATCAAGCCCCAGGTCGACGAGTGGGTCTTCCCCGACGGCCACTCGGTGATCGTGCTGGCGGAGGGGCGCCTGCTCAACCTCGGGTGCGCCACCGGCCACCCCAGCTTCGTGATGTCCGCCAGCTTCACCAACCAGGTGATGGCGCAGTTGGAGCTCTACGCCAACAACAGCGCCTATGGCCACCGGGTCTACGTGCTGCCGAAGGCCCTCGACGAGCACGTGGCCAGGCTGCACCTCGACCATCTCGGGGTGAAGCTCACCGAGCTGACCGAGGACCAGGCCTCCTACCTCGGCATCGCCGTCACCGGGCCCTACAAGTCGGAGCAGTACCGCTACTGAGCACTTCGGGCATCGGTGGGCTCTAGCCGGCTCCGGCCGTCACCGCCACCGGATCCGGGGAGGGCGCCACCAGCGTGAAGCGCTCCAGGAACAACTGCACCAGCGGTCCGATGGCCACGGCGAAGACCAGCGTCCCCACGCCGACGGTGCCGCCGAGCAGCCAGCCGCCGACCAGGGCGCTGAGCTCGATGCCCGTGCGGGCAACCCGTACCGACATCCCCCGCCTCGCCAGGCCGGTCATGACCCCGTCACGGGGCCCCGAGCCGAGGCCGGCGCCGAGGTAGAGCCCCGAGCCGAGGCCGACGGCGACGACGCCCGTTGCCAGGAGCGACCACCGAGCCACCGGGCCGTGCAGCTCGGGGAGCACGGCGAGGAAGACGTCGAGGGCGGCGCCCACCACGATGACGTTGAGCACCGTGCCCAGTCCGATCCGCTGGCGCAGCGGCACCCACAGCGCCAGGACCACCACGCCGACTCCGAACACGACCGAACCCATGGAGATGCCGCTGCGCTCGGCGACGCCCTGGTGCAGGACGTCCCAGGGGCCGAGGCCGAGGTTGCTGCGCACGGTGAGGGCGATGCCGAACCCGGCGGCGACCAGGCCGGCGAGCAACTGGACCAGCTGTCGGCGGCGAGGCACCGGTCGAGGGTAACGACCCCCGCCGCACCGTCCGCCGGGATTTCGTCGGGCGCCTACGAACCGTCGACGAACTGCGAGGTCGTCGCCGTGCGGCCGTCGATGCTGGCGTTGGTGTTGGCGGTGCTGAACGCCAGGTCGATGATGATCAACGCCGCGATCACCGTGATCGCCAGCACGACGAGCATCCCCTGGCGCCGGGTCACGGCGCTCGACTCGTCGTGCCGAGCCGCCATCCCCGCTTCGCCCTCGGCCACGTCGGCATCGTAGACCTCGTTCGGCCCCCGGTCAGATCCCGGCGAGGGTTCCTGTCGCAGCCGGTTCGTAGCCTGCGCCCGATGCTGCTGGCCGTGAGCTGTCCGGGGTGTGGCACACCTGGCCGATCCCTGTGCGAGGGTTGCCTCGAGCGCCTGCGCCCCGCCCCCGTGCTGCCCAGCCCTCTTGGCGTCGACGAGTGCCTGGCCCTGCTCGCCTACGAGGGTCCCGCCCGTGAGCTGGTGGCTCGGCTCAAGTACCGCAACCACCGCAGCGGCCTCGGTGGCCTGGGCGCCGCCATGGCCACCCTGGTGACCGGCCCTGATGGTTTCGACGTGCTGACGTGGGCGCCGACCACCCCTGCCCGGCGCCGGGAACGGGGCTTCGACCAGGCCGAGCTGCTGGCCCGTGCCGCCTCACGTCACCTCGGCCTGCGGGTGCGACGGCTCCTGGAGCGACCGCCCGGGCCCGCCCAGACGGGGCGGAGCCTTGCCGAACGCCGCGATGGTCCCCACTTCCGGGCTCGGCTCGCCATGCCCGGGTGGTCGGTGCTCGTGGTCGACGACGTCGTCACCAGCGGGGCGACGGCGTCGGCGGCCGCTGGGGCGCTGCGCCGAGCCGGCGCCGGCCGGGTGACCGTGCTGGCGGCGGCCCGCACGCCTCGTCCCGGCCCCCCGGCTCCGGCCTACACTGCCGGTGTTGCGTACGGGTCTGTGGTTGCAAGTCGATGCCAGTCGCAGGCGAAACGACCCACGTAAGGCGACCTGTGGTCGCCGAGCATGGTGCGGCTTAGAGGTAAGCCCTGCCGCACGGCGGGCCGGCTGTCGGCCCGGGTGCGAGAAGGAGCCAAGCGTGTCCGACGACGGCGCCGCCGGACCAACCGTGGTCGCCGGCGCCGGGGTGCGCCACCTCCTCGGCAGGCGAGTGTGGGGGCAAAGACCAGGTCAGCCGTGCGCAACGCCAGACCACCCCGAGGGAACGGAGCGCGACCCGTGGACGTGAGCGTGAGCAGTCGCAACATCGAGCTGACCGAGGCGTTGCGGGACGTGACAACCGACAAGATCAGCCGGCTCGGACGCTTCCTCGACGGCATGGACCGGGCCGAGGTGCACTTCTTCGAGGAGCGCAACCCGCGCATCTCCGACAAGGACGTGTGCGAGGTCACCATGGAGGGCCACGGCCACCACGTCCGGGCCAAGGTGGCCGCCGGCGACCCCTTCGCCGCCGTCGACGCCGCCGTCAACAAGCTCGAGCACCAGCTCCACAAGCTCAAGACCAAGCTGGTGGGGCGCAGCCACCCCCGCCGGTCTGCCGGGCGGACGACCGAGCCGGCGATGGCCGATCTGGCCGTCCTCGACGGTGCCGCCGCCAGGGTGACCATGGCCGGCGAGGACCACGACGAGCTGGCCACCGACGGCGTCCGCATCGTGAAGTCGAAGCGCTTCACCATGAAGCCCATGACCCCGGAGGAGGCGGTCCTGCAGATGGAGCTCCTCGGCCACTCCTTCTACTTCTTCTCCAACGCCGAGACCGGCCGGGCGGCGGTCGTCTACCACCGCAGCGCCGGTGACGTCGGCCTCATCGACGAGGCCTCTTGAGCCGCCCGTAGACTCGTCGGCCGTGGGCGTCTTCGACCGCATCCTCAAAGCCGGCGAGGGCCGCAAGCTCAAGGCCATCACCGCCCTGGTCCCCGACATCAACGCGCTCGAGCCGGAGATGGAGGCGCTGTCGGACGACGCGCTGGCCGCCAAGACGCCCGAGTTCCGCCAGCGCCTCGACCGGGGCGAGGACGTCGACGACCTGATGATCGAGGCCTTCGCCGTGGTGCGAGAGGCCGCCAGGCGCACGATCGGCCAGCGCCACTACGACGTCCAGCTCATGGGTGGCGCCGCCTTGCACTTCGGCTGGGTGGCCGAGATGAAGACGGGCGAGGGCAAGACCCTGGTGTCGACGCTGCCGGTCTACCTCAACGCCCTCACCGGCAACGGGGTGCACGTCATCACCGTCAACGACTACCTGGCCCGGTTCCATGCCGAGTGGATGGGCCGCATCCACCGGCGCCTGGGCCTCAGCGTGGGCCTCGTGCTCCCCGACATCAGGGGCAGCGAGGAGAAGCGGGCCAACTACGGCTGCGACGTCACCTACGGCATCAACAACGAGTTCGGCTTCGACTACCTCCGCGACAACATGGCCTTGTCGACGGCGGCCAAGGTGCAGCGGGGCCACCACTACGCCATCGTCGACGAGATCGACTCGATCCTCATCGA
>JAHWJH010000095.1 GCA_019348555.1 Actinomycetota bacterium
ACCGCGGCGAGATCGCCTGCCGCATCATCCGGACCGCGAGGCGGCTCGGGCTGCGCACCGTCGCGGTGCATTCCGAGGCGGACGCCGGGGCTTTGTTCGCCAGAATGGCGGACGAGGCGCACCCCATCGGCCCCGCCCCGGCCAACGAGAGCTATCTCGCGGCGGCCCGCATCATCGAGGCCGCGAGGAGGAGCGGCGCCGCCTGCATCCATCCGGGTTACGGTTTCCTGTCCGAGCGGGCCGAGTTCGCGGAGGACTGCGCCGCCTGCGGCATCCCCTTCATCGGCCCGCCGCCGGCGGCCATTCGGGCCATGGGACTGAAAGACTCGGCCAAGACGCTCGTGGGCGAGGCCGGCGTCCCGGTGGTGCGTCGTCGCGCCGCGCTGGCCGCGCTGTGCGCGCTGCGCCGGACCGTGGCCGTGGCGGGGACCCACGGCAAGACCACGACCACGGCGATGCTGGTCGCCGTGCTCACCGAGGCGGGGCTGTCTCCTTCGTTCCTGGTGGGTGGCGATCTCGTGGGAGGCGCTCCGAGCGCGGCGTGGCGCGACGGCGAGTGGTTCGTGGTGGAGGCCGACGAGAGCGACGGCACGTTCCTCGACCTGGGGGCCGAGTGCGTGGTGCTCACCAGCGTGGAGCCCGACCACCTCGACCACCACGGCAGTGTGGAGGCGCTGCGAGCAGCCTTCACCCGGTTCCTCGTCCAGGCCTCGGGTCCACGGGTGGTGTGCAGCGACGACCCCGGTGCCGCCGCGGTGGCCGATGGCACGCCGCACCTCTCGTACGGCACCGGGCCGCAGGCGCGCTTCGCGTTGCGGAACGTGGATCTCACCGGAGCCGGCGCCGCCTTCACCCTGGTCGACGGCGGCACCGAGCTCGGGCGGCTCCACGTCGCCATGCCGGGCGTGCACAACGCCCGCAACGCCGCGGGCGCCACCGTCGCCGCCCTGGCCCTCGGGGCGCCGTTCACCGCCGCCGCCCGCGGGCTCGGCGCCTTCGCCGGGGTCGCCCGCCGCTTCGAGTGGCGCGGGGAGGTGGGAGGGGTGAGCTTCGTCGACAGCTACGACCACCTGCCGGGCGAGGTGGCGGCGGCGGTGGCTGCCGCCCGCCACGGCGACTGGAAGCGGATCGTGTGCGTGTTCCAACCGCACCGCTTCACCCGTACCGCTGCGCTGTGGCAGGACTTCGCCTCCGCCTTCGACGGTGCCGACGTCGTGGCGGTCACCGACGTCTATGCCGCCGGCCAGGAGCCCATCCCGGGCGTCACCGGGAAGCTGGTGGTCGACGCTGTTCTCGACGCCGCCCCCGGACGTCGGGTGGCGTGGCTTCCCCGTCGCCGCGACGTGCTCAGCTGGCTGGAGGCGGAGCTCCGGCCCGGTGATCTGTGCCTCACGCTCGGAGCCGGGGACCTCACGACCGTTCCGGACGAGGCCATGGCCCTCCTGGAGCGGCGGGCCATGGCCGGTCCTCGGGGGCGATGACGGCCGAGCCGGCAGCGGCGGCGGCCGCCCGCCTGCTGGGCGAACGCTGCCGCACCGACCATCCTCTCGGGGCTCGCACGACCTACCGGGTCGGTGGCGCGGCCGCCGCGTTCTTCACCATCGAGGACGAGGCCGATCTGGCCCTGGTGAGCAGAACGGTCGGGGAGACCGACGTGGCGGTCCTGGTGGTGGGGAAGGGCTCGAACCTCCTGGTGGCCGACGCCGGCTTCCCCGGGTTGGCCCTGGCCCTCGGGCCCGGCTTCGCCACCGTGGCTCTCGAGGGCACGTCGGTCACGGCCGGTGGAGGCACCGACCTCCCGGTGTTGGCTCGACGCACGGCGGCCGCCGGGCTGCACGGCCTCGAGTGGGCGGTGGGCATCCCCGGGTCGGTGGGCGGCGGCGTGCGCATGAACGCCGGTGGCCACGGGGCCGACATGGCGTCGCGCCTCGTGGGGGTCCGCGTCCTGAGCCTGCGCACCGGCCACGATGAAGCGGTGACCCTCGACGCGCTCCGGCTCGGCTACCGCCGATCGGCCATCGCTCCCGACCAGGTGGTGGTGTCGGCCGAGTTCCGGGTCGAACCCGGCGACGCCGAGGTCGCCCGGGCCGAGGTCGACGCCGTGGTCCGATGGCGTCGGGAGCACCAGCCGGGTGGGCAGAACGCCGGCTCGGTGTTCACCAACCCACCTGGAGACGCCGCCGGGCGGTTGGTCGAGGCCGCCGGGTGCCGGGGGCTGCGATGGGGCTCTGCCCAGGTGTCGCCGAAGCACGCCAACTTCATCCAGTCCCGACCCGGGGGCTCGGCCGACGACGTCGCCGAGCTCATCGCCGAGGTTCGCCGCCGCGTGTTCTCGACGACCGGGGTGGATCTCCGACCCGAGGTGCACTTCGTCGGCTTCGCCTCTTCCGCAGGTGCGGTCGCCCAGTCATGACCACGACGTCCTCCCGTCGTCCTGGCCACGACATCGACCCGAGGATCAGGCACCGGCGGCAAGAGGTGCGCCGCCACGAGGGCCGACGCCGCCTGCGCCGTCTGGCCGTCGTGGGCGGTGTGGCGGGTTTCGTGGCAGCCGGGGCCCTTCTCACCTCTTCCCCCCTCCTCGACGTCGACCGGGTGGAGGTCGAGGGCGTGGTCCACACCGACGCGGAGGAGGTGCGACGGGCGGCGGCGATCGACATCGGCGAGGCGATGCTGACGGTCCGGGGAAGCCGGGCGACCCGGGCGATCGAGAAGTTGCCGTGGGTGGCCACGGCCACGGTGGTGCGGTCCTGGCCGGCGACGGTGATCGTGAACGTCGCCGAGCGAAGCGCCGTGGCCGTGGCCGACCTCGGTGCCCACCGGCAGGTGATCCTCGGCGCCGACGGTCGCCAGTTGGCGGTGGTCTCGAGGGGTGACCAGCGCGCCGAGGGCCTGCCGGTGCTCCAGGGCCTGCAGTTCGAGCCGGCGCCCGGCCAGGCCGTCGATCCCTCGGACATGGGCGCGCTGGAGCTGGCCGAGCGCCTCGGCGCTCAGTTCGACGCCGCCGAGGTTCGGGTCGTGGTGACCGACGGCGCCGTGGAGGCGGCGTTGTCACGCAAACCCGGAGGCGAGCTGGTGGCACGCTTCGGCACCCCCGATCGCCTCGAGGCCAAGGTGTCGGCCCTGGCCAGCGTGGTGCAGCAAGCGGGAGCGGGGGTGGCCGTGGTCGACGTCTCCGCCCCCGACGCCCCGGCCTTGACCCGGGCGGGACCGTGACCATATGCTCTCGACCGCAACAAGAGGTTTACATAACTCTCAATCTCAAGTTGAGGTTGAGACGGGGGCTCAGAAGTGATTCGGGCCTCTGGCCAACCGCCACCTGCTGAGGAGAAGAACCACATGGCCGGCAACCCGCAGAACTATCTGGCGGTGATCAAGGTCGTCGGGATCGGAGGCGGCGGCGTCAACGCCGTCAACCGGATGATCGACGCCGGGCTCAAGGGCGTCGAGTTCATCGGCATCAACACCGACGCCCAGGCCCTGCTCATGAGCGATGCCGAGCTGAAGCTCGACATCGGCCAGGACGTCACCCGAGGTCTGGGCGCAGGAAGCGATCCGGAGGTGGGGGCCATGGCGGCCGAGGACCACCGCGCCGAGATCGAGGCGGCGCTCCAGGGCGCCGACATGGTCTTCATCACCGCCGGCAAGGGCGGGGGCACGGGAACCGGCGGCGCCCCGGTCGTGGCCGAGATCGCCAAGGGCCTCGGCGCGCTGACCATCGGCGTGGTCACCCGCCCGTTCGCCTTCGAGGGCCGTCGCCGGGCGGTCCAGGCCGAGCAGGGGATCCAGCGGTTGAAGGAGCGGGTGGACACGCTCATCGTGATCCCCAACGACCGCCTCCTCACCGTGTCGAACGACAAGACCTCGGTCGTGAACGCGTTCAAGATGGCCGACGAGGTGCTGTTGCAGGGGGTGCAGGGCATCACCGAGCTCATCACCACGCCGGGCCTGATCAACACCGACTTCGCCGACGTCAAGATGATCATGACCAACGCCGGGTCGGCGCTCATGGGCATCGGGTACGGCTCGGGTGACGGGCGGGCGCTCAGCGCAGCGCGCTCCGCCATCTCGAGCCCCCTGCTCGAAGCGTCGATCGAGGGGGCCCGCGGGATCCTGCTCAGCATCTCGGGCGGCAACGACCTGGGTCTGTTCGAGATCAACGAGGCCGCCGAGGTCATCCACGGTGTCGCCCATCCCGACGCCAACATCATCTTCGGTGCGGTGATCGACGAGACGATGGAGGACGAGGTCAGGGTCACGGTGATCGCCGCCGGCTTCGACCGCTGGGACAACGACCGCCCCGACGACCGCAGGGAGCGCCGGGAGGTCAAGGCGTCGGCGGTCGGGGGCTTCGACCCCGATCGTCGCGGTGCGGCGGCGCGCGACCGCGACCGCGGTCGGGAGCGTGAGCGGGCGCGAGACGTGTTCGCTCCCGACGAAGACCTCGACCTCGACCTCGACGCCGACGACGACTTCGACGTTCCGTCGTTCCTCAAGTAGCGGTGGGGCCTCCCGAGCGCGCGCGGGTCCGCTTCAGCGACTGCAGCGACGGTGATCTGGCTGCCGGTGCTCCCGGGGTCGACCGGCGTCGCCAACGCCTGGTCGACCTGCCGTGGACGTGGCTGCGCCAGGTCCACGGACGTGAGGTCGTGGTCGTCGACCATCCGGGCGCGCATGCCGGAGCCACCGCCGACGGAGCCGTGACGTCGGTCACCGGGGCGGCACTGGCGGTCCAGGTCGGCGACTGTGCCCCGGTGGCGGTGTTCGGCGCCTCGGCGGTGGGCGTGGCCCACGCCGGATGGCGCGGCCTGGTGGCGGGCATCGTGCCGGCGGTCGTCGAGGCCGTCCGCCGGTTGACTCCGGGTCCGCTGCAGGCGGTGATCGGCCCGTGCGTCCGCCCTCCGTGCTACGCCTTCGGTCCCGATGAGCTCGACCAGGTGGCCTCGGCGGTCGGCGACACGGTACGAGCCCGCACCAGCGCCGGCGCTCCCGCCCTCGACCTCGCCGCCGGCGTGCGGGCCGCCCTGGCCGGCGCCGGGGTCGATCGCTGCGACGACGTCGCCATCTGTACGGTATGTTCACCTCGACACTGGTCACATCGCCGAGACGGTTCCGTGGCGCGCCAGTCGCTCGTGGCCTGGATGGCGCCGTGACGTCGGTGGCGCAGGTCGCCGAGGGGGTGGAGCGGGTGCACCGACGCATCAGCGAGGCCGGCGGTGACCCGGCGGTCGTTCGCCTGGTGGCGGTCACCAAGGGCCTCGGCGCCGAGGCCGTCGAGGCGGCGTTGGCCGCCGGTGTGGCCGATGTGGGGGAGAGCTACGCCGACGAGCTGAGCGCCAAGGCCGCCGTGGTGGCGCAGGGCGTGCGTTGGCACTTCGTCGGCCGCCTCCAGTCGAACAAGGTGAAGGCGGTGGCCTCGCTGATCGAGCTGTGGCACAGCGTCGACCGGACGAGCGTCGTGCGCGGGATCGGCGAGCGGGCACCGGGCGCCCGCGTGCTCGTCCAGGTGAACACCACCGGGGAGCCCACCAAGGGCGGCTGCCACCCCGACGACGCGCCCGGGCTGGTGGCCGACGCCGACCGGGCCGGGCTCCAGGTCCAGGGGTTGATGACCGTGGGTCCCGCCGGCGACCCGGAGCATGCCCGGGCGGGCTTTCGTCTGCTGCGGGACCTCGCCGACCGTCTCGGCCTGCCCGAACGATCCATGGGCATGAGCGACGACCTCGAGGTCGCCGTCCAGGAAGGGTCGACGATGGTGCGAGTGGGCAGAGCGCTGTTCGGGCCGCGCCGCTCGGTGGCGACCGACATCGGCGCAGGGACCGTCGTCCGACGGTGCCACTAACGTCGGAATCTCAGGAGGGACTTCCCATGGCGACCATGTGGCGGCGAGCGATGACCTACCTCGGTCTCGGGCCCGACGACGACTACGACTACGACTACGAGGCTCCCGAGGAGCCGGCAGTGCGGCCGGCGCCGCGCTATGCCGAGCCGCCTCCCGACACCCAGATCGGCGCCGTGCGCCCGCTGCCCCGCGAGCGAGAGCCCGAGCCGCAGCCGTCGCCGCTGCGCCCCCGCACATCGGTGGTGCGGCCGATCGCTCCACAACAGCCGAGCCCGAAGCCGTACGCCATGTCGCCGGTGTCGTTCAACGAGGCACAGGAGGTTGCCGACAAGTTCATGGCGGGAGTGCCGGTGATCGTCAACCTCCAGGGCGCCGAGCGGGAGCTGTCCCGACGTCTCGTCGACTTCGCCAGCGGCCTGTGCTACGGGCTCCACGGACAGATGGAACGCGTGACCAACCAGGTGTATCTCCTCACGCCCACCGACGTCCACGTCTCCGACGAGGACCGGCGGCGTCTCGAGGAACGAACGCTTTGAGCTGTTCGTGCGCCGCTGAGCAGACATTCGTGGCGGGCGTGGACGTCGTCTCGTGATCGGCGACGTCCTGTGCCTGCTGACCACGCTCTACTTCTTCGCCATCCTGGGGCGGATCCTGCTCAGCTGGTTCCCGGTGTCGCCCGACGGGGTGGTGGCCACCATCTTCTCCTTCCTGTACGCCATCACCGAGCCGGTGCTCGGCCCCCTGCGGCGGGCCCTGCCACCGATCGCCATGGGCGGCATGGGCCTCGACCTGTCGCCGATCATCGTCACCTTCGCCCTGCAGCTCTTCGTCCGACCGCTGGTGTGCTGACACTTGGGTGAAGGGCCCCACAGCCCTGCGCAGCGCCCGGCGGCGAGTCTTCGAGCATCCCGGGACTCGGCGGGGCGCCTCGGTACGATCGGAGGTATGGCCATCGGAGTGTCGCCGCAACGGCTGCGAGAGGTGCGCTTCGCCGAGCAGTGGCGGGGGTACCGGACCGAGGAGGTCGATGCGTTCGTCGAGCGCGTCGCCGAGGCGTTCGACGCCATGGAGCTCCGGCTGCGGGAGGCGGCCGAGCGGGTGGCGCGGGCCGAACAGGCGGCGAGCGAGCGAGCTTCGGAGGATGCGGTGGCCCGCACCCTCGTCCTCGCCCAACGCACGGCCGACGCAGCGGTGTGCGAAGCCGAGGCCGAAGCCGCACGACTCATCACCGAGGCCCAGGAGCGGGCGAGCGCCGTGGTGACCGAGGCCGAGGAGCGGGCGGAGACGATCCGGGCCGAGCTCGAGGCTCGGGCGGCGGCGGAGGTGCACGACCTCGCTGAACGTCGTCGAGCGCTCGAGTCCGACGTGGTGCTGCTTCGCACCTATGTGCGCGACCACCGCGCTTCGCTGGTCCAAGAGGTGCGCGAGCACCTACGTTGGCTCGAGAGCGGCGAGCATCTGGCCGCGCCGCCGGTGAACGGTCCATGGTCGTCGACGTCGTCGCCCATGGACGAGGCGCCCGGCGCGCAGCGTCCACCCGCCGGCGCCGGCGGGAAGGCGACGGGGGCACCGTCGGTCGATGCTCTGGTGGCGCTGGCGTCGCGCGCCGAAGCGCTGCGGCGCGGGTCGCCCTCGAACGTCGCGACCGGCTCGCCGAGTGGCACCCGCACCGCTGCGGGCGGGGCGGCATCACCCGGCGACCAGGGCGCAGACACCGATGAGCCTGGCACCGGTGACGCGGGTGGAGCCGACCACGTGGGCGAGGGCGGCGTCGCCGCGGCGGACCCGGCGTCGGCGGAGGTCCCCGTGGCGGACATCGAAGAGATCCCCTGGCGGGACCCCTCCACCGACCATGCCGGCCCCTCGCCGTCGCCGTCGCCGTCGCCGTCACCGTCGACCGAGAAGCCGTCGACACCGGAGCACGAGGATCCCTTCATCGCCGAGCTGCGCCGCGCCGTCGACGACCCCGAGCCGCTCGGGCCTCGTGACGACGACGCGGTGTGGATCGACGAGGCCGACGCCACACGCGAAGCCGCCGTACCGTCGCGGTTCCTCCGACGTCGCGGGCGACCCTGATCTGTGAGCACATCGCAACAAACTGCTCAACTCGTTGTAGATGAGGCAGCACGTCGGCGCCCTGTCTAGGATGCGGTTCTTGGCGGCCACGTTGGGCACAGTCCCTCCTGCGACGTGGTCCATGCTGATGATCCGGCGCAACCGCAGCTCTCGAGGGTCAGGACGGTGAGGTTCAGGTGCTTGTACTGATCAGTTTCGGACTGGTGTTGGTGGCGACGGTGCTGTTGGTGCTCGGCTTGGTCGCCGGAGGCACCTCCCTGGCGCTCATCTACGTGTCCATCGCCTGCAGCCTGGTGGCCGGGATCGTGCTCGTGGTCGCCACCGTGATCCGACGCCCCCGCGAGGAGGCGGCGGCACCGTCCCGTCCGCAGGCGCCCAGAGAAGAACCGGCTCCGTCGTTCGCGGACCAGCGCCCCGTGCCCGAGCCCAGCCCGGAGAGCACCGCTCCGGTGTCGGCCGTGCGGGCGGCCCCCACCTACACCCCCGCCCGGCGACAGCCGGCGATGGCTTCGGTGGCCACGGGCGGCGGAGCAGGCGACGACGGCGACTTCGACGGTGCGGCCGGCCCCGTCGCTCAATCTGGAGATGATGACGTGTTCCCCATCGAGGACTACGACCAGTTGCGCGTCACCGAGATCCTCCCGCTGCTGGCGGAGCTCGACGACGACGAGCTCGAGGAGGTCGAGGCGAGAGAGCGTTCCCGCAAGGGAAGGGTCCGAGTGCTCAACCGCATCGAGGAGGTGCGTACCGAGCGCCCTGCTGACCAGACCGAGGTCGTGACCACGCCCGGCGACGACGGCGATGGCGACGCCCCCTTCCCGATCGCCGACTACGACGAGCTCACCGTTGGCGACATCATCCCGCTGCTGCCCCAGCTCTACGAAGACGAGCTCGACGTGGTCGAGGCCAGGGAGCGAGCCGGGCGAGGCCGGGTCTCGATCATCAACCGCATCGCCGAGATCCGCGAAGAGATGGGCGCCACTGACGACGACACCGCCGCATCGCTTGCCGCCGAGGCGCCGCCCGCCAGCGACGACGACGCCACCGACGACGACGAAGAAGAGTTCTTCCCCATCGCCGACTACGACGAGCTGACCGTGGGCGAAATCCTCCCGCTGCTGCCCGAGCTCTACGACGACGAGCTCGACGTGGTCGAGGAGCGCGAGCGCTCCACCCTCGGCCGCGCCGCCATCTTGAACCGACTCGCCGAGCTGCGCGAGCAGGGCATGACCTCGGAAGAGCGTCGTGAACGGACACCGGGAGCAGTCAGCCCGCCCGCCCGCGGGTCCGAGGAGGAAGAGTGCTGCCCCCGGGCCGGCGGGGGGGGGGGGGGGGGGGGGGGGGGGGTCGGGGGGGGGGCGGGGGTGTGGGCGGGGGAGCTGG
>JAHWJH010000096.1 GCA_019348555.1 Actinomycetota bacterium
GGAGATTCTCGACCGCATCCGCGAGCTGTCCGGGGCGGCTCCCGCCGCTCCGAGCGACGCAGTCGAGGAGGCATGGGAGGTGCCCGACGAGGGGTGGGCCGCCGCCGCTCCCGAGGCGGAGGCGCCTGAGGTCGTGGAGCAGGCCGCCGAGCCGGCGTTCCCCATTCCGGACTACGACCGGCTTCGCGTGCCCGAGATCCGAGCCGCCCTCGGCGATCTCTCCGAGGACGAGTTGGAGCAGGTCCGCCAGCGCGAGGTCGCCGGCGCCAACCGAACCATGGTGCTCGCCGCCATCTACCGCGAGCTCGGGGTCGTCCCGCCCGTCAAGAAGGCGCCGTCGAAGAAGGCGGCGGCGAAGAAGGCCCCGGCCACGAAGGCCCCGGCCAAGAAGGCCCCGGCCAAGAAGGTCGTGGCGAAGGCAGCGCCCGCCGAGCTGCCGGCCAAGAAGGCCCCGGCCAAGAAGGTCGTGGCGAAGGCAGCGCCCGCCGAGTTGCCGGCCAAGAAGGCCCCGGCCAAGAAGGCTCCGGCCAAGAAGGCTGCGGCCAAGAAGGCAGCGGCGCCGGTGGCCCCCGCCCCCAAGAAGGCGCCGCCGATCAAGAAGGCGGCTCCGGTGGCCAAGAAGGCGGCTCCGGTGGCCAAGAAGGCGGCTCCGGTGGCCAAGACGGTGGCGCCCGCCAAGAAGGCTCCAGCCGCCAAGAAGGCTCCGGCCACCAAGAAGGCGGCGACCGCCAAGAAGGCGCCGGCCGCCAAGAAGGCCGCACCGACCCGGCGAGCGCCTCGGGGCTGACCCTCAGTGGTGCGGCGCGGCGTCCGCCACCAGCTCGACGCCAACCACGACGCCGTCGAGGTCGATGGTGCGGCCGGGGTCACCCGTGCCGGCACGGTGCACCACGTCGAGTCGGGTGGCGAGGATCTCTCCCGCTACCCACGAGCGGTGCGTCTCGATGGCGGTCTGCACGTCGGCATCGGCGGTGGTCAACGTGACCCCGATGCGGTCGGCGATGGCGAGGCCCAGCTCACGGCGCAGGTCGTTGAGCGCGCGTACCGCCTCCCGGGCCGTGCCCTCCTGGCGCAGGGCGGCGTCGACCTCCAGGTCCAGCGCCACCGCCCAGGTGCCGTCCTGGGCCAACGCGATCTCGGGTTGGCGCTCGGCGCGGACCTCGACGTCGCCGGCGTCGAGGCGTGCACCCGCCACCTCGACGAAGCCGTCGCGCTCGAGGGCGTCGCGCAGCGCTGATCCGTCGGCGGCGGCGAGGGCCGCCTTGACCTCGTTGACCCGAGGTCCGAGTCGAGGGCCCAGCACCCGGAAGTTCGGGACGACGCTCCAGCGCACCAGCCCGCTCAGGGCGTCGATGTCCTCCAGCGCCTTGACGTTGAGCTCCTCGGCGATCTCGGCCCGCACGTCGTCGCCCAACGCCACACCCGGGTGCAGCAGCAGGGCCCGGCGCAGAGGCTGGCGGATCTTGACGCCGGCTTCGGTGCGGGCGGCCCGTCCGATCGCCACCAGGCGTCGGGCTGCGCTCATCTCCTCGGCCAGGCGACGGTCGTCGTCGCTCGGCTCCGTCGCCGCCGGCCAGTCGGCGGCGTGCACGGTGAGGCCCCCGGTCAGCCGGCACCACAGCTCGTCGGCCAAGAACGGGCAGAACGGGGCGAGCAGCTCGCAGGTCACCGTGAGACACCGGTGCAACACAGTGTGGGCGGCGGGGTCGGCGGCGCGCCAGAACCGTGCACGCGAACGGCGGACGTACCAGTTCGACAGGTCGTCGACGAACCGGGCCAGACGGGTGGTGGCGCGCAACGCGTCGAAGTCGTCGAGGGCGGCGGTCACCTCGGCCACGGTGTCGTCGAGCTCGGCGAGTGCCCACCGGTCGAGGGCGTGGGTCGCCGGCGACGACGTGGCCACCTCGGGCGTGAAGCCCTCCAGGTCGGCGTAGGTGGCGAAGAAGGCGTAGACGTTCCAGAGGGTGAGCAACGTCTGGCGGGCCGCTTCGCGGATGCCGTCGTCGGACACCCGGCGGGGCGTCCACGGCTGGCCGGCGGAGAAGAAGTACCACCGCAAGGCATCGGCCCCTGCGGTTTCGAAGACGTGGTCGGGATCGATCACGTTGCCACGAGACTTCGACATCTTCTGACCTTCGCCGTCGACGATGAGCCCCAGGCACACCACGTTGCGGTAGGGCGCCGTGCCGAACACCAAGGTGTTGACGGCCAGCAGCGAGTAGAACCAGCCACGGGTCTGGTCGATGGCCTCGCAGATGAAGTCGGCCGGGTACGACGACTCGAAGGGATCGTCGCCCTCGAACGGGAAGTGGAACTGCGCAGAGGGCATGGCGCCGGAGTCGAACCAGGCGTCGAGCACCGGTGACAGACGCCTGGCCTGATCGCCGCACTCGTCGACCGGACAGGCCAGGGTCACCTCGTCGACCGCCGGGCGGTGGAGGTCGAGCTCGGCGAGGTCGCGGCCCGCCAGCCGGGCCAGCTCGGCCACCGATCCCACGCAGGTGTCGTGGCCCGACCGGCACCGCCAGATCGGCAAGGGCGTGCCCCAGTAGCGGTCACGCGACAGTGCCCAGTCGATGTTGCCCTCCAGCCACTTGCCGAACCGTCCGTGCTTGATGTGGTCGGGGTACCAGTTGATGCGCTCGTTCTCGGCGACCAGGGCAGCGCGCTGCTCCGCAGTTCGCACGAACCACGACGTCTTGGCCCAGTAGATGAGCGGGGTGGAGCAGCGCCAGCAGTGGGGGTAGCTGTGGAGGTACTCCTGCTCACGCACCAACAGCCGGCGGGCGGCGAGGTCGTCGATGATGCCGCGGTCGGCCTGCTTCACCCGCACCCCGGCCCAGGGCGCGATCCGCTCGTCGAAGGTGCCGTCGGGCCGTACGGGGTTGAGCACGGGCAGGCCCTCGGCCCGGCCCACGGCGGCGTCGTCCTCCCCGAAGGCGGGGGCGAGGTGGACCAGGCCGGACCCGTCGTCGGTGCTCACCCACGGGGCCGCCACCACCCGCTCGGCGGCATCGACCTCCTCCGGGCCGAAGTCGAGCAACTCGAACGGACGCCGGTAGCGCCGGCCCACCAGGTCGGCGCCCACCAGACGGTCGACGACGTCGTAGGGAGCGCCGGCGCCGAAGAGGCGCTCGGCGGCGGCTTCGGCCATCACCAGGTCGCGGCCCTCGGGCTCGTGGACCCGGACATAGGCGACGTCCGAGCCCACCGCCACCGCCACGTTGGAGACGAGGGTCCACGGCGTGGTGGTCCACACCAGCAGGTCGGCGTCGTCGTCGCGCAGGGGGAAGCGGACATACACCGACGGGTCCACGATGTCGCGGTAGACGTCGGGCTGGCCCATCTCATGCGACGAGAGCGCCGTCCCACACCGCGGGCAGTAGGGGCTGACGCGGTGGCCCTCGTAGAGGAGGCCCTCGTCCCACAGCCGACGCAGCAGCCACCACACCGACTCGATGTACTCGCGAGAGAGGGTCCAGTAGGCGTCGTCTGTGTCGATCCACGTGCCGGAGCGCTCGGTCAGGGTGATGAAGTCCTCGACGTAGCGTGACACCGACGCCCGGCAACGGGCGTTGAACTCCCCGATGCCGTACTCCTCGATCTGGGCCTTCGACGTCAGGCCGAGCTCCTTCTCCACCTCGAGCTCGACGGGCAGGCCGTGGCAGTCCCAGCCTCCCTTGCGCGGCACCCGCCTGCCCCGCATGGTCTGGAAACGGGGATAGAGGTCCTTGAAGACCCGCGGCCACACGTGGTGGAGACCAGGCCGGCCATTGGCCGTCGGCGGTCCTTCGTAGAAGATCCACGGCTCGCCGTCCTTGCGGGCCTGGCGGACATGCTCGACGACGCCGAGGGCCGACCACCGCTCGAGGACCCGGTGCTCGAGGGCGACGAGATCGAAGGGCTCCACCGGACCGAACGGCATCGTCTCAGCCTAGGAGGGGGCTGAAGTAGACGTGCGTAGCTCGACGAGCCGCCTCGACACCCGGCGAGATGCGTCCGGTTTCTCCTTCAGCACGCTCCTGGGCGCCGGTCTGGAACGGGGGCGGGCAGGGACCGGCGGTACCCTGTCGCCGTGGAGCGGGAGGTCTTCGAGATCGACAGCGACGAGCGGATGGTGCTCCGCGTCCAGGTCCAGCCCGGTGCCGGCCGCTCGGAGGTCGTCGGGCGCCACGGCGACGCCCTGAAGGTCCGGGTGGCCGCCGCTCCGGAGAGCGGCCGCGCCAACCAGGCCTGCCAGCGGCTGCTGGCGGAGCTGTTCGACCTCGGTGCCTCGGCGGTGACGCTGGTCTCCGGGGCCACGAGCCGCTCGAAGCGCTTCGCTCTGGACGGAGTCGATCCCGACGAGATCGCCGGGCAGCTCGATCGACTCCTCTCCATCGAGCGCCAGGCGAGCGCCGACCACCGCCCGGCCCGTCCGACCACCGGTCGCTGACCCTTCCTTCATCCCATGGCCGGGTGCATTGCCGGTCGGGGCGGCGGCTGGTACATTCGGCGACCCTTTGCCGGGGAAGGCAGGCCACGATTCCCACAGCACCACACACTGCGCGAAAGCCCGTCGAGCCCGCCGACCGCACCGGTCGGCCTTTCCGGCGAGTGCGGCACCGACGTTCCAGGGGGCAGAGACCGTGACGACGGCCAAGACCACCAAGACCACCAAGCCGACGACGCCGAAGTCGACGAGGACCAAGGCTCCCGCCACCGCCAAGGCGACCAAGGCGGCCAAGGCTCCCAAGGCTCCCAAGGCGACCAAGGCAGGCGCCGCCGACAGGGTGAAGGGCAAGGCGGCACGACCGGCCACGAGCGGCGGCCGGGGCACCGAAGTGGCGGTGATCCCTCCCGTCGACGCCACCGAGAGCGAGGCGTCCGACCGCTTCGTCGAGGCGCAGCGCCTCGAGCTGTTGGCCGAGCGCGACGCCTACACGCGGTCGGCGAACTCGCTGCGGGCGGAGGCCGAGGAGCTGGCCCAGGACCGGGAGCCCGGTGACGTGCAGTTCGACGAGGAGTCCGGCGAAGGCGACTCGATGAACGTCGAGCGAGAGCGCGACCTGGCCCTGTCCGCCCAGGCCATGGCGTCGGTCGAGGAGATCGACCGGGCCCTGGCCAAGATCGAGCAGGGCACCTACGGCATCTGCGAGAAGTGTGGTGAGCCCATCCCCCAGGAGCGGCTGAAGGCCCTGCCCCACGCCTCGCTGTGCGTGCGGTGCAAGAGCGGAGGCCTCGGTCGACGGTAGGAGCCCGGCGCCGTCGAGGTCCGGCTGGATCCTCGTCGGTGCGGTGGCCGGAGCGGTAGTGGTCGGCGACCAGTTGACCAAGGCATGGGCGCTGGCCGTCCTCGACGACGGCGCCACCATCGATCTGGTGGGGAGCCTGCGCCTCCGGCTGGTGTTCAACCGGGGCACGGCGTTCGGCTTCGGGTCGCGCTTCGCCCCGCTCATCGCCTTGCTCGGCGTGGCGGTGGTGGTGGTGCTGGCCCGGAGTGGCGGAGCGCTCCGGCGGTCCGGAGCCCGGGCCAGCCTCGGTCTGGTGCTGGGGGGTGCGGTCGGGAACCTCCTCGATCGAGCCCTGCGTTCGGGGGGCGGGGTGCTCGGCGGAGCGGTTGTCGACTTCGTCGACCTGCAGTGGTGGCCGGTGTTCAACGTGGCCGACGCCGCCATCACCGTGGGAGCCGTGCTCCTGGTCTTCACCGCTCGCGACGATCCCGGCCTGCTCGGGGGCGCAGCGACAGAGGAGCAGGCGACCGCGGACGACGTGGCGGGCCGGTCCTCGCCGCACCGGCGGGCCCGGTGAAGGAGACCATCCCCGAGCCGTTGGCCGGTGAGCGCGTCGACCGGGTCGTGGCCATGCTGACCGGCCTGGCGCGCTCCGAGGTGGCCGAGCTGGTGGCGACCGGGGCGGTCCGCCTCGCCGGCCGACCGGTGCACGTCCGCTCCGAGCGGGTCCGGGCAGGAACCGAGGTGGAGGTGGAGCTGGCCGAGACGTCGGACGACACGCTCTCCGGCGCTCCCGAGGTTCCCCTCGCCATCGTCCACGTCGACGAGCACGTGGTGGTGGTCGACAAGCAGGCCGGCCTGGTGGTCCACCCCGGCGCCGGCAACGCCACCGGAACGCTGGTCCAGGCGCTGCTCGCCCGGTTTCCCGACCTGGCCGGCGTAGGTTCGGCGCAGCGGCCCGGCGTGGTCCACCGCCTCGACAAGGGCACCTCCGGGCTCCTGGTCGTCGCCCGGTCCGAGCCGGCGTACCAGGGCCTGGTCGCCCAGCTGGCCGACCGGCGGGTCGAGCGGCGCTACCAGGCGCTGGTGTGGGGATGGCCCGAGCCGGGTCGAGGGGTGGTCGACGCACCGGTCGGCCGCTCTCGGCGCAGTCCCACCCGCATGGCGGTGTCGAGCCGGGGGCGGGAGGCGAGGACGGCCTACGAGGTACGGCGGCGCTTCTCCGAGCCGGCCGAGTCGGCGCTGGTGGCCTGCACGCTGGAGACCGGCCGCACCCATCAGATCCGGGTCCACCTGGCGGCCATCGGTCATCCGGTGGTGGGCGACCCCCGCTACGGCGGTCGCTCCCAGCGGCTAGGAGCCACGCGCCCGTTCCTGCACGCCGAGCGCCTGGCCTTCGACCACCCCGTCACCGGTGAGCGGCTGGTCTTCGAAGCTGCGCTCCCCGCCGACCTCGAGCAGGTCCTAGCCGGGCTGCGGTGAGCCGCGCGACCGCCGGACGCAGTCGGCCAGGGTGAAGGAGTCGAGGTGGCGGCGCATGTGGTCGCCGACGTCGGCCCACATCGCCAGCAGCACGCACTGGCCCTCGTGGCTGCAGGCACCGTCCTCGTGAGGGCGCCCGAAGTCACCGGCGACGATGGGTCCGTCGACGGCGCTGATGATCTCGCCGAGGGTGATGTCGGTGGCCGCTCGGGCCAGCACGTAGCCGCCTCCGACGCCGCGCTTGGAACGCACGAGGCCGGCGCCCTTGAGGGCCAGGAGGATCTGCTCCAGGTACGGCTGGGGCAATCCGGTGCGTTCGGCGATGTCCCGCACCGACGTGGGGTGGTCGCCAGAATCGCCGTGCAGGGCGAGCGACAGCAGGGCCCGGGCGGCGTAGTCGCCCCGGGTGGAGACCTTCACGCTGCCATCGTAGGAGCGTGGGTGGGGGATCAGCCCGTGGATGTGCGTTGCACCCAGCGGGGTGGTGGACTGGACGGGTGGCCGGGTCCGAGGCGAGCGTGGAGGTGGCGCCGCTGGTGCCCGACTACGACGGCGCCTGCCTGAGCAACGTGGTGCCGGCGTTGCTCGAGCCCGGTCCGGTCCCGCCCTCGTGGCTGCCCTCGCCGGCGGTCGATGCCCGCCAGGTCGTCCTTCTGGTCGTCGACGGGCTGGGGTTTCTCCAGCTCGACGACCGGCGGCCGCTCGCTCCGACCCTGTCGGCGATGACGGGCGGGTCGATCTCGACCGTCGCCCCGTCGACGACGGCGACCGCCCTCAGCTCCCTGGCCCTCGGCTGCCCGCCGGGCGAGCACGGGGTGGTCGGCTACCGGATCAACGTGGGTGGTGACGTCCTCAACGTGCTCCGGTGGCAGACCCCGGCCGGCGACGCCCGACAGGTCATCCCCCCCGACGACATCCAGCGCAGGCCTGCCTTCCGCGGCCATCGCCCTCCTGTGGTCACCCGGGCGGAGTTCTCCGGCACCGGCTTCACCGCCGCCCACCTGGCCGAGGTGCGGTTCCACGGATGGCGGGTGCCCTCCACGCTGGTGACCGAGGTACGCCGGCTCCTGAGCGCCGGTGAGCCGTTCGTCTACGCCTACTACGACGGCATCGACAAGGTGGCCCACGAGTACGGGCTCGGCGAGCACTTCGACGCCGAACTGGTGGCGGTCGACCGGCTGGTGGCCGACCTGCTCGCCGTGCTGCCCGAGGGGGCCGCCCTGGTGGTCACCTCCGACCACGGCCAGGTCCAGGTCGGCGACGCGCTGGTCACGGTCCACCCCGACGTGATGGACCACGTGGAGCTTCTCTCCGGCGAGGGGCGCTTCCGCTGGCTGCACGCCAAGCCGGGCGAAGCGGACGAGCTGGTGGCCGCCGCCCGCAAGTGCCACGGCGACCAGGCATGGGTGCGGACCCGCCGCCAGGTGGTCGCCGAGGAGTGGTTCGGGCCCAAGGTGAGCGATGCCGCTGCTAGCCGCTTCGGCGACGTGGTCCTCGCCGCTCACCGGCCGGTCGCCTTCCAGGACACCGCCGACACCGGCCCGTACCGCCTCCAGTCGCGGCATGGCTCCCTCACCGCCGAGGAGATGCTGGTGCCGCTGCTCGCTTCCCAGGCGTAGGCAACCGGCCGGAGGGGGCAGGGTCCGGCTATGGAAGATGCCGCAGCCACCGACCACGTGACCGTGCCCGACGAGGTGGTCGACGGCGACGCGCCGGTGAGCCCCCGCGAAGCGGTGGAGCAGCCGGCCAAGGTGATGCGCATCGGTTCGATGACCAAGCAGCTGCTCGAGGAGGTGCGCCACGCCTCGCTCGACGACGCCAGCCGCGGACGGCTCAAGGAGATCTACGAGACGTCGGTGCGTGAGCTGGCCGATGGCCTGTCGCCCGACCTGCGGGCCGAGCTCGACCGTCTGGCTCTGCCGTTCGAGGCCCAGACTCCGAGCGACGCCGAGCTCCGTATCGCCCAGGCCCAGCTGGTGGGGTGGCTCGAGGGCTTGTTCCACGGCATCCAAGCCACGCTCTTCGCCCAGCAGATGGCCGCCCGCCAGCAACTCGAGGAGATGATGCAGCACCGGGGGCTGCCCTCCGGCCGCCCGGGCCTCCCTGACCCCGGCGGCCCCGGAGGCGCCTACCTCTGAGCGGCGACACCCCGCTTCGGCCGTCAGGGGGTGCCCTCGGGGCCGTGGTGGCCGGAGGTGGGGATCACGCCGCCACCACCTCCGGTGGCGGCCGGGGGCTGTGACCCGGCGGATGGCTGCTGCGGTGGCGACCGTTGGGATCGCTGACCACCAGCTCGGCCTCCTCGCCGAGGGTGGCCAACCACCCCGGTTGGTGGAGACGATGGTGGTGGCGGCTGCACACCAGAGCCAGGTTCGACGGGCAGGTGGCCCCGCCGTCGGCCACATGCACCACGTGGTGGGCGTCGCACCACGATGCCGGGCGGTCACAGCCC
>JAHWJH010000097.1 GCA_019348555.1 Actinomycetota bacterium
GAGGAAGGGGGCCACGTCGTCCACGCCGAGTCGCGCTCCGCTGCCGTAGGCGGCGGCGAGGGTCGCCAGCAGGCTCTGCAGCCGACCGAGGTCCTCTCCCAGGTGGGCGTCGACCAGCTTGACGGCGGCGGCGTCGAGTCGCACTGGCCCGCCGGCCAGGTGGTCGGCCAGCCAGGCGCTGCGGCCGGCCCGCTGGGTGGGCACGCCGGCCTCGACGACGCGGCCGACCGCCTTGACCGCCGCCGTGAGCTTGGGCGACAGCCTGCCTCGCTCGCCGGTGACGAGCACCAGTGAAGTGGTGTCGAGCGGGTCGGCCAGGTAGGCGAGGAGCGGCTGCAGGGCTTCGCTCGACGCCGAGCTGATCTCGCGCCCGATGACGATGCGCCGATCGGTGAGGAACGGCGGCGTGCGGGCGGCGTCGACGAGGGCGGCCAGGTCGCCCTCGTCGAGCCCGGCCTCGTGCTCCTCGACCAGCAGGGTGGGGTCGGCGTCGCCCACCAGGTCGCGCACCAGTGCTCGGACCGCCTCCCCCCGTAGCACGGCGTCACCGCCACGGACGAGGTAGGCGGCGAGGGGCTCCGCCGGGGTGCCCGGGGCCATCACCGTCCTCGGTGCGCCGGTGGTACGGCGGCCACGATGGCGGCCAGCACGTCGGCCACCCGCCGGGCCGCCCTGGCGTCGTGCGCCCGCAGCACCCGGCAGCCGCCGATCACGCCGAGGGCGTGGGCGGCGGTGGTGGCCGAGGCGAGATCGCCCACGTGCAGGTCGAGCAGGGCGCCGAGGAGTGGCTCGTTCGCCGAGAGCACCAGCGGGTAGCCGAGGAGGGCGAGCGTCGAGGAGCCTCGCAGCAAGACGAGCGACTGTTCGGGCGACGTTCCGAGGTCGAGGCCGGCGTCGACCAGCACCCGTTCGCGAGGGATGCCCGCGGCCTCGGCCCGGCCCGCCAGGTCGGCGAGGGCGGCGGCGACCTCGCCGAGCACGTCGTCGTGGCGAGACCGAGGATCGGGGATGCGGGGGCCGATGCGGACGTGGGTGGCGACCACCGACGCGCCGGCAGCGGCGGCGGCGGGGAGGTACCCGGGGTCGGAGAACCCGCTGATGTCGTTGCCCACCGACGCCCCGGCGGAGTATGCCGCCCGCGCCACCGAGGCCCGCCACGTGCCACACGACAGGGCCACGTCGAAGCGGGCGTGGAGGGCCTCGATGGCCGGCACCACCCGCTCGAGCTCCTCGTCCTCGCTCACCGGTGGCCCGGGCCCCACCCTGACCCCGCCCACATCCACCACGTCGGCGCCATCGGCCACGAGCTGCTCGGCCCGGCGGCAGCAGGCATCCAGGTCGAAGAGACGGTCGGGGTCGACCAACGAGTCCGATGTGGGATCGAGGATGCCCATGACCAGTGCCCGGTGCGCCACGTCGTGGCGGTGGGCGCCGAGGGCGAGGATCATGGCTCCGACGTTAGGGCTCCATGGTGCTGACCTCGGCGTGCAGCACCGGCCCGGCGGCCACGACCACTCGCAGCCTCCCCACGTGGATGGTGCCCTCTGGCGCCACCACCGCGTCGCGGATGACGTGTCCCGCCGGTGCCAGCACGACGGCGACATCGATGCGCTGGCGCAGCAGGGCGACGGTGGCTGCCTGCGCCTTGGTGCCCCGGGTGGCCACGACCAGGTCGACCCGGGCGACCCTCTGGCGGTGCAGTCCCTCCAGCAGCCGGCCGCCATCAGGATCGTCGATCACCAACACGGTCGCACCTGCCCTCCAGAGCCGGGCTCCGGCGGCGGGGGGGACGTCGCTGAGCGGGCCCCCGGCCGGAGCCAACGCCGGCGCCAGGACGGCCAGGGTGACGCCGACCGCCCCCACCGGCGGAACCAGGCGGGGACGCCACCGCCACGCCAGCACGCTCAGGACGGTGATGGCGGCCACCACGACGACATGGGGCCCTTCGAGCTGCCCGAGGGGCAAGGTGGCCCCCCATCGGGCCACGCCCGCCACCCAGCCGACCAGCAGCGACGTCGGCAGGTGCAGCACGGCGTCGAGTGGAGGGCCGGCGATGCCGGCGACCAGCCCGGCGGTGAGGCCCCATGCCATGAGCGGTGCGGCGACGGGCACGGCCAGGAGGTTGGCGGGAAGCGACGCCACCGGCAGCCCACCGAACACCGGGATCAGCACCGGGGCGACGCCGACCTGCGCCGCCACCGTGACGGCCACCGCCTCGGCCAGCCACCGAGGCCCGGGGATGTGCCGGGCCAGCCGGGCGGCGAGCACGAGGATGCCGGTGGCGGCGCCCACCGAGAGTCGGAAGCCGACGGAGTGGACCAGCAGGGGGTCGACCACGACCACTCCGGCCACGGCCAGGGCCAGGAGCCGACCCCGGGAGCTGGGTCGGCCCAACCCGACGGCCGTGACGGCGAGCGCCGCCATGGCCGCGGCGCGAAGCACGGAAGGCTCGAAGCGGGTCAGCAGGGCGAAGAAGGCGATCACCGCCAGGCTCGCCGCCCACCGGCCATGCAGGCCGAGGCGGCGCAACACCGGTCGGGCCAGCACCAACACGAAGGCCACGTTCTGACCGGACACGGCCAGGAGGTGGGTCAGGCCGGCCGCCCTGAAGTCGTCGGCGACGGCCTCGGACTGGTCGCGGTCGTCACCCAGCACGAACCCGGTGAGCAGGGCGCGTTGGTCGCGTTCGAGGGGCACCGCCCCCTGTGCCAACGTGCGCCGAA
This sequence comes from Actinomycetota bacterium, assembly GCA_019348555.1. Lineage (GTDB taxonomy): Bacteria > Actinomycetota > Acidimicrobiia > Acidimicrobiales > CADCSY01 > JADDRA01. The sequence goes on from JAHWJH010000097.1 coordinate 2,724, forward strand.
GGCCGTTGGCCAGTCGGGAGGCGACGCTGCCGGGTCGCCACGAGGCCACCCGGTCGATCGAGAGGCGAGCACTGACGTGGCGCAGAGCCAGCCAGCGGCGGGCGTCGGGAGGAGGAGCGCGCAATCGGCCTTCCACGTGCACCCGCTCGCCCGCCAGCCGGGGGCGCAACGCCGCCGCCGGCGTGCCCCGGGCCCACGCCTCGACCCGGCGACGCCCCACGGCGAGGTCGACCCGGAGGGCGCCGCGGACGTCGACAGGATCAGAGACCAGCACCGCCTCGCCGGCAACGACCTCGCTCGACGGCGGCGGCGCCAGGCCGGCCCACGCCCGATGCCCCAGCGAAGCCGCCAACAGGGCGGCTCCGGCCACCAGGAGCAGCGGGCGGCGCACCACCAGGGCGGCCACCACGGCGAGCACCGCCGGCGCCATCGGCACGTCGGCCGACCACCACGCCCCGGCGCACACGCTCAGTGCCAACGCCACCGCCCACCGGTCACTCACACCGTGACCAGGTCGCGCAGTGCGGCCAGCTTGGCGTCGCCGATCCCCCGGACCTCGAGCAACTCCTCGACCGTGGCGAAGCGGCCCCGGCGCTGGCGCTCGGCGAGGATCGCCGAAGCGGTGGCCGGCCCGACACCGGGGAGGGTGTCGAGCTGCTCGGCGGTGGCGGTGTTGAGGTCGACCTGGCCGGGCGTGGCAGTACCCGTCGCCGTCGCCGCCCCGATGCCGGCTGGGGGTCCGGGGCCGGCCGGCACCGCCTCACCGAGGCGTGGCACGTACACCTGCTGGCCGTCGGCCACGGGCGCGGCGAGGTTCAGCCGGTCGAGATCGCTGTCATCCAGCGGCCCGCCGGCGGCCTCGACGACCTCGGCCACCCGGGACCCGGCGGCAAGGCGGTACACCCCTGGGGCACGCACGGCGCCGGCGGCGTGGACCACGACGTCGGGCGCCGTCGTCGTCGCAGGAGTGGTCGAGGTCGTGCTGAGCGCCGGGTCACCGACCTGGCCCACCGAGGGCAGCGTGAGCTCGGCAGGCTGGGCAGGGCCGCGTACGACGAGGAGCACCACCACAGCCGCCACCACGCAGCCCACGGCCATGGCGGCCAAGCGGAACGGGTCCGGGCGAACGCCTCCGGCGAGCAGGTCGAGGCGATGGCGCCACGTGGTCGCCGGAGTGGACGACGCCTCGTGGTCGGGGACGTTCTGAAGTTCGGGCACGACAGGCTCCGCGGCAGAGATGCTGCGCCGGGGAAGCGACGCCCGAAGGCGCGGCTCAGCTTACGACGGCATTGCCGGCCTGTCACTGGCCCGGCCGCGCACGGGCTGGCGGGATCGCCAGTACGCCTGGACCTCCATGGGGATGCGGCGGTAGGCGTCCTGGTGACCATGGCCCCGCAGCCGCCACCGCAGGTAGGTCCCGAGATAGCGGCCGAGGAAGCACGCCGCGCCGTGGTGGCGCCACTGCTCGACATGGACCAGCTCGTGGCGGATCAGGCGCTCGTCGGCATCGGCCCGGCGCCGAAGGGAGATCAGCGACCCGATGGTGATGGCGTCCGCCCCCGGCGGCACCGGCCCACCGACCCAGCGCCAGTGGTCGCCATGGCGCCGGATGCCCAAGGTCAGAACAGGCGGGTGGTCAGCGCCCTGCGGTAGGTGAGCGTGCGCGGGTCGCCCGGGCCCAGCAACTCCAGCAGGTCTAGGAACTCCTGGCGGGCGCCGTCGTCGTTGCGGACCTGGTCGAGCAGCGCGTCCAGGCGCTCCTCGACGTCGTCGCCGGGGCCGGTCCCGGGGCCGGCCCCGTTGCCTCCGACCCTGACCCGGGCCGCCAGCCGACGGGTCTCGGCCGACGGGGGGATGCGCTCGAGCAGGGCCAGCGCCTCGTCGGTGCGACCGGCGTCGGCGTAGAGCTCGGCCAGTGCCAGCACGGCGCCGGGATGGCCGGGCTCCAGCTCCAGAGCGGCGAGCAGCGAGGCCTCGTCACCCGCCGCCACGAGCGTGTCGACCTCGCTCGGCTCCGCCGTCGCCAGGAGGCGGTCGACGAACTGCTGGACCACCGACTCGGGCTGGGCGCCGAGGAACTGGTCGATCACCTTGCCTCCGGAGAGGGCGAACACGGCGGGGATCGACTTCACGGCGAATGCCTGGGCCACCGCCGGGTTCGTGTCGATGTCGACCTTGGCCAGCTCGACGCGACCGCCCGTGGCAGCGACGACCTTCTCCAGGATGGGCCCGAGCGCCAGGCACGGGCCGCACCACGACGCCCACAGATCGACCACCACGGGGACCTTCTTCGAGCGGTCGACGACGTCGGACTGGAAGGTTGCATCGGTCACGTCGGCCATGAACCCACCCTACCGACAGGTACTGTCGCTCCCATGACCCCAGCCGACGATGGGAAGCTGTACCGGCTGATCGGCTCGCCTGACCTGGCCGACCCTGTCCTGGTCGTGGCGCTCGAAGGCTGGGTCGACGCCGGATACGGCGCAGCCGGCGCCACGGCCCATCTCCTCGGCGTGACCGACACCGCGCTGGTCGCCACCTTCGACACCGACGTCCTGGTCGACCACCGCTCCCGCCGCCCGGTGCTGCACCTGGTCGAGGGCGTCAACAGCGGCCTGACCTGGCCGTCGATCGAACTGCGCCACGGCCACGACCTCGACGGCCACGACGTGCTCGTGCTCACCGGCACCGAGCCCGACATCCGCTGGCGGGCATTCACCTCCGACGTGGTGGGCCTCGCCGTGAGCCTCGGGGTGCGCCTCAGCGTCGGGCTCGGCGCGTACCCCGCCCCGGTCCCCCACACCCGCCCGGTACGCCTGGCCACCACCGCCACCGACGCCGAGCTGGCGGCGAGAGGTGGCGACGTGCACACCACCCTCGACGTGCCGAGCGGCGTGGGAGCGGCCATCGAGGAGCGTTGGGCCGAGCTCGACCGGCCCGCCATCGGCCTGTGGGCGCAGGTGCCCCACTACGCCGCCGGCATGCCCTACCCCGACGCCAGCGCCAGCCTCGTCGAGGGTCTCGCCCGCCTCTCGGGCCTGCGCTTCGACACCGACCCGCTGCGTGAAGCGGCCCGGGAGCACCGCGAACGCCTCGACGAGCTGGTGTCCACCAACATCGAGCACACCCGGATGGTCCACAACCTCGAGGCCGCCTACGACGCCGAACGGTCGGGTCCCGGGTTGACGGCATTCGCTCCCGCCGCCGGCGAGGAGTTGGCCGCCGAGGTGGAGCGGTTCCTGCGCGACCTCGAGTCGGGCGGCACCGACTCCCCCTCCTGATCGCAGCGTCGGTCACCTCACGTGAAGAGCGTGAAGACCCCGGCGGCGACGAGGGTGGCGGCCCACACCACGTCGAGGTTGACCCACGCCTTGCGCAGGATGCCGAGGCCGACCCTGTCGTAGACGACGACGGCCACGCCGCCCATCACCACGAGCATGGCGACGCTGTGCACCAGCACTGCGGCGGTGGCCGACGTCCACGACATCCCACTGGTGCCCAGCTCGAGCAGCGCGTGCTCGGCCGCGCCGTCGTCGCCGCCGCCCCCCGACAGACCGAGGAGCACCGGCACCAGCATGAGGCCGGCGCCGTGGGCGCTCGACATGAGGAAGGACCACAGGGTGAGCTGGCGCCGGTTCACCCGGTAGCCCACCCAGCGGGGGTGGCGGGGACGCACGAGCTTCCAGACCCCGAAGGTGACGAGGGCGACGGCCCCGAGCGAGCGCACCACCGTGGCCGGACCAGCGGCCAGCGCCCCTCCAAGGGCGACGACCACCACCGCCACCGACAGCTCGTGGCCCACGGCGATGGGCACGAGCGCGCCGGTGACCGCTGAGCGGGATCGCTCCTGGAGCCCGAGGCCCACGGCGAAGAGCCAGCCCATCCCCGGGTTGAGGCCGTGGTAGGCGCCCAGCAGGGCGAGCCCCATCCACGGCCACACGTCAGCCACGATCTGGCCTACCGACCGGCGCGGATCACGGGAAGCAGTAGGAGTCGGACGAGGCGTCGCCGCCTTGGAGGCGGACCTGGTGGGGTCGCTCCCCCTCGAAGGGCAGGTAGAACCCCGGGTCGACCGAGAGGCCACCAGTGGGATCGGCGTCGAGCTTGACCAGCCATCCGTCGATCCCCTCGGGATAGAACTGGGCGTCCCACGAGGCGTAGAGCGAGTTGGTCAGGTAGACGCGCGTGCCGTCCCGGCTCACCTCCACCATCTGCGGCCCGCCATTGAGCGGACCCGACGCCGGGTGGGGCGCCCGATCGACGATCCCCCCGAGGCGCACCGAGCCCACCAGCGCCGGTGCGAAGGGGTCGGAGACGTCGTACTGGCGCAGCTCGCCGGTCCCCCAGCACGATACGTACAAGAAGCGGTCGTCGAGGCTGAGGTCGATGTCGGTGATCAACGGGGGCACCGCCCCGAACGGCGCCAACGCCGGCGGAAGTTGGGACGCGTCGGCGGGCTCGGCCGGGATCTCGATCACCTTGCGCACGTCCCATCGGCCGTTGGCCTGGAACCAGGTCCACACCGACGCCGACAGGTCGGCGGTCGACACCACCACACCCACGAAGCCGTAGGCCTTGGTGGGGTCATGCGCCGGTCGCAGCTCGAGCACCATCTGCTGCTCGGGGCCGAGGTCGATGGCCTGGAGGTGGCGGCGCTTGCGCAGGTCCCAGACGTGGAGCTGGTGGCCGTACTGGCCGAGCAGCTCAGGGTTGAGGCCGTCCTCCACCATGTTGGGGGTGCCCCACTCGCTGGTGAGCATGGTGTCGTGGCCGAGGTGCCACCAGAAGTCGTAGGCCAGATGCTGGGGCCCACGGTCGACCTCCCACTGCCCGAGGGGCTCGAAGCTGTCGTGGTCGAGGACGAAGATGCCGCCGGGACCGTCGCCGTCGGGGGCACCGAGCCCGTTCATGTACAGCCCCTCGGGGCCGCAGTGGCTGGTGTGGGGACGGCTGTAGCCGGTGCGCCGGTGGAGCTCGTCGGCCTCGATCACCTTGGCCAGGGTGGGCGAGCGTGGATCGGGCTTGGTGTCGATCACGTGGATCCGCGAAGAACGCAAGCCGGGGACCAGCAGGTAGCGGCGCTCGACGTGGGGGTGGGGGGCGTAGGGGCACAGCGCCGAGCTGCAGGCGTTCCACCCGAAGTGGTGCAGCTCGTCGCCCACGTTCGGCATGTCGAGTCGGCCGACCACCTGGGCGTAGGTGGACGACACTGGATCGGTGTCGAGCACGCAAAGGGCGTCAGGCTCGCCTGAGGTGTTGAGGGTGGCGACGTACGCCAGCTGCTCGGGCTCGGCCTCCATCGCCATGCGGGGCGAGGGGTAGAACGACGGATCGGGGCGCCAGGACGGCATCGGGGTTCCTCCTGCTCGTGGTGCTCGGATCCGGTCGCATGGCGCGACCGGAAGTGGCAAGACCCGGAGCGACCGCTGGAAACCCGTCAGGAAGCGTTCAGGCTGCGGTCGGAGGGCCTGGCTCGCCCGACCGGGCGAGGGCGGAGACGGCTCAACGACAGGCCATGCGGTCTCCCTCCCCCGGCGAGGACACCGGCTCGGCGACGCAAGCGTGAGGCGTCCAGCATGGCACAACGCCGCCGGTGGCCGGCACCCGTACCGGTACGCTGCCGCGGTGAGCGACGAGGCCCCTCGATACCGCTACGGGGCGGCGCTGGCCAACGAGATCGAGGCCCGGTGGCAGGACCGCTGGGCGGCCGAGGGCACCTATCACGCCCCCAACCCCACCGGCAGCCTGGCCGAGGGCTTCGAGCGCGTCGAGGGACGGCCGAAGCTGTACGTGCTCGACATGTTCCCCTACCCGAGCGGCGTCGGCCTCCACGTGGGCCACCCGCTCGGCTACATCGGCACCGACGTCTACGCCCGCTTCAAGCGCATGACCGGCCACAACGTGCTCCACGCCATGGGCTACGACGCCTTCGGCCTGCCCGCTGAGCAGTACGCCGTCCAGACCGGACAGCATCCCCGGGTCACCACCGAGGCCAACATCGCCACCATGCGGGCCCAGTTCCGTGCCCTCGGCCTCGGCCACGACGACCGGCGCAGCGTGGCCACCACCGACGTCGACTACTACCGCTGGACCCAGTGGATCTTCCTGCAGATCTACTCCTCGTGGTTCGACGCTGAGGCGCAGGGGTGACCACCTCAGCGGGGCCAGCCGGCCGGCCAACCGCACCGAGAAGAACCCGGCACTGCTTCGGGTCGACCAGGTGAACGGTCGCGATCCCGAGGAAGCCCGACGCCGTCCCCGCTTC
>JAHWJH010000098.1 GCA_019348555.1 Actinomycetota bacterium
CGCGCCGGAATAGGAAGGGTAAACCCGTTTGGCGGCAACGTCAACTCGCCGGGGCGGGTTTCATCGGCGGGTGAGGCAACTTTTGCGCCGACCTTACCTTCGTAGAAAGAAACACATCCTGTTTGATCCTGTCGAATCGCTCCATTGAAAAAGTTCATCGGCGGCATCGCGATGAAGCCGGCGACGAAGCGGTTGGCCGGCGAATGGTAGGTCTCCAGCGGCGGCGCCGCCTGCTGGATGACGCCGTCCTTCATGACCACTATCCGGTCGCCGAGGGTCATCGCCTCTTCCTGGTCGTGGGTGACGTAGACGGTGGTGGTGCGGAGACGCTGGTGCAGGCGTTTCAGTTCCGCCCGGGTGGTAACGCGCAGCTTGGCGTCGAGATTGGAGAGCGGCTCGTCGAGGAGGAACACGCTCGGCTCCCGGACCAGGGCTCGGGCGAGGGCGGCCCGCTGGCGTTCGCCCCCGGAGAGGTGGCGGGGCTTGCGGTCGAGCAGGTGGCCGATACCCAGCAGGTCAGCGGCCCACTGGGCCTGACGGCGTCGCTCGTCGGGCTCGATGCCCGCCGCCTTGAGGGGGAAGACGATGTTCTGCAGCACGGTCTTGTGCGGGTAGAGGGCGTAGCTCTGGAACACCATGGCGATCTTCCGGGCCCGGGGTGGCAGGCCGGCCATGGAGTTGCCACCGATGAGGACCTCGCCCGACGTTGGCTCCTCCAGCCCGGCGATCATCCGCAGCAGCGTGGTCTTGCCGCAGCCCGAGGGGCCGAGGAGCACGAGGAACTCGCCGTCCTCGCTGGCCAGGTCGACGGCCTCGACGGCGTGCACGTCACCGTCGAAGTGCTTGGTGAGGGCCCGGACCTCGACGATGGCCACGTCGCCGGCGGCGTTGGGTCAGTCCCGCCCGCCGACCAGGCCGCGCTCGCGCCACCGGGAGAAGATGGCCCTGACCTCGGCGTCGGCGGCGGCCACCGCGTCCTGGGGGCTTGCCTCCCCTCTTGCGGCGCGGGCCATCATCTGGGGCAGCACGAAGGTGTTGAACACCTCGCCGATGGCGGCGTTGGCGGGGCCGGGGTGGCCGACGGTGGTGCTCCAGGTCTCGGCGTCGGTCAGCAGGGTCAGCTTGTTGTCGGGCACGGAGCCGAACGGGTCGCGGGCGAGCCAGCCGTCGAGGTCGGGAACGGTGTCGCGGAAGGCGGGGAAGGTGTACAGCTCGGTGTTGTAGGTGGCGGCTGGGTAGTTGGCCACCAGGTTGAGCATGAACTCCTTGGCGGCGTCGGGGTTCCGGGAGTGGTTGGGGACCACGTAGATGGGGATGACGTGCTGGCTGGCCAGGCCGGTTCCGGCCGGGCCCTTCAGCGCCGGGGTGAAGAAGATGTCGTTGGCCACCTCGGGATTGGCCTGCTGGGCGGTGCGGTAGGCCGAGATGGAGTTGAGGATGTAGGAGAACTCGCCGGCGATGAGGCCCTGGTTGTTGGACGCCGCGTTCCAGGCGAAGACCTCCGGGGTCATGGTCGCCCGGAACAGGCGGGCCATGTAGTCGACGGCCTCGACGGTCTCCGGGGAGTTGAGCACCACGTTCTCCTCGGCGTCCTGCACCGACCCGCCGAACGACCAGATCATGGCCCGGGCGGCCATGTTGGAGTCGATCTCGTTCGACATCCCGATGCCCATGTGGACGCCCTGCTCCTGGCGGATCCTGGTCCCACCATCGAGGAGCTCCTGGTACGTCGAGGGCCCGTTCGGAAGGTCGATCTGGTCCCACATGCTCCGGCGGTAGTCACCCGGGTCGGGCACCCAGCCGTGGCAGAACCCGTAGTACTTGCCGGTGGTGGGGTTGAACGAACTGCGGGTGCACAGCTCGACCTGGGGGCCGAACCGCTGCCGGGCCTCCTCGTTGAGATCGGTGAGGTCGAGCACGCTCGGCTCGAAGGCCGACGGCGGCGACAGGACCTCGACCAGGTCGTGGCCCTCGCCGGCGGCGATCTCCGACGACAGGCGGGTGCCGAGCTCGGCGAGGTCGATGTGGTCGACCGAGACGTTGACGCCCACCTCCTCACCCCATGCGGTGGCGAAGGCGTCGAACCACTCGTCGTGGCGGGGGACGAAGTGGCTCCACTGGAGGATCCGCAGGTCGCCCGACAGCTGCCGGGATGGCGCCACGATGCTCGACGACGGAGCAGGGGCCACGTCAGCTCCCGGGCCGCTCGTCTCGGTTCCCCGGCCGCCGCATGCGGTGGCGACGAACAGACCGCCCGCCATCTGCACGAAGCGCCGGCGGGTGATGCCCGAACCTCGGCTGACCTCCATCCCGCCCTCCCCGGTCGAAACGGTGCCGGCTCAACTCCTACCTCATCTCGGCCGGGCCGTAAAGCCCGTCGAGCGCATCGCCCGAGGGCGGTGGCGACGCCAAAGGGCTCGCGTCGGGGGATGACACGCCGGCCCGGGGTGGGCAGAGCAGATCTCGCCGGCCATGGTGAGAGATCTCGTCGACTACGTCCTGGTCGGCAACAGCGAACGCCGTGCCGTGGGGGAGACCGACGAGCACGTGGCCAAGAAAGCGTCGGCCGTCGTCGACGCCGGCCTCGTACCCATCGTGTTCGTGGAAAGGACTCCCCACCGGCAAGGGCATCCGAGAGAGCGAGGAGCGCCTGCGGCATCGGCTCACGGGTCGACCTTCTATTTGGAGAGGTACCCCCTCAGGGCGCCGTCGGGGAACTCGTCGTTGTGCACGTCGAGGTAGTGGTCGGTCGGGTTCTTGCGGATCGCCCGGAGGACCTCGGCGTCGACGGGGACACACGTCGGGGAACCGCTGCTGTCCGGAGCGGGGGTGGCGACGACCGGGTCGGGCGAGGTCGGCGACACCGAGTGGAGGTGCACGCTCGTCACCGGAGCGACCCCCGAGGTGGTGAGCGCCACGCACAACAGGTTCTTTCCGGAGTGCAGGCTGACCTGGGCTCGGCCCGAACCATCGGGGTCGCCCCTCCCGCTCGGGTCAGCGTCTGGGCCGAGCGTGGCGGTGAACACACGACCTCCGGCAACCGGAGGGGGTGCTGACTCGGAGGGCAGGGTCGTCGTCGACGATGAGGGTGGTGGTGGGGGCGGGGTGGCACCCGTTCCACTGCCTCCCGGAGGGCTCCGACGGGCATCGGCGCCGGTCGATGACGGCGCTGGAGCGGTGGGGGCAGTCGCGGCTTCATCGCCCACGGGAGGGACGCTCCGTCGATCCGACTCTTGCGCGGATCCGACTGCCGGCGGGACCTGCGCCCCCCCATCGCGAGCCCCGGCGGTTGCAGTCGGTGCCTCGACGGAGCCGCCGCCCCCGTTCTCACGGGGAGCGGAGGCCTCGTCGCCGTTCCCTTCCTCGGCCGCAGTGCTCTGGCGGAGCATCCGTTCGTCGTCACCGTCATTCAGCTCGAAGGGGATCACGCTCTCGATGGCTTTGGTCACCGTGTGCTGGGCGCGCTCGGGGAGCAGGTGGGCCCCGGCGCTGGTCGCCGCCGTCGTGACCACCAGGATCAGGGCGGCGGCCTTGCCCAGCGCAGCGGTGGTCGTCCAGCCCCATCCCCGCGAGCCGCCCGCAGCGGCGACTTCCCCGGTGGGCGCCCAGCTCCTCGCCGCGGGCGGAGCAGGGATCTCGTCGTCGTCGACCACGCGTAGCCACGGGCGGGCTGGAGTGCCGCCGAGCATCCTCGACAGGGCGGCAGAGGGTGGTGGCGGAGCGCCTTGCCCCAGGCTCCGGAGCTCGTCGAGGAACGCGTGCATCTCGGCTTCGTCGTCCGGGCCCGCCGGCATGGCCCCGGTGACCAGCTCCTCCACGGCCGCGTCGAGGCGCTGCCGAGCACAGCCCCAGCCGCGCCCGCGGTCACGCCAGAGCATCGCCATCGCCTTTCTCCTGGGACAATCTCCGTCGCAGCGAGGCGAGCGCCCGCCGCTGCAGCGCCTTGACCGCTCCCGGCGGCTTGTGGAGAGCAACGGCGACGTCGTCGATGCTCAGGTCGGCGACGACCCGCAGGGCCAGGACGCAGCGCTGGTCGGTGGACAGCGCGGACAGGAGGCGCCGGATCCGTTCCGTGCCCAGGTGGCGCAGCGCGTCCTCCTCGGCCGCCGGGCTCCGCCCCGGCGCCACCGCCTGGGTGCCGCTCTCGTCGAAGGACCGCACGTTCGGTCTCCTCCCGTCGGAGCGCCTGGTGTCGACGATCCGCCGGTGGGCGATGGTGAAGACCCAGCGCCGGAACTGCGTCTCGTCACCTTGGAACGACGAGCAGCTCGACAGCACGGCGATGAAGACCTCGCTGGTCACGTCTTCGGCTTCTCGCACCCCCTGGGCCCGCAGGTATCCGTGGACCGTCGGGGCCAGCGACTCGTAGAGGCGGCTGAACGCCCAGGTGTCGTGGTGCCGGGCAGCTTCGATCACCTCGTCGAAGGTCGGATCGGGATGCCGGCGCCGCTCCCTGGTGTGGCGTGAGGTGCGCTGGTGCGCTGCCGGGCACGAGGCGGTCACGGGCGAAGCTCGCCGGCCCGGGGTGCGAACCGGGGCAGGTTCGCCCAGTGGCCGCCGTAGAGCCGCGGGACGTGTCGCGCTCCCGACGGGGCTTGGCGGTCCAAGGGTCTCAACAGGGCCTCCGGCTTCAGGGGTGGCGGGGAGAGGACGCAGTCCTCGGGTCTCGATCGCCGTCATAGCGACCGCAGTTCGGCAGCAGACAGACGGAGTGGAGGGCGCACGTGAGCGCCCTCCACCCCGCTGTTGCCCTCGTCACCCGAGCGAACCGCGCTGCGGGGACGGTGCGTGGTGCCCTAGGAGATGATGAGCGGGAAGAGCCGGAGCCCGTCGTCGCCGAGGAGGGGGGTACCGCCGGGGCCGCCAGTGTCGACGAAGTTGTTCAGTGCGTCGCCGCCACCGGGCAGCACGCAGGCGTAGGCGGCGTTGCCGACTGCGACGAACAGCTCACCGCCGGCCCGCTCGCAGGTCCGCTCGGCTTTGCGGATCTCGCGCTCGTTGGCGTCGGTGGCAAGGAGGCAGGCGTAGGCGAGATCGCCCAGGTCGACGAAGACGCCGTCCTGCTTCTCACACTGCCGCTCGGCTTGAGCGACCACCTTGTCCGTCGGCGGGCCGCCGGCGTGTCCCGAGCGGTGGTGGGCCAGTGCAGGGCCGCCGGTGGCGGTCAGCAGCATGGCTGCCATCGCCGCGGCGCCGAGTACTTTGCGCATTGTTGTCTCCTTTGGTAGGCCGCCGTGCAGGAGCCTGTGCTCCCGACGGGCGAGAAGGCTTCGCCTCTCGGTCTGGTAATCGCTCGGAGCGCCGGTTTGGATACCGCCTGGCGGAGATCTTCCGGATCGAGCGACGGCGGAGACTGATGTGGCGGGGTGGGGCACCCCAGCCTCGGTGGCTCTCGGCGCCGAGGACTTGGCGGGGGTCGGACCCTGCCGGTGCGATGATCTCGCCATGGGGTCGACGCAACGCCGGGTCCGCCGGGCGCTGGCCGACATCAGCGACACCTTCGTGCCCGGGTCACCCGACCGTCCGTCAGCCAGCCGCCTCGGTGTACCGGACGCCTTCCTCACCGTTGCCGCAACGGAGCTCCGGGCCGCCGAGAGGAGACAGCTCGAGGCGTTGCTCTCGCTCTGGGACACCCGAGTGCTCACGATGGCCGGCGGGGGCGGCTTCCGTCGCTTCCGTGACCTGTCACAGGAGGATCGCGAGGCGGTCCTGCTGTCGTGGTGCGACAGCCGCCTGCCCCAGCGGAGGGCCGTCTTCCAGGCCCTGCGCAAGGCCATCACCTCGCTGGCCTACATGCTCCCGGCGTCCGACGGGCGCAACCCGGCGTGGGATTCGATCGGCTACCCCGGCCCTCCCGGCCGGGTAGCCGACCCTTCTCCGAAGGAGATCCAGACCCATCCCGTCGACCGGGACACCACCCTCGACTGTGACGTGTGCGTGGTGGGGTCGGGGGCAGGCGGCGGGACGGCGGCGGCGGTGCTGGCCGACGCCGGCCTCGACGTGGTGGTCGTGGAGGCTGGCGACTACCTCGACGACGGGGACTTCGACGGATCCGAGCTCGACGGGTATGCCCGCCTGTACCTGGGCGCCGCCGCCCTGGCCACCGCTGACCAGGGCGTCGGCCTCTACGCCGGGTCGTGCCTGGGCGGGGGAACGGTCGTCAACTTCACCACCGCCTTCCGGACCTCCGACGCCATCCGGGCGGAGTGGGCCAGCCAGGGAGTCCCAGATCTGGCGTCGGACGACTACACCGCCAGTTTGGACGCGGTGTGGGATCGCCTCGGGGTCAGCACCGATCACAGCCGGCCGTCCCGGCGGGAGCAGGTGATGCAGCAGGGGCTGGAAGCCCTCGGGTGGCACGCCGACCTCATGCCCCGCAACGTTCGGGGCTGCGACGACGCAGTGTGCGGGTTCAGTCCCTTCGGGTGCCTGGCCGGCGCCAAGCAGTCGACCACCAAGACGTGGCTCGTCGACGCCTGGCGGCGGGGAGCTCGCATCCTCGTGAACACGCGCGCGGAGCGGGTGGTCGTCGAGCACGGTGGGGCCCGAGGCGTGCGAGCCCGGACCAGCGATGGCCACGAGGTGACGGTGCGGGCGCGGGCGGTGGTGGTGGCGGCCGGTGCCGTCCACACTCCCGCCCTGCTCCGGCGCTCCGGTCTCGAGAACCAGAACATCGGCCGTCACCTCCGCCTCCATCCGGTGACGGGCGTCGCCGGGGTGTTCGAGGAGGAGATCCGCCCATGGGAGGGGGTGATGCAGGCGGTCTACTCCGACGAGCTGGCCGATCTCCACGACGGCTACGGCATGAAGCTGGAATCAGCGCCTTTCCACCCGAGCGTGCTGGCCATGTACTCGCCGTGGAGAAGCGCTCGCCAGCACCAGGACCTGATGGGACGCCTCGCCCACCTCGTGCCCATAGGGTTGTTGTTGCGGGACAGCAGCGAGGGGGAGGTCCGCACCGGTCGAGACGGCGAACCGGTGGTCCACTACCGGCTCAACGACTTCGACATCGGCCACGTCCGCACCGGCTTGGACGGGGCGGCTCAGGTGCTGGAGGCCGCCGGCGCCACCTCGGTGTTCTCCGCCCACAAGGACTGGGTCACCTACGAGCCGGGCCGGGGGCGAGGGCGGAGAGGATTCCTGGAGGCAGCCGATCGCTGCGGATGGGGTGCCGGGCAGTGCGTCTTCACCTCGTTCCACCTCATGGGATCGGCTCGCATGGGCGGGTCGCCGAGCGACTCGGCGTGCAACCCCGAGGGTGAGACCTGGGAGGCCCGAGGCGTCTACGTCGTTGACGGCTCGACCTTTCCGAGCGCCTCGGGGGTCAACCCCATGATCACCATCGAGGCCATCGCCCACCTGAACGCCTCACGACTGGCCGGGGTGCTGGCCGGCTCCTGAGCGATGGCGAGACGCGCCCAGTAAGGACATTTGCCCCTGTTGCGTGGTCGTCTGTCCGATTACTGTCACCACGGATGGGGCTGGGGACCCTCCGGACGTGGTCGGCGACCACGGACAGCGCTCGGAGATGGCCGAGCCGAGGAGCGTGGAACTCCGACGCCGAGCCCGGCCCGCCCCCCGAGCCGAAGAGCCGCCGACCCCGCGGCCGTCCCACGGTGGTGCTGCTGGCGCCGGTCCTTCTCGCCGTGGCGGCGTCGCTGTCCGCCCCGGCCCGGGCAGCCGCCCCCGAACCGGCTCCGGCCCCGGAGATGGCGGCCGAGGCCGAGCGGACCTACCTGGCCGACTGCGCCAGCTGCCACGGTGACGAGGGACGGGGGACCAACCGCGGCCCTTCCATCGTCGATGTGGGCAACGCCTCGACCTACTACTACCTGAGCACCGGACGCATGCCCATCGACCAGCCGGAGGACAAGGTGACGAGGCGGGATCCGGCGTACTCGCCCGAGCTCATCGAAGCCCTGGTCGAGCACGTCGACCGCTTCGGCGCCGGCGGTCCCGACCTTCCGCACGTGGCGCTCGAGGCGGCCGATGTGGCCGTCGGCGGCAAGCTCTACCGCGCCCAGTGCGCCTCCTGCCACACCACCGCCGGAGGGGGCGGCGCCCTGCTGCGCGAGGACGCTCCTCCCGTGTACCACGCAGCGCCGGTCGAGACCGCCGCGGCCATCCGTGCCGGCCCCGGCACCATGCCGGCCTTCGGTGAGGCCGCCCTCAGCGAAGAGGAGCTGAACGACGTCGTGGCCTACGTGGACTACCTCACGCAGCCGAACGACCGCGGTGGTCAGCCGCTGTGGCACCTCGGGCCGCTGATCGAGGGGCTGGCGGCCTGGGTGCTGGGTCTGGGGTCGCTGGTGCTGCTGGCGCTGTGGATCGGCAAGCCGGCATGAGCGACGACGCCGACCGGACCGACGACGCCGACGACGCCGGCCGGACCGATCGGCACGGTCGAGGGGCGGAGCGGATGGCCACGTTCGGCTTCGCCGTGTGCGTGGTCGCCGCCCTCACCCTGGCCTTGGTCTACCGCCGTGGTGGCCAACCGCAGCTGGAAGGCCTCCTCCTGGCCGTGGCCCTGGGCGGCCTCGGCTTCGGCCTGGTGACCTGGGCGCGGGGGGTGCTGCCCCACGAAGAGGAGTTCGAGGACCGCGACACCCTGCCCACCACCGAGGAGGAGCGCCGCCAGTTCCAGGACACCCTCGAGGGCGAGGAGGTCATCGCCCGGCGCCCACTGCTGGTCCGCATGCTCGCAGCGGCGGTGGGAGCGCTGGGCCTCGCCGCCCTGTTCCCCATCCGCTCCCTCGGCCCCGACCCGGGCGACACCCTCGAGCGCACGTCATGGGCGAAAGGCAAGCGCTTGGTCAACGGGGAGGGGGTGCCCGTCCGCGTCGACGACATCCCTCCCGACGGGCTGGTGACGGTCTTCCCGGAGGGCGACGTCGACTCGTCCGACGGCCAGGCGGTCCTGATCCGGGTGGAGCCCGGGCTGCTCGGC
>JAHWJH010000099.1 GCA_019348555.1 Actinomycetota bacterium
ACGGGTCAATAAGCGGCGAGGAGGTGCTCTTCGACGGCGAGTTCGGCCGCCTCCGCGACGTCGCTGTGGGTCCGGACGGGGCCGTCTACCTCACCACCTCCAACCGTGATGGGCGGGGATCGCCGGCGGCGGGCGACGACCGTATCCTGCGGGTGGCGCCTGCGCCGTAGGCGCGACCCGCACGGCCCGGCCACCACTTCGCGATGCAATGATGACGTGGTGGATTACGACAAGGCCACCCCGCTGGCCGCCGCACTCGGCACCTTCCGGCGTGACCAGCTCGTTGCGGTCGAGACCGACGGCGTGGGACTCGTAGTCGATCCTCGCCGACGACATGGACGGCTGGCGAGTGCTCGATCGCGCTTTCCTCTGCGGCGTAGCGGTAGACCCCAGCCACTGTTGACAGGCGACGGAGGATCGTCGGCGGTGCCCCGCCCGAACTCCTCGAACTCCTGGATGTGAGCTCGATGTGCGTGCGCTTCACCTCGAACAGCCGGAGGTCGTGCTTATCGCACCACCCGTAGAACTGGCGCAGATCGAGCGTCCGGCCGGAGTAGCCGGGTCAGGAAACCCACCGCCGCCTTCATCGGCACCGAGGTCTCCCTTGTCGTACAACACCACGGACTGCGTCGCAGCAGCTCGTGACGCCGCGCCATCGAGAGGGCGGTTCGACTGACGCCCGCCAGAAGCGATAGCAGGACGCCCACGGCAGCGACCGCTGCGCCAATCCTGACCACCGGAGCGAGTGGCGCCCAGTCACCGCTTCTCACGGCAGCGGCGAGCGGTGCCGGCGCGGCGAGCATGAACCCGATGGGAACGTCCAGCTCGGCGGCGGCCTCCGCGACGGCGGCGTAGCTCGCGTCATCGTCACCGTCGTGTCCGGCGGCGGGGTCGGGGATGCTCCAGTGTGCGGTTTCGGGTTTGGCACCTCGACTACTTGTGATTCACCGATCCAACTTGACGTTGTCAGGTATGCCTATTATACAGGCGCCAAACAATTTCGAGGGGGAACCACCATGACGAACAACGGGCGCCGGCGGTCGACGGTCGCCGCTGTGGCATTGACGCTTTCGGTAGCAGCCTGTGGTGGGGCCGACGGCGGGCAGCCACCGTCGGCCTCCTCGCCGGGTGTGGACCACGGAGCCTCGGCGGAGGAGGCCGCGTGCAGCCCCGTGGGGGAGGAACTCGAAGCCGAGGCTGACCAGACGGTCGAGATCTCGCTCGGCGACTACGCCTTCTCACCAAGCATGGTCGACGTCGGGGCCGGCGTGGTCACCTTCGCCGCCGAGAACATCGGCACCGAGAACCACGAGCTGGCGTTCCTACCGGGTGGGGCAGATGTGCCGCTCAACGACGAGGGCGCTCCCGATGAGGACGCATTGGCGGCCGCCGGCGCCTTTGAACTGGAGGCGTTCGGGCCAGGACAGACCTGCAACGCCACCTACGAGCTCGAGCCGGGCACCTACACCTTGTTCTGCATCGTGGGCAGCGCCGACGGAGAGACCCACTACGACAAAGGCATGAAGGGCGAGCTGGTCGTCTCCTGACCTTTCGGAGGAGGATCGCTGGTGAAGCGATCCTCCTTCTTGCCGTGCTGAAGGTCGACGAGGTTCCAGCGCCAGCCCTTTGGCGCCAGGCGCTCATCGACAGAACCACCTTCGACGTCACATCAGCGCGCCGCTGACGCGTTCCTCGACGCCCCAAAGGTCTATGACGGCCCGTGTGCTCGAGCCAGCCGTCGGCGGAGAAACGGACGGTGACTTCCCGCCTCCCTGTCGGAATCGAGGGATCACGACGTTGGACAGCCCTCTCGACGTATGGTAGGTCTACCTAAGTCTAATCTTCCGGTCGACCAATCACACTTCGAAAGGAATCCTGTGAGAAGAAGACATGCTGTCCTAGGAGGAGGTCTCCTGCTCCTCACCCTCGGTCTGCCGACCGCCGCCGGCGCGGCGGTCAAGGTCCCTCCCGGCGGTGGGCTCGACCCCACCTTCGGGACGGCCGGCACGGCCGTCACACCGCTTTCGCCCACGCTTGGAGATCGGTTCTTCGCCGCCGCCGTCGGCCCCGGCAACAAGACTTATGCCGCCGGGTACGTGACGACCGCCGGCACCGATCAGGCGATGGCCGTCGCCCGGATCCACCCCAACGGTTCCCTTGACAAGACCTTCGACTCCGATGGCTTCGCGGTCGTGAACGTGGCACCGGATCGGGGTGGGATCGAAGCCGCTCGCGGGGTGGCGGTTCAGTCCAACGGCAGTGTCGTGATGGGAGGGCCAGGGGAGAACACCGATAGCGGTGCGCATCCCAAAGACGCGGACATCTACGTCACCCGTATAACCGCAGAGGGAGCCCTCGACACCACGTTCGGAACTAGCGGGGTCGTCAGGCTGAACCTGAGCCCCGGGGCCGTCACAAATCCGATCACGGGCAGCTACCGCACCGATTTGGCCTACGGCGTGCTCGTGCTGCCGAACGACAAGATCTTCATCACCGCCACGAGAGGCCCGGGCGGCACCGAGGGACGTCTCGACCGTGACTTCGCCTTTATTCAGCTCACCGCTGACGGCGCCCTCGACCCGAGCTTCGGCCAAGGCGGAATCAGCTACGTCAACACCACGGGGATCGTCAACGGCAGCGAGCAGAACCTCAACGAGAGCGCCCGTCAGTCCATCGCGCAGCCTGACGGCAAGATCGTGGTGGGCAGCTACTCCGAGGGCACCGACAACTCCGCCATCCCCCGGGTCATCCGCCTCCTGCCCGATGGCCAGCTCGACACCACCTTTGACGGTGACGGCATCGCCACCGCTCCCCTCTTTGGCACGGCGCCCAACGAGACCGAGTTCTACGACATCGCCCTGCAGGGCAGCTCCTACATCGTCACCGGGTACGGCCGGCCGGGACTGTCGGGAACCGTCGACATGTTCGCCGCCCGCTTCACCTCGGACGGGACCTGGGACAGGACCTATGGTGACGGGGGCCTGGCTCGCATAGATCTCGCCGGCCAGGACGACCGGGGTCGGGATCTCGTCGTCTTCCCCGACGGCCGGGCCCTGCTCGTGGGTAGCGGCAAGCTCACGGCCACCAACCTCGACGCCGTGGCCGTCATGCTCACTCCTGACGGCCAGCGCGACCCCACCTTCGACGGTGACGGCATCCTGCTCGTCGACCTCGGAGGTCCCGCCGACTCCTTCTTCGGATCGGCACGGACGGCGGACAGGAGAAGTGCATTCCTCGCCGGGTACAAGGGGACGAGCCCGACCAGAGGGGATGACGCAGCCGTCGCTCGTGTCCAACACGCAGTACCTGGCAAGCGGCGCTGAGAGGCGACACCCGGTGAAGAGCGCACTTGTCCATGAAGTCTTGCTCGGGGACGGCAGTGGTTGCGACGGTGCCACCGTGACTGGGCCCTCCCGTGCCGGGTGATCTGAAGGCGGAAGGCGGAGATCTCCCAGCTGGAGATCTCCGCCTTCCCGAACCGGCACAACTCGAGGACGCAATTGCGGCTGGGGACGCACGCAAGGCCGGCGCCGTCGGCATCAGCTTGCGCAGATCCGGCAAGGACCTCCGCGTGGTGGCAGCCCAGACCGCGCTCAAGCGACTGTTGTTCCTGCTGCTGGCGGTGGCCCTCGCCGTGGCGGTCTGGACCGGTGGTCGGATGCTGTCGGTCGCCCTGGCATGACCATGTCGCTGCCGGTGGCTGAACCAAAGGCTCATGAACAGCCGGCCTCAGGCGTCGGAGGCCGGCGACGCCGGCGACGAATGTCGCTGCTGGTCGACCTCCACAACCTCGTGGGAACGCTGGCTGCGGTCAGCGTCATCATCGTCTCGATCACGGGGATCCTGCTGAACCACATCGACCTCCTCGGCCTGGCCGGGCCTCCTGCCGCGCCCGCTGGCCAAGGAGATGAGCTGCTGCCCATCGAGGAGATCGTCGAGCGGGCCCGTCTGCAGCTCAGGGGCGAGGGCGAGCCTCCCGATCTCGGTCGAGCCGTGTGGGATCTGAACGAGGGTGCTGTCGCCGTTCGTTTCGACACCAGGCCACCGACACAGGTCACCGTCGACGCGGCCAGCGGAGAGGCGCTGGGCACGGTCCGACGTCACGACCTCGACGTGAGCCAGGCACACTCAGGCGAGCTTCTCGGGCCGGTGTGGGTGGTCCTCTCCGACTTCGCCGGTGTGGCGCTGATCATCGTGCTGTTCGCCGGCGTGTGGATCTGGCTCCGGCGGGTGCGGGCCCGGGGGCGCCTGGTCGGAGCACGTCCCGGCTCGGGGTGGCTCCGAGCGAACTGGTGGTTCCATCTCGTGGGTGGCCTGTTGGCCGTCGTGTTCCTCCTCGTCCTGTCGATCACCGGCATCCTCCTCAACCACAAGCGTGACCTCGGCTTGATGGCCGACCCTCCGAACCTCCCCGACCATCGGGACGAGACGACCTACGTGCCCCTGGGCGTGGTGGAGCTCGTCGATGCCGCCATCGATGCCCGGGGAGGCGGGTTCGGGCTCGACGATGTGCAGACGCTGGACTACCGCCCGAGTGGCTACGCCAAGGTGAGGTTCAGCGATGCCGATCACGAGGTCATCGTGGACGGCGCCGACGGGACGCCGATCGAGGAGTCCCGTCGCTGGGACGTGTGGGTGGAGGACCTCCACTCCGGCCTGCTCTTCGGGACGCGCGGCTCGCTGCTCAGCGACTTCGGCGCCGTAATGGCGATCCTTCTGACGGTGAACGGTACCTATCTATGGCTGGTCCCAGCGTGGCGGGCCCGAAATCGATCGGCACGAGCGTGAGCGCCGAGGTCTCGGCGGTCGAAAGTCAACCGGTGGTTGCCAGATCCGCGGCTCCAATCGAGCGGCGGGTGCTTGCCGCTCGCGTCCACGAAGCAGCCCTACTGCTGCTGGCTGCCGCTGCGTTGTGGTCGGCTGGTGTGCGGCTGGAAGCGACCGGCGGTTGGGGTGCTTGGGCTGTCCCTCTTTTCGCCGCGGCCGCGGCGGCGATGGCGCGTGCGGTGATGGTGTGGCTTGGCCCCCCCGTCCCGCTCCCTTGGCGTCGGGCCCTGGTCTGGGGGGCGCTCGCCATGGCGGCGCCAAGTGCCATGGCCACGATGACGACGATCGACTTCTCGGCCCTAGCGGGCTGCCAACTCCTCCTTGCCGCCGGGTTCCTCACGGAGCTGCCCGCCAAGCCTCGGGTCGTGGCGTTCCTGTGGTTCGTGCCCGCCACGGTCGTGATGGGTCTGTTCCTCTACCACTCGACGCTGTGATCGTTCGTGGGGGTTGGCTCCAGAAGAGAAGCAGCAAGCGGATCGAGGGCCTGCTGGACGAGTCTCACCCAACGCTTGCCGAAGCGGTGGATCATGCCGGAATCGATCTGAGTCTGTGACGAGCCCACTGTCGCAATCTGGTCTCTTCTCTGAGTAGAGAGAAAGCGGAACACATGCACGCACTGATCCGAACGCTGGTGCTGGTGTCGATGGTGCTCCTGGGATGCAGCAGCGCCGGCCCCGAGCAGCAAGGCGCGCCAACGCCGGGGGCTGCGCCCAGAGGCGATGCAGCCGCCACTGGCGACGCGAACGACTGGCAGGCTGTCGGGGACGCGCTAGGCATCCCCGGCAAGGTTCAGGACGGCGGCGTCTACCGCATCTCCATGCCCCGCTCGGACCTCAACGTCACCGTCGGCGAGGTTGCGATCCGACCCTCATTTGCCCTGGGCAGCTACGCCGCCTTCCTGGGCAGCCCAGACGACGCGCTTGTCGTGGGCGACCTGGTGCTGCTCGAGGATGAGGCCAATCCGGTGCTAGCCCGCCTTCAGGACGCCGGCCTGGCCCAGACGGCCCTGCACCGCCATCTGCTGGGCGAAGAACCCGAGGTGATGTACATGCACTACAGCGGCCGAGGCGACGCCGTGGAGCTGGCCCGGGGCATTCGCCATGCCTTGGGGGCCAGCGCCACGCCCCTCGAACCCGGGCCTGCGCCGGACCCCACACCGTTCTCCTTCGACACCACGGAGCTGGACGACATCATCGGCTACCAGGGTCAGGACAAGGGAGGCGTCTGGGGCTACGGCATCGGTCGGGCCGAGCCCGTCACCATGGACGGCGTGGAGCTGCCGCCCTCGAGCGGGGTGGCCACCGCCTTGAACTTCCAGGACCTCGGCGAGGGGCGAGCAGCCATCAACGGCGACTTCGCCATGACCCCCGACGAGGTTGACGGCGTGCTGCGCGCCCTGCGCGACGCCGACATCGCCGTGGAGGCGACCCACCAGCACATGCTCGACGACGAGCCCCGCCTCATCTACTCCCACTTCTGGGCGACCGGCGACGCCGCCGATCTCGCCGATGGCCTACGAGCGGCCCTCGACCACGTCGACAGCGCCGAGCCGTTGGTCTCCTAGCTCCAATGGCAACCCACCAGCGTCGGCGTTCCTGGCCTACGGCTGCCCGCCGGGCCGGCGACGCCGCCCGAAAAGTTGTGGCAACAGCTCGCTGTCTCGCGGTGGGCGCTTGGCGACACAGACGACGCCGACGGCGGAGGTCTTTAGAGGCGGCAGTGAGAATCCGTTTGCTACTGGTCCCGATGTTGCTCTTGCTGTCGACGTGCGGGACCGGACAGAGCGACGAGGACGTTCCCGCCGGAGCACGCGCGGTGGAGCTCCCGGGCGCCGCCGACGAGATCGACTTCGATGACATCGTTTACTCGCCCCAACTCCAGCGGGTCCTCGTCCCGGCGCGCGAGAGCGGCCTCTACCTGGTCGATCCGGATAGCGCCAGCGCCACCCGCATCCAACACACAGGTAGCGTCGCGTCGGCCGACGAGGGCCGCGGCCTACTCTTCCTGGCCGATCAATCCGAAGGTACGGTCACCGTCGTCGACCCCGCCGACGGGCGTACCGTGTCATCGGTCCCGACTTCGGGCCCCCCCGACTACGTGCGCTACATCCCGGCAACCGGCGAGCTGTGGGTCACCGAGCCGCAGGCCACGCCCTCCGGTATCGAGATCTTCGCCGTTGGCGAGGGGGCTGCACCATCTCTCCGCCAGGTCGGGTTCATCGCCGTGGCTGGGGGGCCGGAGGGCTTCGCCGCAAGCGCAACCAGGGGGAGCGCCTACACCCATGCCGGTAGCGACCTCGTGGCCATCGACCTCACCACGCGGGCTGTGACCGGGCGCTGGCCGACCGGCTGTGAGGGAACCCATGGGTTCCCTCGAATCGATGAATCTCTCGGCGTCGCGCTGGCCAGCTGTGCGGTCGAGGGCGGCGTGTCGCTGCTCGACCTGGAGGGCGGCCGACAGCTCGGTCGCTACGAGGTCGGCGGTGGTGAAGCCTTGCCCGCCTACTCGGATCGTACGGGTCACTTCTACGTCCGCTCCGACCCGGGCACCGTGATCGCCACCCTCCAGCCTTCGGACAATGGGTTGACGCTGGTCCGTCAGGTCGAGGTCCCGGAGGCCGGCCACTGCCTCGTCGCCGACGACCTCGGCCACTACTGGACCTGCGACTCCAAGCACGGCCGCCTACTGAGATTCAACGATCCTGGTCTCGGTTGAGGTTTCCCGTCCGTTAGGGCAGACCCGCCAACCACCCCCGACTGCCTTCAGAGAGCTGACGCCGCCGCCCAGCTATCGGGCTTCTAGTGATCTGCGCCCGCCGGCTGGCTACCCGCGCACCTGACCGGCGAGGTAGAGCGCCTCGCCGAGGTGATCGATCAGCGAGAGCTGGGTCTCGAGGTAGTCGGTGTGGTCCTCCTCCGAGACCAGCATCCCCTCCAGCATCTCCCTCGTACCGTTGTCGCTCACTTCTCGGGCCAGGGCCACCCCTCGGTTGAACCGCTCGATGGCCGCGTACTCGAGGTCGAGGTCGAGGCGGAATTGCTCGGTCACCGTCTCTCCCACCCGGACCGGGCCGAGCCGCTGGAGGTTCGGTACTCCCTCCAGGTAGAGGATGCGCTCCATGGCCGACTCGGCGTGGCGCATCTCGTCGATCGACTCGGCCCGGGTGTGGTCGGCGAGGCCGAGGTAGCCCCAGTTCTGCTGCATCTTGGCGTGCGCGAAGTACTGGTTGATGGCCGTCAGCTCGGCGGTGAGCACCTCGTTGAGCAACTCGATGATCTCGGGGCGTCCCTGCATGCCGGTGAGTGTAGGGGGAGACCTCCGCCGCTCAGGTAGCGGAGCAGACGTCGACGCCGGTGGTGGCAACGACCTCGTCGCCCGCGCCCAAAATGGTGACACGACACGCTTCGGAGAACAGCATGGCGATGGAGGGACGACAACCGCCACAGTCGGAGCCAGCCCCGCACCGAAGTGAGACGGCGTCGACGTCGAGCGCTCCGGACTGCCCGGCGTAGAGGATGCAGCGATCTGAGTGTCAACACGCCGGCGGACTAAATGAGCTGCCGCTGGGGGCAAAGGAGGTGACAAGGAATCTTGAGGCATGGCCTGCGCCAGCCACCCGCCGACGAGGGCGAGCAATGAAGTGGATCGCCATCCCGACCATCGCTGCGGCTCTCACGGCCTGCGGAGGCTCTGAGCCCGAGCCCGCAGCGGCTCCCCCATGTCCAGCCGTCAAGATGGGGCAGTTGGACGTCGACGGCCTGGCCCGGACCTACCGAGTGTTCGCTCCCACCAGCCTGGAAGCCGGGAGCCGACCCCCGCTGGTACTGGTGCTCGGCGGCGTGGGCAACTCGGCGGAGAACATGGTGAGCGCGACCGAGTTCGACCGCGCCGCCAGCGTCGGCAACTTCGTCGTTGCCTACCCTGAAGCGATCGACCTGGCCTGGAACGCCGGGTTTTGCTGTGCGAGTGGTACGACCAGTGGCATCAACGACGTCGACTTCCTGTCCCGCCTGATCGATGAGCTCGTGGACGACTACGGCATCGATCCCGCCCAGGTG
>JAHWJH010000009.1 GCA_019348555.1 Actinomycetota bacterium
GACGATGTTGCCGGTGCCGGCCTCACCCTTGGAGCGGATCATCGCCGCCCCCTCGCTGATGCGGCGCAGCGCCTCGCCGAGGTTGGTGGCGCCGCACACGAACGGCACGGTGAAGGGCCACTTGTCGATGTGGTGGGCCTCGTCGGCAGGGGTGAGCACCTCCGACTCGTCGATGAAGTCGACCCCGAGTGCCTCGAGCACCTGCGCCTCGGCGAAGTGGCCGATGCGGGCCTTGGCCATCACCGGGATGGTCACCGCAGCCTTGATCGCCTCGATGAGGGCGGGATCGCTCATCCGGGCCACGCCACCATCGCGGCGGATGTCGGCGGGCACCCGCTCCAGGGCCATCACCGCCACGGCCCCGGCGTCCTCGGCAACCTTGGCCTGGTCGGCGTCGACCACGTCCATGATCACCCCGCCCTCGAGCATCTCGGCGAGGCCCCGCTTGACGACGTCGGTACCCGTCAGCGACCGGGTGGTGGGCTCGGTGGCCGGTGCCATGCCCGCCAGTCTAGGAGCCGAAGACCGGAGACCCCATCGTTCTTTGTCGCGGTGGGCACCGTCACGGAGGCGTTCGCGACAAGGAACGGGAGGCGGGCGAAGCCCTGGGCAGGGGCCCCGGGGTCAACCGACGGTCGCACCTCCCGAGGGGTGCAGGCGCCAGCCTCGTACCGGGCTGGAAGGGTCGGCCAGCGCCACCACGCAGCCTCCGAACCCGGCGCCGGTGAGCCGGGCGCCGTAGACCCCGGGCGTGGTCGAGAGCTCCCCCACCAGCCGGTCGAGGGCGGGCGTCGACACCTCCATGTCGTCGCGCAGGCTGGCGTGGCTGGCGGCCATCAACGCCCCGGCGGCGGCGACGTCGCCGGCGGCGAGCAGCTCGGCGAAGCCGAGCACCCGGCCGTTCTCGCTCACCACGTGGCGCGCCCGCCGGCGCAACACGTGGTCCTCGAGCGACTCGACGTCGGCCAGCGACGCCTCCCGCAGGGGACCGAGGAGCTGCGCCGCCGCCTCACACTCGGCCCGCCGCTCGGCATAGGCCGAGCCGGCCAGCGTCCGGCTGACGCCGGAGTCGACGACGACCACCTCCACGGCATCCGGCACCGGGACGGGAGTCACCACCAGAGAGGTGCAATCGATCAGCAGGGCCGAGCCCTCCACGCCGGCGGCCGACGCCAGCTGGTCCATGATGCCGCAGGGCACCCCACTGGCCAGGTGCTCGGCCTCCTGGCAGGCCAGGGCAAGCTCGAGCTCCGTGCCCTCGAAACCCAGCGCCAGGGCGACCGCCACCTCCAGCGAGGCGCTCGACGAGAGGCCGGCCCCCACCGGCAACGTCGTCTGCACCGTGCCCGTGGCACCGGTACGGGGCCGCAGCACCGCCACCACGCCGGCCACGTAGCGCGCCCACGCCGGCTCGACCGCCGCCGGGTCAGCGACGTCGAGGTCGATGAGCGCCGGCTGCTGCTTCGCCGACGAACGGAGCTCGACACGGTCAGCGCCGCGCTCGACCTCCACGGTGGTGCCCCACTCGATGGCCATGGGCAGCACCAGGCCACCGGTGTAGTCGGTGTGGTCGCCGATGAGGTTGACCCGACCGGGGGCGTGCGCTCGCACCGTCGCCATGGCGCTCATGGTACGAAGCACACCTCGGCACCGTGGCCCCGCCATCCGGACCATGGGCAGGGACCGGTGCCCATCGCGCTGATCGGAGCGTTCGAGGCGACCTACCAGCCGGTGCACGACGTCGACGTGGCCGAGACCACGGGCCACGTCCGGGGCTTCCCGGGCGACCGGGCGAGCTGGTTCGAGTACACCCCGAGCACTGCGACACGGCCCACGACGGCATCGAGCGACGCATCGTGGAGAAGGGTCCGTCGCGCACGGGCAGTTTTCACCCGCGACCGCCTGGGGTAGTGGGCCACTACCTCTTGGCGGGACGCAGTCACCGTGGACGCCGGAACGACACACACGAGAACGGCCCCGAGCCGACGAGGATGGAGCGCGCACGATGTCAGAGCAACCCCCCGAGATGGTCGTGTTCTCCCACCTGCGATGGACGTTCGTCTGGCAGCGGCCGCAGCACCTGGTGTCCCGTCTCGCCCGCCGCCGTCACACGTGGTTCGTCGAGGAGCCACTCCCCTGCGATGTCGCGGAACCTCGGCTTCGCCAGGAGCGCCACGGTGACGTGACCCGCGTCTGGCTGGAGGTCCCCTCGGACGAGACCCATCTTCCCTTCGACCATCCGGCGGCCGCCGGCTACGCCGACGCCCTCGGTGAGCTGCTCGGCGACCACCCCGACCGCACGGTCTGGCTCTACACGCCCATGGCCCTGACGATGGGCCGCGCCCTGCGCCCGTCAGCCCTCGTCTACGACGTCATGGACGACCTGGCCTCCTTCCGGGGCGCTCCGGCGGCGCTGGTGCTGCGCCATCGCCAGGCCCTGCGCGAGGCCGACGTGGTGTTCACCGGTGGCCGCTCGCTGCACCACGGTGTGCTCCAGCACCGAAGCTCCGGTGCCCACCTGTTCGCCAGCGGCGTCGAGCCCGAGCACTACGCCCCGGCACGACGCCTTCGCCGCGAGCGGCGCGCCCGGCTCGACGTTGAGCGCCGGCCGGTGGCCGGCTACGTGGGCGTGATCGACGAGCGGGTCGACCTCACGCTGGTGGCGGACCTGGCGGCGGGACTGCCCGACTGGGAGGTGCGGATGGTGGGGCCGGTCGCCAAGATCGACTCGGCGACCCTGCCCCAGGCGCCCAACATCTCCTACCCTGGCCCGGTGGCCTACCAGGACCTGCCGGCGGCGATGGCCGGCTTCGACGTCGCCCTCATGCCCTTCGCGCTCAACGAGGCGACCAGGTGCATCAGCCCCACCAAGACCCTGGAGTACCTCGCCGCCGGCCTGCCGGTGATCTCGACGCGCGTCCCCGATGTCGTGGCCGACCACAGCGGCGTGGTCGACCTGGAGGACGACGGACCGGCCTTCGCCGCCGCCTGCCGGCGCTTCCGACGCCAGCCGGCGTCCCGGGAGCCGGCGGTACGGGCCGTGCTGGCCCGCCACCACTGGGACACCATCGCAGGGCGCATGGACCAGCTCATGGAGGCCTCCACGGCAAGCGGATCCGGTGCCGGCTCCCGCGAGGACACCGCGTGAGGGCCGACCACCAGATCGGCGACACCAGCCACTCGGCCATGCAGGGCGTGGGCATCCGCTGACGCTGCCCGGCACCACCACCATGAGGGGCGTGTACCTGCCCGGCCGGCGCACGGTCCACATCGAGGAGGTCGACCGGCCCGCACCCGGGCCCGGACAGGTGCTGATCCGCATGCGGGCCTCGACCATCTGCGGCAGCGACCTGCGGGCGATCTACCGGCAGCACCTCGCCACCGGCCCCGAGGCCTACTGCGACGTGATCGCCGGGTACGAGCCCGCCGGCGACATCGTCGAGGTCGGACCCGGTGCCGGCGCTTCCAGGTCGGCGACCGGGTGCTGCTCTACCACATCTTCGGCTGCGGCCTGTGCGCCGACTGTCGCCGGGGCTACTTCATCAGCTGCACCTCACCCCACCGCGCCGCCTACGGGTGGCAGCGCGACGGCGGCCACGCCGACCTGCTGCTGGCCGAGGAGTCGACCTGCATCCTCCTTCGGCCGCCGGTCCCACCGGCCCCAGTCCCGGACACCATCACCGCGTCGCGCCCCGAGACCGCCGGTCGGGCGACGGCGCTGTCCTCCACCCGGCGGTGGGGCCGTGCCGCCCTGGTCGGCGAAGGTGGCCGCCTGGAGATCGATGCCAGCCCCACGCTCATCCACCCCCGGATCACCCTGTACGGGTCGTGGGTCCGCTTTGCCATGACCGAGGCCTCCGACGCCTACGCCACCGCCGACGCCGGCGTCCGTGGCAAGGTGGCCCTGGTGATGGCATGACGCCGGTGCTGCGCTTCGACGACCGTCGCACGGCCTCGCTCGACGGCGAGTGGGATTTCTTCCCCGGTGAGCACGATGTCACCGAGCTCGACCGGCTCGTCCCCCAACGGATCCGGGTGCCGGGGCTGTGGGAGGCCCAGGGTCACCTCGACCTCGACGGCGCCGCCTGGTACCGGCGGCGCTTCCATCTCAGCGAGACGTCCGGCGACTGGACCCTGCGCTTCGGCGCCGTCATGGACACCGCCGAGGTGTACCTCAACGGGCGGCTCCTCGGTGCCCACGACCAGGCCTTCACCCCCTTCGAGCTCGATCCGGCGGCGGCGCTGGCGTTCGACAACGACCTGGCGGTGCGCGTCGACGACCCGCCACTCGGCGACGAGCGCCACCTGCGGATGGCGCACGGGAAGCAGGGCTGGGCCAACCACGTCTTCCCGAGTCGGCCGAGCCTCTACATGACCTACGGGGGCATCTGGCAACCCGTGACCCTCCGGCGGCACGGACCGGCGGTGCTCACCGACGTCTTCGTGAACGCCGATCCCGACGACTTGGTGGTGAGCGTGGAGGTGGAGAACCGGGGACCGCCGACGGTGGGCCGGTTGGGGGTCCGAACGCTCGGCCTGGTACGGGAGGTCGAGGTCCCCCTCGACGCCGGAGCCAGGCACCACATCGAAGTCGGCTTCGGCGCCACCGAAGCTGCCCGCTGGCGCCCCGAAGAGCCCAACTTGCACCATGCGATGGTCGACTTCCGCGCCGGCGACGTGCTGAGCGACTCGCGCACCGTGCGCTACGGGCTGCGCACCATCCGCATGGATGGCGGTCGCATGCTCATCAACGACGAGCCCTACCGCATGAAGAGCGCACTCGTGCAGGGCTTCGGAGCCGACCAGCTCTACGCCGAGCCGACCCGACCCGAGATCGAGCACGAGGTGAGCGCCGCCCGGGCGATGGGGTTCAACACCCTGCGCCTGCACATCAAGGCCTTCGATCCCACCTACCTCGACGTGTGCGACGAGATCGGCATGCTGTTGCACTGCGACATCCCGGTGGCCGAGCCCCTCGCCCTCGAGGAGATGGGCGCCGACACCGAGCTCACCCGCCGGAGCATGGCCGCCGCCCGCCAGCAGGTGCGCCGAGACCGCAACCACCCGAGCGTCGTGTTGTGGTCAGCCATGAACGAGGTGTGCCTCGAGCACTTCGAGGCGCGCCAGTGGCCTTCCTACGAGGCTTTTGCCCGGGCCGTGGCCGGAGCGGTGATCGACGAGGACCCGACGCGGCCGGTCATCGAGAACGACTGGGTGGAGCCCGATCCCGAGCGGGTCTTCGTCTCGCCCATCCTGACCGCCCACTGGTACGGCCGCCTGCATCGCGATTACCTCGACAAGATCGAGCGCGACTCGGCGCGCTGGGAGGTGGCGAACCGGCTGTTGTTCGTCACCGAGTTCGGCGACTGGGGCCTTCCCGACATGCCGGTGCTGCCGGACCCGCCGTTCTGGGACTCCAGGGAGGCCTACGCCACGTCGCTGGCCGGCACCCGATGGCCGGCCAGCGTGGCCCGCTTCGTGCAGGAGACCCAGCGCTACCAGGGCGTCTCCGATCGCCTGCAGGCCGAGGTCTTCCGCCGCCACGACCACATCGGCGGCTACTGCGTCACCGAGCTGACCGACGTGCCCCAGGAGCTCAACGGCCTGCTCGACCTCCACCGCCGGCCCAAGCCCATCGCCGTGGCCGAGATGACGAGAGCCAACCAGGCGGTGCTCCCCATGCTGCGCCTCCACAGCCTTGTGGTCCCGGCCGGCGGCCTGCTGCGGGCGCCGCTGCACGTGGCCAACGATGGGCCGGCCCTTCACCACGTCACCCTCGAGGCGCGCTTCGGCGAGTCGGTGCCGAGCATGGGCATCGACGATCTCCTGGCCATCGATGCCCGTTCGCTACCGGCCGACCAGGTCGTCGCCCGCTTCCGGGAGACCGCTGCGGTCCGGCGCCTCGGTGCCCTCGCAGCCCACCAGGCCAGCGCCTACGGCGACGTGGAGGTCGTGGCCCCCGACGTGGCCGGGAGCCACGACCTCGTGCTGCGCCTCCACCGAGACGGGGAGCTGGTGGCGGAGAACCGCTATCCCATCCACGTGGTCCACCACCGGCCGGCGTCGGTCCGGGTACGGCTCGTCGGCTCGGGCGCCAGCTCCGACGCCCTGCGGGCGGTGGGCGCCACGTTGGACGACCAGGGCCTCACCGTGGTCGCCGAGGGAGCGCTCGACGCCACCACCGGCGCCGACCTCAGCCAGCGGCTGGAACACGGTGAGGTCGTCGTCGTGCTGGCCCAGGGGATCGATGCCGGTCCATGGTTCCCGGTCCCGGTGGTCCTGAGCCAGCTGGCCACCGAGTGGGGCTCGACCGACTTTCGCTTCTCCACTGACCATGGGGCACTTCCCTCGTTGCCGCGGCGGGCCGTGCTGGTGGCCGAGGATTCCACGGTGCAGGCCACGGTCGTGGTGTCGAGCGTCGAGCAGCAGCCGTTCCCCGACACCCCGGTGATCATCGCCTACAAGCCGGTGCCCGGTGCCCTGACCGGGACCGTGGTCGGGTCACATCCCGTCGGCAAGGGCCGGTTGGTGTTCTGCCAGTACCGCCTGGCCGCCGGCGCCGCCTCCGATGACGCTGCCGCCTGCGCACTGCTCGCCGATGTGCTGCGCTGGGCGAGCGAGCCGCGGGCGGTGATGGTGCGCCACGACCATCGCAAAGAGGACGGGCGACGCCTGTCCGCCTACTCGTGGCACGACGAGGTGGCCCGGTGACCGAGCGCCGCCTCGACCCCCTCACCGGCGAGTGGCGGATGTTCGCCAGCCACCGCCAGGACCGCACGTTCCTCCCGCCCGACGAGCACTGCCCGCTGTGCCCCACCCGTCCCGGCGGGCCGCCTACCGAGATCCCGCTTCCCAGCTTCGACGTCGTCGTGTTCGAGAACCGCTTTCCGGCGTTGGTGCGAGAGCCGCCGGCACCTGCGGTGGCGGCCTCGGAGCTCTATCCCGTGGCGCCGTCGGCGGGAGCCAACGAGGTGGTCGTCTACTCCGATGACCACACCTTCGGCATCGCCCAGATGGACGCCGACCGGGTCGCCCGGCTGGTGGCGGTGTGGGCCGACCGATATGCCGAGCTGGGAGCCAGGGACGAGGTGGCCTATGTCTTCATCTTCGAGAACCGCGGCGTGGCCGTGGGCGTGACCCTGCACCATCCCCACGGCCAGATCTACGCCTATCCCGAGATCCCCCCCCGGCCCCGCCTCGAGCTGGAGGCAGCCCGCGCCCACCTGGCCGAGCACGGCACCTGCGTGATGTGCGACGTCGTCGGACGCGAGCGGGCCGACGGCGTACGGGTGGTGGCGTCCAACGGCAGCTTCCTGGCCTTCGTCCCCTTCGCCGCCCGCTACCCCTACGAGGTGCACATCGTCTCCCAGCGCCACGCCGCCAGCCTGCTCGACCTCAGCGACCCGGAGCGCCTGGCGTTCGCCGAGCTGCTGCAGACGGTGGCCGCCGGCTACGACCGCCTGTTCGGCTTCCCGCTCCCCTATGTCATGTCGATGCACCAGGCACCCACCGACGACGGCCAGCACCAGGCCATCAGCCACTTGCACGTCGAGTTGACCCCGCCTCACCGCAGCGCCGAGCGGCTCAAGTACCTCGCCGGCTCCGAGCTGGGCGCCGGGGCGTTCATCAACGACACCGCTCCCGAGGACACCGCCGTGCGCCTGCGAGCGGCGATGTCGGCGGTGTCGGCGTGATGGCCGGGCTGCCCACCGCCCGGCTCGGCACCACCGATCTCGAGATCACCCGGATCGGGCTCGGAGCGTGGGCCATCGGCGGCGCCGGCTGGCAGGGTGGGTGGGGCGCACAGGACGACCGCGAGTCGGTGCAGGCCATCCACCACGCCGTCGACCGGGGCATCAACTGGATCGACACCGGCGCCGGCTCGGGCCCCACCCTGCCTCCCACCACCGGCTGACACACTCCAACCAGCTCAGAGCGGTGCGGCGGAGCCGAACGGCGCCAGCTCGATCCACGTGCGACCGGGGGTGAGGGAGATCGGCGCCCCGGCGCTGTCGGTGTAGGCGGTGGTCGATCCGGGGTCGGGGCGCGACCATCGCCCGCGGACGAGCTTGCCCCCGGTGAGCACCCAGGCCTCGCCCTCGCCCACGGTGACCGCCTCCGGCGAGGCCGAGCCCACCACGTCGACGAAGCCGGAGTCGCGGTACTCGCTGAACTGCACGATGACGTTGGCGGGGACGATCGGTGATCCCGAGGCGTCGACGTAGGGGCTTCCGTTCTGGTTGCGGGCCCAACCACCCTCCACGACGTCGTAGCTGACCTGGGTGTTGGCCTCGCCGCCGTAGGCAATGCTCACGCCGGCGGTGTCCTCGGCGCCGGCGGCGCTCACCGCCTCGCCCTCCTTGCGGAACGTGAACAGCGGCGGCGGCGGACCGGCGTCGGGCGGGGCGAAGCCGAAGAAGGCGGCGGTGTCGATGAAGAACCGCAGCACTCCGCTCCCCCGCACCTGGTAGTCGTCGGGCCGGACGTCGTAGCCGAGGTCGATCAGGTTCGCCCCCCGCACCCGCTCGAGCACGCCCAGGTTGGCGCCCGAGTAGGCGAACAGCGGCCGGTTGAGGTTGGCGGTGAGATCGAGGTCGGTGGTGCGGGCGGAGCGCACGGGGCCCACGTCGGAGTCGCTGGAGTGGAACACCACGGCCAGACGGGTGGCCCCGCCTTCCACCCGCTCCACATAGACGACGTCGGCGGCACCCGGGCCGGCGAGGCGTTCTCGGGCCTTGTCGGAGTTGTCGACCTTCACCACCAGCGCCGGTCGACCGGCCACGGTGGCGTCGCCGACGGGCAGACCGGTGAGGGGGAACACCGGGGCCGCCGTGGTGGTCGTGGTAGGGGCGGCGGTGGTGGAGGTCGTCGGCGCGGGCGTCTGGTCCCCTCCGGCGAACACGAAGGCGGCCACCAGCCCACCGAGGAGCACCACGGAGGTCACGGCGGCCAGGATGGCGGTACGGCGGTTCACCGCAGCAGTATGGCGACCGATCCGCGGTCGGTGCAGGGCGGGCTCACAGCTCCTGGAGGGCGGCGATGCGCTCGTCGAGGGGTGGGTGGGTGTCGAACAGCCGGTTGAGCCAGGCTCCCCGGCCCTCGGACGGGTGCCGGGCCAGCGGCGACTCGATCCACAGGTGAGCCGTGGCTCGGGAGGCGGAGTGCACGACGGTGCGGTCGTCGCGCAGCTTCTCCAGCGCCGAGATGAGCCCGGGGGGATAGCGGGTGAGCGCAACGCCGCTCACGTCGGCCAGCGACTCCCGCCGGCGGCTGACCGCGAACTGCATGAGCCGGCCCACCAGCGGGGCGAGCACCAGCAGAACCAGCCCCAGCACCCCGAGGATGGCCGCCGGGCCGGAGCCGCCGCTGCGGTCGTCGCGGTGGCGGGGACCGCCCCACCACACGAGGCGCAGGGCCACGTCGGCCAGCAGCGTGATGACCCCCACCAGGGTGACGGCCAGGGTGGTCACCAGGGTGTCGCGGTTCCTGATGTGGCTGAGCTCGTGGGCCAGCACCCCTTCCAGCTCGACCCTGGTCAGCTTGTCGAGCAGGCCGGTGGTGACCGCCACGGCAGCGTGGCGCGGGTCGCGGCCGGTGGCGAAGGCGTTCGGCGCCGGGTCGTCCACCACGTAGACGCCGGGCTTGGGCAGGCCCGAAGCGATGCACAGACCCTCGACCAGGTTGTGCAGCCGGGCATGGGTGATGGGGTCGGCGGGCCGCGCGTGGCTCATGCGCAGGGCGACGACGTCGCTCTTCCACCACGCAGCCAAGCTTCCGGCCATGGCGACGACCAGGGCCAGGACCGGCCCGATGGGGCCGTAGCCCAACACGACGCTGAAGGCCCAGCCGACTCCCACCACCAGCGCGGTGAACGCCACCACCAGCGCCCAGGAGCGTCGCTTGTTGGCGGCGATCTGGTCGTACAGGGCGCCCTAGAGGTCGACCTGCACGGGGCCCCGGGCCGTGCCATCGACCTCGAAGTACTCCCGGGGCCGGAACTGCAGCGGGCCGGCGAGCACCAACGACGGGAACGACTGGATCTTGGTGTTGTAGCGCAGAACGGTGTCGTTGTAGAACTGACGGGCGTAGGCGATGCGGCCTTCGGTGCCGCTCAGTTCCTCCTGGAGCTGGAGGAAGCCCTGGTTGGCCTTGAGGTCGGGGTACGCCTCTGACACCGCGAACAGCGACATCAAGGCCGAGGTGACCATGTTGTCGGCCCTGGCCTGCTCGGCCGGCCCCCCGGCGTCGATGGCCGCCGCCCGAGCCTCGGTGACCGCCTCGAGGGTGTCGCGTTCATGGGTGGCGTAGCCCTTGACCGTCTCCACCAGGTTGGGGATGAGGTCGTAGCGCCGGCGCAGCTGGACGTCGATCTGGGCCCACGCGCCCTCGATGCGGTTCCGCAGCTTGATGAGGCCGTTGTAGAGCGCCACCACGTAGACCACCAGGACGACGGCGACGCCGATCAGGACCCAGCGCAGCATGGCGCCGATGGTACTGCGGCGGCCGTGACCGGCCGTTCGTCACGAGAACGACACAGAGCGAACCTTGCGTGCCCTCAAGGGGCCCTTCATACTGCACGACACTCACCGTGACTGGTCCACCACATCGCGCAGTCCCATGGTGCCGATGTCCGCCCGGGCGGGGATGACCGAACAGGAGAACTCCATGCGTATCAAGCGACTACTCGGCGCGGCAACCGCCGCCACCGTGCTGCTGGCCGGGCCGCTCTCGGCGGCGGCCGGCGCCGCCGAGGAGCCGGCAGCTCCCACTGGCGTGGGCTCCGGGGTCGTCCGCTCCACCTTGCTCGGCATCGACATCGGTGAGCTGCTCAACCTCGATGTCCTCGACGACGAGAGCCTCTCGACCATCGACCCGGTGAACGGTGAACCCATCTCGTCGGCCGTGCTCAACCCCCTGAAGCTGACGTCGTCGGTCCTCGGGCCCCTGTCGCTCGGCAGCGTCGCCACCAGCACCACCGGCGCCGAGGACCGTGAGGCGGTCGACGCCGACACCGCCGGCAACATCCCCCTGCCCATCGTGAGCGGCCTGCTCAACGGCACGCTCTCGTCGATCGTCGACGCCGACGGCGCCCGCTCCAGCCTGCTCGCCGGCATCGGCGGCAACGGCCTCGACCTGGTGGGCGGCCTGCTCGACGTCGGCAAGACCCCGGAGGCCATGACGTTCACGACCAACGCCGCCCCGGCCCGGGCCGAGGGCCTGCGGGGCCTCAACATTCCCTCGCTCTCGCTGCTCAACCTGGGGGATCTGCTGCAGGGCCTGGGTCTGCCACTCGCTGACCTGCCCCTCACCGATCTCACCGGCCTACTCGAAGGTCTCGGCATCGACCAGGTGCCGGTGGCCGGCGAGCTGATCGACACCGCCGACCTGACGGAAACGGTGGAGGGCCTGGTGGGCGGTCTCGACGTGCTCGAGGCCGTTCCCGCCGACGACCTCGATCTGCCCCTGACCGGCGAGCTCTGCGACACGCTCGACGGCGCAGTCGGCCCGATCCTGGGTGGAGTGCTCGGTGGCGGCATGGACGACAGCGAGAACTGCACCACCGCCCTGGACACCGAAGGCGAGATCCCCGTCGTCGGCAACATCGTCGAGAACGTCGACGGGCTCCTCGAAGACATTCTCGGCGGCATGCTGCCGACGCTCGACGGGCTGAACCTGCTCGAGGTCCGCGACATCAGGGCGGGGATGGTGGCCACCGCCACCGACTCGGTCGACTCCTCGGTGTCCGACGTGGTGGCCTCCATCGGCTCGCTCAAGGTGGCCAACCTCAGCCTGCTCGAGAACATCGATCTCACCAAGGACCTCAACGTCCTCAGCGGCCTGGGCGACACGGTCAGCGGCCTGCTCAACACCGGGCTGGGTCTGGGCGACCTGCTCGACATCGACCTGCTGGAGATCGAGGAACTGGTGGCCCCCGATGGCGACTACACCAAGGCGTTGTCGTCGCTGACCGCCCTGGGCGTCGGCATCAAGCCCCTGAGCCTGATCGGCATCGCCCAGGCCGGCTCCGACGAGCCCACCGCTCGTGGCATCCTCGGCAACGTGCCCCTGCTCGGCGGCGCCGACATGCTCCAGCTCCAAGGCCTGCTCGGTGGCGTCACCTCGGTCCTCACCAAGGGTCTGGACATCCAGGTCGGCCACATGGCCAGCGAAGGCTTCTTCACCCCGGTGGCGGCGCTGACGCCCAACCTGGTCGACCCGCCGGCCAAGGTGGTCACCACGCCCGACGGCAAGCTGCCCCGCACCGGCGGCGGCTCCACCCTGCCGGCGCTGGTTGCGGTGCTGCTGGCCAGCACCGCCGTGGTGATCCGCCGCACCCTGCGCGCCGAGAAGGTGGAGAGCTGACCTCCCCGGCACGTCGGACTTCCCCGGGAAAGGGCCCTCTCCAGAGGGCCCTCTTCCCGCGCTCGGGACGGTGGTCGCGAGCCGTCGTCGTCGCCGCCGTGCTGGGGGTCGCCGGCTGTGGCGGCTCGGGTGACGACGTCGACGGCGACGTCACCACCACCAGCACCACGTCGACGTCGCTCAGCGCGCCGACCACTGCGACCTCGACCGGCGGCAACGGGGCCGGCTCGTCCACCACCACCACCTCCACCGCCGGCAGCGCCTTCCAGGGCAGCACCACCCCGACCTCCGCCCCGACACCCCCGGGCACCGAGGTGGCGCTGCTGGCGGATGTGCGGGTGGCCGGCCAGCAGGGGTTCGACCGGGTGGTGTTCGAATTCGCCGACAGCCAGCTCCCCGGCTACGACATCTCCTACCTCGACGGACCGGCCATCCAGGACGGCTCCGGGGAGGAGGTGGAGGTCGCCGGCGGCTCTGCTCTGGAGGTCCGGCTGGCTCCGGCGTCGGGCGTCGATCTGCGCCGGGGCACCTTCGAACCCACCTACACCGGTCAGCGGCGGGTGCGGGGCGACACCGAGGTGGTCACCGAGGTGGTCCGCATCGGCGACTTCGAGGCCAACCTGACCTGGGTCATCGGCCTCGACGAGATGGTGCCCTACCGGGTGGAGGTGCTCAGCAACCCCGCCCGGGTCGTCATCGACCTCGCCGTTGCCTGACGACGGTCTCATAGCGCTCCAGGTACCGCTCGGCCATCCGGTCGGTCGACAGCTCCAGCGCCCGGGCGGCGCCGGCGGCGACCAGCGACGCTGCCAGGTCGGGTTCGAAGAGCACCCGGCGGAGCGCCGAGCCCAGGGCTTCGGCGTCGCCGGCGGGTACCAGCACCGCTTCGTGGTCGGCACGGGCCACGGCTGCGTAGCCGGGGAGGTCGCTGGCCACGACCGCTGTGCCGGCGGCCATGGCTTCGACCAGGACCATCCCGAACGACTCGCCCCGCAGGCTGGGGGCGCACAACACGTCGGCCCCTGCCAGGCGGGCGACGAGCTCGTGGTCGTCGAGGCGACCGAGCCAGCGCACCCGGTCGTCGCCCGCCGAGCGCTTCTGCAGCCGCTCGGTCTCCGGACCGTCACCGACCACCCACACCTCCACGTCGGCCGGCAGGCCGGAGAGAGCGGCTAGGAGCACGGCAAGCCCCTTGCGCGGCTCGTGGCGGCCGATGAACACCACGGTCGGCCGCTGGGTCGGCGAGGGCTCGACCCCGGCGAAGCGGGCGAGCTCGACGCCGTTGGGCACGACGTCGTAGTCGCCGCCGAGATACCGAGCGGCCAACGCCGCCGCCTCGGCCGACACCGCGCAGCGCAGCCCGAGGCGACCGGCCACCCGGGCGAGCACCACGCCGGCCCACCGGTAGGAGGCGCTGGTTCCGGCGGCGTGGAAGGTCCCCACCATCGGGGCCCGGGTGCAGGACACGGCGGTCAGGCACGGACCCGGGACCAGGGGCTCGTGCAGGTGCACCACGTCGTAGGAACCGTGCCGGAGCGCGTGCAGCGTGCGCAGGGCCGTGGCCGGCCCGAGCGCGACAGGGGCCACCGACCCGTTGGCGGGAAGGGCGATCGAACGTCCCAACGACACGACACCCGGTTGCGCCGAGCCGTCCGACGGCCCGAGGACGTCCGCGTCGTGGCCGAGCGCCCGCAACGCGCCGGCCAATCCCAACACCTGGCCCTGGACACCTCCGGGGACGCTCAGCGAGTACGGGCAGACCACCGCGACGCGCACTGCGTCGCCAGCGTAGGCGGACAGCGGATCGCGGGTCGGTGCCCCGGCGGGACGCCGGCACCGCCGGGGCAACCGGACCGACTCAGGCGGACGCGGACTCCGCTTCGATGGCCTTGCCCTTGCCGTTGCCGGCCGATACCTCCACCCGACGGGGCTTGGCCTGCTCCGCGACCGGGATCGACACGGTGAGGACGCCGTCGCGGTAGTCGGCTTCGATGGCGTCGGGGTTGAGCCCCTCGCCCAGGAAGAGCTGGCGGCTGAAGCTGCCCTGAGGCCGTTCCGAGACGATCACCTGGTCGCCCTCGGCGGGCTGCCAGCGCCGCTCGGCGGACACGGTGACGACGTTCCTCTCCACGGTCAGGTCGATGGACGACGGGTCGACGCCGGGTACGTCGAAATGCACCACGAAGCGATCCTGGTGCCGGTAGGCGTCCATGGGCATGACCGGCGGACGGCCGCCGCCCCCCGTCTGCTGCACCAGGCGGTCGAGCTCACGAAGCGGATCGAATCGCATCAACATGGGACGCTCCCTCCCTCCGGTGTGGCTGAGTCTCTACCGATACCCTACCCCGCTCGGCCAGCATTGACAACCCTCGACTCATGTTTCCCCCCTTCGTGACACCCAGGTCTGATCGGCTCGCTGCGGGTCAGCAGCGTCGCCGCGGGCCGGCCCCTGGTAGGCTCGACAGCGGTCGGCCCCTCATCCTTCAGCGAACAGGGACGTGACTGACCTCGGGCGAGGAGTCACGCATGCAGGGCCAGGACCGCGAAGCGCTGTCGAGGAGCCTCGACGCGCTCACTGGGTACGTCGCCGGTGAGGACACTCTGGAGGAGACCCTCACCCGGATCTCGGAGCTCGGGATCGAAGCCGTCGAGGGCGCCGACATCACCGGGATCACGCTGCTCGACGGCGAGCGTCCCACGACTGCGGTGTTCTCCGATCCCACCTCGCCGGAGGTCGACTCGGTCCAGTACGCCACCGGCAAGGGGCCGTGCCTGGATGCTTCCCGTGAGCAACGGGTCTTCCGGATCGACTCGACCACCGACGATCCACGGTGGGAGGAGTTCTGCAAGGCGGCGGCGGCGAAGGAGATCTACAGCGTCCTCTCGTGCCCGCTCTCGGTGAAGGGCCGCGGCATCGGGGCGCTCAACTTCTACTCCCGTACCCCCGGGGCGTTCACCGAGGACGACGAGGGGCTGGGAAGCCTCTTCGCCCGCCAAGCAGCGGTGGCCCTCGCCAACGCATCGGCGTACTGGGGTGCGACTGCACTGGCCGAGCAGCTCAAGGAGGCCCTGACCTCACGAGCGGTGATCGACCAGGCCAAGGGCATCATCATGGGCGTGCAGCGGTGCTCCGCCGACGACGCCTTCGACCTGCTGCGCCGGGCGTCGCAGCGGGAGAACAAGAAGCTGCGCGACATCGCCCAGAGCATCGTCGAGCGCGCCCAGACCCACCGCTCGACGGCGGCTGGTCGCCCCGAGGCCTGACCAACTCGCGTCGGGTCAGTTGAGGGCGGCGTCGATGGTCGGGTAGATGGCCACGCGCTCGTGGAGGTTCCAGGCGCGCAGCAGCGCCCGGGCCGTCGAGCGGCGGCACACCACGACCAGACTCCCTCCCGACGAG
This sequence comes from Actinomycetota bacterium, assembly GCA_019348555.1. Classification (GTDB taxonomy): domain Bacteria; phylum Actinomycetota; class Acidimicrobiia; order Acidimicrobiales; family CADCSY01; genus JADDRA01. The sequence goes on from JAHWJH010000009.1 coordinate 15,764, forward strand.
ACCAGCATGGCCTTGAGCCGGTTGAGCAGGCGACGAACGACCTCCCGGTCCAGCAGCGTCAGATCCGTCAGGTCGACCACGACCGCCTGGGTGCACGGAGGCAACAACGGCAGCGCATGGTCGAGATCAGCGTCAGGCGTCTCGCCGCCGGCGACTCCTTCGATGCTCACCACCGTCGCCGCCAGTTGGTGGCGGATCGTGATCTGCATGCCGGGCGCGGCTACCTCAGGCGGGAACCGGCTCTCGATCGACGTCATCCCACAGCCTCTCCATCAGCAGATGACGGAGGCGGCGGGGCCGAGCCGAAACGATCCCGAGGACCGCCGTCCCCCGGCTGTGTGCTCAACCCGGCTCCGATTGTAAGCCTCCGTGCCGCCCGGATCAATGGGTTTCACCATCGGCCGCCCGCCGCAGCACCGGTCCCGCTCACCGACCGGTCTGGCGAGGGGTGGAACGGCGGCCCACGCCGGTGGCCAGCTCCCGCCAGCGGAACCTCCCGCCGGCAGCGGGGTCGAGGGGCGGCGTCGACATGCCCGCCCCCTCCCGCATGCCCTCGAGCATCTCGCCGATGGCGTCGAGGGCGCTGTAGCGCGGACTCCAACCGAGCTGGGTGCGGGCGCGGGTGGAGTCCATCACCGGCAGGCTGAGCGCCAGGTCGACCAGCATGGGGCTGGCGGGCACCAGGTGGAGACGCCAGGCGGCGCTGACCGCCGCCCGTACCGGTCGGAGCGGGACCTTGACCGGCCGAGCATCGAGCAGCCGCCCGAGGACGTGGGCGTCGATCACGGGGTCGGCGGCGAGGTTGAACGCACCCCGGACGGGTCGCACGATGGCGAGGCGGTAGGCCTCGGCGGCGTCACTGGCGTGCAGCGCCTGGAACCGCAGACCGGGCAGGTCGGGCACCACGGGGACGAGATCGGGGCGTACCAGCCGGTTCGGGAGCAGCGGGCCTGCGAAGAGCCGGCGCTGCTCATCTGCGGCCTCGCGCTTGAAGATGAAGCCCGGACGCATCCGCACCAGCCGGACCTCGGGGTGCACCAGCTCGAAGGTGTCGAGCACCCGCTCGAGGTAGGACTTCTCCCGGCCGTAGGCGGCGTGGGGCAGCGCGTGGGTAGGCCACGACTCGTCGACGCCGTGATCCTGGGGACCGGGCGAGTAGGCCCCCACCGACGAGGCGTGGACCAGTGCCGGCACCCCGGCGGCGACGACGGCGTCGAAGACCCTCATGCTCCCGAGGACGTTGGTGCGCCACGTCTCGAGCTCGTCGTGAGTGGGCTGGAAGATCCACGCCAGGTGGACCACCACGTCGGCGTCCCGGAGGTGCTCCACCAAGTCGTCGCCGGCGACGTCGACCTCGGCCCAGGTGGTCTTCGCCGGCTGCCATCGCGGTGCCCGCCGGGCTAGGCCCACGACGGCGTCGACGTCGGGCTCGGTGGCCAACGCCTCGATGAGGCTGGTGCCAACGTTGCCTGTCGCTCCGGTGACGACGACCCGCATGGGGTGGCCCTACCCGGGCCGCAGCACGGCGACGCCGGTTAACGCAGAGGTTGCGCCGGCCATGGAGAAGGTAGACCTGCCCGTGATGGGTGGGGTCCGGCGATGAGCGACGCCGAGCACCGGCTCGAGGCCTACCGCTCCAAGCGGGACTTCTCCGTCACCGCCGAGCCGGCGGGATCGGGGATCGCTCCTGTCGGTTCCCGGCGCTTCGTCGTGCAGCGCCACCGGGCACGACGGCGCCACTACGACCTCCGCCTCGAGGTCGACGGGGTGCTGGCCAGCTGGGCGGTGCCCAAGGGGCCCACGCTCGACCCGAAGGCCCGGCAGCTCGCCGTCCACGTCGAGGACCATCCCCTCGAGTACTTCGACTTCGAAGGGGTCATCCCCAAGGGCCAGTACGGCGGCGGTGACGTCACCGTCTGGGACTGGGGCACCTGGAGGCCGGCTCGCACCGACGATCCGGCTGGCGCCATCGAGGGTGGCGAGCTGCACTTCGACCTCGAAGGCGAGAAGCTCTCCGGGCGCTTCGTGCTCGTGCGCCGCGACCGCGACGCCTCGGGCAAGGAGCAGTGGCTGTTGTTGCACAAGGACGACGACCACGCCCGGCCCGGTTGGGATCCGGAAGACCACCCTCGTTCGGTCAAGTCGGGTCGCACCAACGACGAGGTGGCCGAGGCCCCGGACGCGCTGTGGCGCAGCGACCTCCCGGCGAGCGTGGCCGCCGTCCGGGTCGGCCCCGAGGCCCATCCCTCGTGGGAGGCACCATCGGCCGAGGAGCTCCGGACGCTCGACGCCCTGGGGAGCTCCGGGCGTTGGACCGTGGGCGGCCACGAGGTGAAGCTCACCAACCTCGACAAGGTGCTCTTCCCGGCCCGGGACGGCTCGGGGCCGGTGACCAAGCGCGACCTCATCCGCTACCACGCCCGGATCGCTCCGTTCATGCTCCCCTACCTGGCCGGCCGCCCGGTGAACCTCCACCGGTACCCCGACGGCGTCGATCGCCCGGGGTTCTGGCACAAGGAGATCCCCAGCTACGCGCCACCGTGGCTGAACCGGTGGCGCAACGTCGACGCCGATCCCGGCGAGACGGAGTGCTACGCCGTGGTCGACAATGTCGCCGCCCTGGTGTGGATGGCCAACTACGGGGCGGTCGAGCTGCACCCGTGGACCAGCCGGCTGCCCGACGTGCGGAAGCCGACGTGGGCCCTCATCGACATCGACCCCGGTCCCCGGACCGCCTTCGACGACGTGTTGGTGCTCGCCCGGCTGTACCGCACGGCGCTCGAGCACCTCGGTGTGGCAGGGGCTCCGAAGGTGACGGGTCAGCGGGGCGTCCAGATCTGGGTGCCCATCGCCCCCGGCTACACCTTCGACGACACCCGCAGATGGGTCGAGAAGGTCTCCCGGGCGATCGGCCACACCGTCCCCGACCTCGTCAGCTGGGAGTGGCACAAGGACCGACGTGAGGGCCTGGCCCGGCTCGACTACACCCAGAACGCCATCAACAAGACGCTCGTCGCCCCGTTCAGCGCCCGGCCCGCCCCGGGCGCTCCGGTGTCGGTGCCCATCCGGTGGGAGGAGCTCGACGATCCGGACCTCCGATCCGACCGCTGGACGATCCGTACCGTCCTCACCCGCGTCGAGCAGGCCGGGGACCCGTTGGCGCCTCTGGTCGGGCGCGCCCAGCGACTTCCGGAGCTGTAGCCGCCTGAGTGACCCGGTGCATCGCCGGGTCGCTCAAGGTTTCGCCTGTTCCTGCCGACGCTACGACGACACGAGGAGGTGCAGTGATGCCCGAGCAAGAGTCGAAGAAGACGGCGGAGTGGAGGGAGCCTGCGGTCGACGCCGCTGAGTGGCCCCTGAACTGGCGTGCAGGGAAGCTCCTGTGCATCGGGACGGCCATCGGCTACACGCTGGCGGCGTGGATCGAATCCCTGGCGTCGGGGATGTAGCCCACGGGTGGGTCAGGTGCCATAGCCAGGGTCGGACGGCCAGTTGGGCTGGAACAGGTGCCACTGGTGGGGCGCCGCTCGGATGAGCGACTCGATCTCGATGACGAGTGCTTGGGAGACCCGGGCCACGTCGGCGCGGAAGGTCCCCCTCCGCTCGAGCGGGAGGGGGGGGCGGATCTCGGCCCGGTGTCCGGTGCGACCCCGGAAGTAGATGGCGGTGGGGAGCAGCGCGGCTCCGGTGCGCAGGGCGAGGGTGGCGGGGCCGGCTGGCACCCGGGTCCGCTCGCCGAAGAAGTCCACGTCGACGCCGCCCCCGCCGATGTCGCGATCGCACAGCAGGGCGACCACGTTGTTGGCCCGCAGCGATCGCATCACGGCCTGACCGGCGCCGGGCCCGAGGGGGACGACCGCCAGCCCCATCTGCGAGCGCAGGTCGGTGAACCAGGCGAGCAGCTCCGGGGGCTCGACCGTCTCGACGACCACGGTGAGGGCGTAGCCACGGCGCACCAGCCATGCCGCGGCGAAGTCCCACCCGCCCAGGTGCGGAAGGGCGAGGATGGCGCCGCGGCCGGCGGCCAGGGCCCGGTCGATGTGCTCCATGCCGTCCGCCGAGAAGGCGTCGTCGATGGCCGGACCGTCGAGCCTTGGGAGCCGGAAAGAGTCGATCCAGTACCGGGCATAGGAGTGGAAGGCCCGCCGCACCTCACGGGTCAGCTCCCCACCGCCGAGGCGTCCGCCCGACGCCCGCTGCAGGTGACGGGCGACCGTGCGACGGCGGGCGGGCATCACCAGGGCCAGCCCCGCCCCCAGAGGTGCGGCCACGCCCGTCGCCACGGCGTCCGGTAGGGCCTGGGCCAGACGTGCACCGGCCCGGTACACGTAAGGCGACAGCCGCAGCCCTACGCCCCGGCTCGAGGGCCCCAGAAAGCTCAGCGGGAGCGGCGGTGGGAACGGGCTCGTTGCCGCCACGCCCGGGCCCTCGGGCGGGGATGGCGTCGGCGCCAGGCACGAGGCACCGGCGTAGCCGGCGGCGGCGGGACCGGCGCGCTGGCCTGGCGCCACACCTTGACGAAGCGCTGGCCGGCGGTGAAGGCGGTCAGCACCAGCATCACCCACAGCACCGGGATGAGGGCCCACTCGAACAACAGTCCCAGGCCCAGCACGACGATGCGCTCGGCGCGCTCCATGAGCCCGCCCCGAGCGTCGAAGCCGAGCGACTCCGCTCGCGCCCGCTGGTACGACACGAGCGTCGACGCCGCCAGCAGGGCGAAGGGCAGGAGCACGATGCGGCCACCGTGGGTCGACGACAGGTACCACGCCACCCCGCCGAGCAGCAGGGCGTCGGTGCAGCGGTCGGCCACGGAGTCGAAGAAGGCGCCGCGTGGCGAGGCCGTGCCCGAAGCCTTGGCCACCGCGCCGTCGAGGGCGTCGGGCAGCGTGCTCGCCGCCAGCAGCAGTACCCCCACCCGCAGCGCCCCAGCGGCGATGGCCACCGATGCGGCTACGGCCATGAGCACGCCGAGGAGGGTGAGGTGATCGGCGGTGAGGCCGGTCCGGCTGAGGTCGGTGCCCACCGGCTGTAGGCGCCGCTCGATGTCGCTCTTCCAACGTCCGTCGAGCATCGGGGCTCCTGGAGACGAGAGCACCCCGCGGGCGCTACCTCGCTCAGGATACAACGGCCCTGCAACCCTCCGCCGCTGGCTACTCTCGACCCACGCTCACCGGAGCCCGGCAACGGGTCGGGGACCCGGTGCCGCCGGAGAGGGGTCTGATGCAGGACTACTTCCCAGCGAAGATCCGCACCGTCGCCCTGGTGGGCCACGGCGGATCAGGCAAGACCAGCCTGGCCGAGGCCTTGCTGTACCACAGCGGAGCGATCACCCGCCTCGGACGGGTCGAGGACGGCACCACCGTGTGCGACCACGAGCCGGAAGAGCACGAGCGGCGGATGTCGCTGGCGCTCGCCGTCGCTCCCGTGGAGCTCGACGGCTACAAGATCAACGTGCTCGACACCCCCGGCTACGCCGACTTCGTCGTCGACGTGCTCGCCGCCCTCGAGGTGGCCGACCTGGCCGTGTTCGTGGTCAGCGCCGTGGAGGGCGTCGAGGTCCAGACCCAGGCGGTGTGGCGCCTGGCCGCCGAGCGGGGCGTGCCCCGCATGGTGTTCGTCAACAAGCTCGACCGCGACCAGGCCAGCTTCGAGCGCACCCTGGGCCAGCTTCGGGACACCTTCGGCAGCGGCATCGCCCCTCTGGAGCTCCCCATCGGCGAGGCGGGCGAGCTCCGTGGCATCGCCGATCTGCTCACCGATACGGCCTACCTCTACGACGGTGGTGTGGTCACCGCCGCCGAGGTGCCCGAGGAGATGGAGGCCCTGGAGCACCAGGTCCACCAGAACCTGGTGGAGGGGATCGTCGAGGCCGACGACAGCCTGCTGGAGCGCTACCTCGAAGGTGACGTGCCGAGCTTCGAGGAGCTCGAGAGCGTGCTCGCCCGTGGGGTGGCCGAGGCCAACGTGTTCCCGGTGGTGTGCGGCTCGGCCACCGTGCCGGTCGGCGTCGACCGCCTGGCCAGCTTCGTCTGCGAGATCGGGCCGTCGGCCCTCGACCGCCCGCCCCGCCCGGTGCGAGCGGGTGACGTCGAAGCCGAGGTCGCACCCGACCCCGACGCCGAGCCCCTCGCCTACGTGTTCAAGACCATCACCGACCCCTACGTGGGCCACCTCTCACTGTTCAAGGTCCTGTCGGGAACCATCCGGACCGACGACCACCTGCGCAACCCCCGTACGGGTACCGACGAGCGGCTCCACACCCTGTTCTGCCTTCGCGGCAAGCAGCAGATCGAGGTGCGCCAGGTCAGCGCCGGCGACATCGCCGCCGTGGCCAAGCTGAGCGACACCCTCACCGGCGACACACTCGCCCCCCGCACCACCCCGGTGGTGGCGGCGCCACTGGAGCCGCCGGAGCCGGCGCTGGCCATGGCCGTTCGCCCCCGCACCCAGGCCGACGACGACAAGTTGGCCGGGGCGCTGCACCGCCTGTGCGAGGAGGATCCGGCGCTGCGGGTGCGGCGCGACGAGGAGACCCACCAGCTGTTGCTGCTGGGCATGGGCGAGTCCCACCTGTTGTTGTCGCTCGAGCGCCTGCGGCGCAAGTTCGGGGTGCACCTCGACACCGAGGAGGTCAAGATCGCCTACCGGGAGACCATCGCCGGCTCGGCGGAGGCGGAGGGCAAGTACAAGAAGCAGAGCGGCGGCCACGGGCAGTTCGGCATCGCCTACCTGCGGGTCGAGCCGCTCCCCCGCGGCGCCGGCTTCGAGTTCGTCGACGCCATCGTCGGAGGTGCGATCCCCCGCCAGTTCATACCGGCCGTCGAGCGGGGCGTGGCCGAGGCCATGGCCCAGGGCGGCGTGCACGGGTTCCCGGTGGTCGACGTACGGGTCACCTGCTTCGACGGCAAGTACCACTCCGTCGACTCCTCGGAGATGAGCTTCAAGATGGCGGGTGCCCTGGGATTCCGCGAGGCGATGGCCAAGGCCGACCCCGTCGTGCTCGAGCCGGTGTCGCTGCTGGTCGTCACCGTGGGCAACGACCAGCTGGGCGACGTCATCGGCGACCTGAACGCCCGCAGGGGCCGGGTGCAGGGCACCGAGCCGGTGGGTGACGGCGAACAGGAGGTGACGGCCATGGTCCCCACCTCGGAGATGCTCCGCTACGCCATCGACCTCCGCTCGCTCACCGGCGGGCGGGGACGGTTCCGGGCCACCCACGACCACTACGACGTGCTCCCCCCCCATCTGGCCGAGCGCCTGACGTCGCCGGCGCTCGCCTGAGGTCTGCCACCACGGTTACTCCCGCGCCCATCGGGGGAACAGCCGCGAGCAGACGACGAGGGGGGAGGACGTTGCCATGGACGAGCGAAGCGTGGCCTGGGAAGAAGACCTGTCGACCCTCGAAGGAGCGGCAGTGCTGTCCAGCGATGGCACCAAGATCGGCAAGCTCGAGCAGGTCTGGGTCGACACGGTGAACCACCTGCCGGAGTGGGCCAGCGTGAAGACCGGAGCGCTGGGGATGCGGTCGAAGCTCGTGCCGATGCGGGCTGCGGAGCTTCGTGAGGGCGCCGTCGTGGTGAACTACACCAAGGAAGAAGTCGATCAGGCGCCGGAGATCGATCCATCCAGCGCCGGTCCCGAGGAGCAGCTGCGCCTCTACCGCCACTACGGCCAGCCCCTGCCCGCGCCGCCTCCGCCGCCGGTGCGCAACCCCTTCGCCGGGGTGGTCCCGTTCTACGCCAAAACCGCCTGGCAGCCGGGCGGCGCCATGTACGAAGAGCCGGCGTCGGAGCGCCAAGCCTGATCATCGGGGGGACGGACTCCCGGCGCACGGTCCTTCCCACGCCGGGGTAGCGGTGCCGTCAGCTCGATTCAGCTGCGGCTTTGCCGGTCGAGTACTGCGACCAGTCCTCGGGGTTGTCCTCCACGAAGTGCTCGAGCACCTGTCCATCGACGGCGTCGACCAGCACCAGGCCGCGCTTGGCCGGTGGCTCGTCGGCGGAGTAGAGCAGGATGCGCCACGTCGGGCGGCTACGTAGGCCGCGCCACCCGAGCGACGCCGAGGCGTGCCCCACCGGGAAGCCGACGTGGCGGGAGGCTTCGACCAGGGCCTCCATGGCGTCCACCCCGAGGGGCCACCCGGCGGCCAGGCAATAGACGCCGAAGGCGGCGAGGACGACGGCCGCGTAGGCGAAGCCGTCGTTCACCAACACCGCGTCGCCGGCGGTCGCCCACAGCGCCAGACATACGGCGGCGACGGCGAGGTAGAGCACGCCGGGGATGCGCCGGCGGGAGTTGTCGGGGAAGGCGACGGGCCCGGTGGTGCCCGAGGCGTCGAGGTCGGCCGGCAGGGCGTCGCGGACCTCCCCATCACCGGCCTCGACCATGGCGCCGATCCTACGACCACCACCGTGGAGCAACTGCAGCGGGCGGGGTGGCGCTTGGAGGTGCGGAAGGCGATCGAGTCGCGGCTGGCCGCCCTCACTCCCTGATGCAGCTCCGCCCTGACCTACGGCGGCCAGACGTCTCGGAGGCGGCGCCATGTGGCGGCCAGCGCCTCGGGCAGCACCCTGGCCTCCGCCAACGACGTCATGAAGTTGGTGTCGCCGTTCCACCGCGGCACGCAGTGCACATGGAGATGGCCGGGGATCCCCGCCCCGGCAGGGCGTCCGAGGTTCGAGCCGACGTTGAGCCCACCGGGGTCATAGGCCGCCTTGATCGCCACCACCGCGGTGGTCACCGTCGACCACAGCTCGGACGCCTCGTCGGCTCCGAGGAGCTCCAGGTCGGCGACATGGCGCACGGGCAGGACGAGCAGATGGCCACTGGTGTAGGGGAAGGCGTTGAGGATGGCCACCGTCGACCGCCCCCTCCAGAGCACCTTGGTCGTCTCGTCGTCCTCACCGCTGGCGAGGATGGCGCAGAAGACGCAGGAGCCTTCCACGGCCGGCCCGCTGTCGAGGTACTCGCCCCGCCACCCCGCCCACAGGCGCTCGAGCGCCACCTCAGCCCGTCGGTGTGGCGATCTCTGCGTGCAGCCGGGCGACGAGGTCGTCGACGGGCACGCCCCGCTCCACGCCGCCACTGCGGGGGTTGACCCCTACGGTGGCGCCGGCCACGTCGTCGTCACCGACCACGAGCACCCAGGGCAGCTTCTCCAACTTGGCACGGCGGATGCGGGTGCCGAGCGGGTCCTTGGCGTCGTCGAGCTCTGCCCGCAGCCCTTCGCCCCGTAGGCGCTCCACGACATCGGCGGCGTAGGGCTGGTGGTCGTCGCGCACCGGCAGCACCCGTACCTGCTCCGGGGCGAGCCAGGCCGGGAAGGCCCCGGCGTAGTGCTCCACGAGGATCCCGAAGAACCGCTCGATCGAGCCGAACAGTGCCCGGTGGATGACCCGGGGGGCGTGGCGGGCATTGTCGGGGCCGACGTAGTCGAGGTCGAAGAGATCGGCGTTCTGGAAGTCGACCTGCAGGGTCGACATCTGCCACCGCCGGCCGATGGCGTCGCGCACGTGCACGTCGATCTTGGGTGCGTAGAAGGCGCCCTCGCCCTCGGCGACGACATAGTCGATGCCGGCGACGTCGAGGGCCCCGCGCAGGGCATCGGTGGCCTCGTCCCACTCGGCCGGCTCGCCCACGAACTTCTCGGGGCGGGTGGCGAGCTCGGCCTCGAAGCGCTCGAAGCCGAAGGTGCGCAGCAGCTTCAGCACGAACGCCAGCAGGCTGGCCAGCTCGTCGGCGAGTTGGTCGGGCGTGCAGAAGATGTGGCTGTCGTCCTGGGTGAATCCCCGGGCTCGCAAGAGGCCGTGCAGCACGCCGGAGCGCTCGAAGCGGTAGACGGTGCCGAACTCGAACAGCCGTAGCGGGAGCTGGCGGTAGGAGCGCTGCTGCGAGCGGTAGATCAGCATGTGCATGGGGCAGTTCATGGGTTTGGGGTGGTAGCTCGCCCCCTCCAGCTCCATGGGCGGGTACATGCTCTCCGCGTACCACTCCAGGTGGCCCGACTGGGCGAACAGCGACGACTTCGCCAGGTGCGGGGTGGTCACGAAGGAGTACCCGGCTGCACGGTGGGCCGCCCGGGAGTAGTCCTCCATCAAGGTCCGGACCAGGCCTCCCTTGGGGTGGAACACGGCGAGGCCGCTGCCGACCTCCTCGGGGAAGCTGAACAGGTCGAGCTCGATACCCAGCTTGCGGTGATCGCGCCGCTCCGCCTCGGCCAGCTGCTCCAGGTGGGCGTCGAGCGCGGCCTTCGACTCCCACGCCGTGCCGTAGATGCGCTGCAGCATCGGCCGGTGCTCGTCACCGCGCCAGTAGGCCCCGGCCACCTTCTGCAGCTTGAAGTGGCCGAGCCGACCGGTGCTCGGGACGTGGGGTCCCCGACACAGGTCGACGAAGCGCTCGGTGTTCCGGTAGGCGCTCACCGCCGTGCCGGCGGCTCCTTCGGCAGGGTCGACGCCTTCGATGATCTCCCGCTTGTAGGGCTGGTCGGCGAACAGAGCCAGACCCTCGTCGCGGCTGTGCTCCTCGCGCACGAAGGGTTGGTCCTCGGCCACGATCTCGCGCATACGGGCTTCGATGCGCCCGAGGTCGTCCTCGGTGAAGGTGGCACCGCCGGGCAGCTCGAAGTCGTAGTAGAAGCCGTTGTCGATCGGCGGGCCGATGGCGAACTTGGCCCCCGGGAACAGGTCGAGCACGGCCTGGGCCAAGACGTGGGCGGTCGAGTGGCGCAGCACCGCCCGACCCTCCTCGGTGTCGGAGGTCACGACCGCCACCCGGGCACCGTCGGGCAGCACTCCGGTGAGGTCGGCCTGGTCGCCGTCGACGGTGGCCGCCACCGCCGCCTTGGCCAGGCCCCGCCCGATCGAGGCCGCCAGATCGGCCGCCGTCGCCCCTGGCGGGAGGCGACGCGCCGACCCGTCAGGCAGGGTGACGTTGATCGGGTCGGCCATCGCGGCGATGGTACCGGTCACCCGTCCCTCCGCCCGGGGGAAGCTACGGCGCTGGAGCGAGGCTGATGCCCAGGAGCTCGGCGGCGGCGGACACGCCGAGTCCCGAGGAGGCGGCGTCGTCGACCGCAGCGAGGGCCGCGGGGGTGTCGAGATCGGCGTCGAGGGCGAGCCGCACGCCGTCGAGGCCGCCGTCGCCACGTCCGGCCGCCCGCCACCGGTCGAGGCGGGCGGTGGCGACGGTCAGCAGGCCGTCGTTCCACTCCCAGTCGCTGCGGTAGTGGTGGTCGACGATGGCGAGGCGGATGGCCGCCGGCTCCCAGTCCTTCAACAGGTCGCTGATGAACACCAGGTTGCCCAGCGACTTCGACATCTTGGTGCCGCCGAGGCCCACCATCCCCGTGTGCATCCAGTGGCGCACGAACGCCTCGCCGGTCACCGCCTCGGACTGCGCCGCCTCGCATTCGTGGTGCGGGAAGATCAGATCGGTGCCGCCGCCGTGCAGGTCGATGGTGGTGCCCAGCTCGCGCAGGGCCAAGGTGGAGCACTCGATGTGCCAGCCGGGCCGCCCCGGGCCCCACAGCGACTCCCACGCCGGCTCCCCGTCGGCCGACGGCTGCCACAGCACGAAGTCGAGCGGTTGGCGCTTGTGGGCGTCGTCCGGGCGCCCTCCCCGCTCGGCGGCCAGCACGAGCATGGCGGCCTCGTCGAGATGGCTCACCTGGCCGAAACGGGCGAAGGTCGAGACGTCGAAGTAGACGGCGCCGCCCGCCTGGTAGGCGTGGCCGGCATCGAGGACCATGCCGATGAAGCCTCGGATGTCGGCGATGGCCGAGGTGGCCCGGGGCTCGCTGAAGCAGGGCAGCGTGTTGAGGTCGCGCAGGTCGTCCTGGAAGCGGGCGGTCTCGGCCGCCGCCAGGTCGAGGTAGTGCACGCCGAGCTCACGGGCCTTGTCGAGGAGGGGATCGTCGACGTCGGTGATGTTGCGCACGAGCCGGGTCTGGTGGCCGAGGTCTCGCAGGCGCCGTTGGAGGACGTCGTAGGCCAGGTAGGTGGCGGCGTGGCCGAGGTGCGTCGAGTCGTACGGCGTGATGCCGCAGGTGTACATGGTCACGACCGGCCCCGGGTCGAAGGCCACGATGTCCTGGCGGGCGGTGTCGTAGAGACGCACGGTTCGCCTCAGCCGGCGTCGTCGATGCCCGTGAGCTTGATGGCGACCCGGGTGCGGTAGCGGCCGTTGAGCTGCAAGAGCACGGCTGCGAAGGCCTCGATGGGGGCGGCGTTGGAGAGCTGGCCGGCATCGAGCGGGCGCAGGCCCTCGATGCGACGCACGAGCTCGGCGGTGACCTCGGTGGCGCCCGGGTGATCGGAGCAGATCAACACGTCGGAGTGGATGGGCCGGTCGATGGCTGCCAGCTCCCTCGCCGGGAGGTGGTGGAAGGCGGCGGCCACCCGGGCGCCGGGCACCGCCGCCTGCACGCTGGCCGCCACCGAGCCCCTCGGCGGAACCAGCGGCTGGAACTCATGGCCGACCTTGGCCAAGGCATTGGCCATGGAGATCACCACCTTGTTCTCCAGCTGGCGTTCGACGGAGTGGGCGGTGACCGCCGCCGCGTCCCACGGGGTGGCCACGACGACCACGTCGGCCTCGGCGGCCCGCTCGTTGTCGGCTCCCTCGAGGGGCAGCGAGCGGTCAGGCCATTTGGCCAGCAGCTCGTCACGGATCTCGAGCGCCCGATCCTTGGACCGCGAGCCGATGACGACGTCGAAACCGACCGATGCCAGCCGGGCGGCTACGGCCCGTCCGGCGGGCCCGGTGCCTCCCAACACGGCGATGTTCACGGCTGGCAGCCTACGAGGCCGAGTCGCGGATGCCTGTCCCGGCGAAGCGCATGTCCCCGCAGGTCCTCCCCGCGCACGCAATAGAGTCCTGCCCATGCTGCTCGACGGCAAGCGGATCCTCGTCACCGGGGTGCTCACCGACGACTCCATCGCCTACTCGGTGGCCGAACGGGCCCGACAGCAGGGAGCCGAGCTGGTGCTGACCGGCGCCGGCCGGGGGCTGTCGCTCACCAAGCGGACCGCCCGCAAGCTCGGTGACGACCTTCCGGTGCTCGAGCTCGACGTCACCGACGAGGCGCACCTGGCGGCCCTGGCTCCGGCGCTGGGCGAACTCGGCTGGGACAGCGTCGACGGCGTGGTGCACGCCATCGGCTTCGCTCCGCCGGCGTGCCTGGGTTCGGGCATGTTCAGCGCCGGCTGGAGCGACGTGTCGATCGCCCTGCACATCTCCACCTACTCGCTCAAGGCCCTGGCCGAAGCCGTCCTGCCCCTCCTGCGGCCGGGGTCGAGCATCCTCGGTCTCGACTTCGACGCTTCGGTGGCCTGGCCCGCCTACGACTGGATGGGCGTGGCCAAGGCCGGGCTCGAGTCGGCCAGCCGCTACCTGGCCCGCGACCTCGGCGCTCGCGGCGTTCGGGTGAACCTGGTGGCGGCGGGGCCCATCCGCACCATGGCCGGCAGGTCGATCCCCGGCTTCTCGACCTTCGAGGAGGTGTGGGCGGCCAGGGCGCCGCTCGGTTGGGACGTCAACGACGCCGACCCCGTCGCCCGGGCGTGCGTCGCCCTGCTGTCCGACTGGTTCCCGGCCACCACCGGCGAGATCGTCCACGTCGACGGTGGCTTTCACGCCGTGGGCATCGCCGCCACGGAGTAGGACGCCTCAGCAGTTCAGGGACAGCGTGGGGTAGGGGTTCACCGCTCCCCCGCCGCCCGGATGGATCTCGAAGTGCAGGTGGGTGGGCCCGCCGGCGGCGTTGCCCGAGTTCCCGACCGTCCCCAGCACGGTTCCCTGCTCGACCCGTCCGCTGACGCCGCTGAGGCGGTCGAGGTGGGTGCCGAAGTAGGTGTTCCCGTCCTCGCCCCGTAGGTAGTAGGACGACCCGCCGAGGCTCGACTGGTGAGGGCGCACGGTTCCGGCCACGCTGGCCACCACGGGGGTGCCCCGGGGGCTCAGGATGTCGTTGCCCTGGTGGCGGCGACCCCCCGAGCGGGGTTGGCCCCAGTCGTTGGTGAAGGCCCTCGGCCCCTGCACCGGGCACAGCCAGCCACCACCGAGCACCACCCCGGTCCGCCCCCCGCCGGCTCGGGGCGCCGGCTCGGCGCCCGTGCCGCGCCGGGTCACCGCCCGGGAAGCCGCCGCCCGGGCGGCCTCGTCGCGGGCTCGACGCTCCTCGTCGAGGCGCTGCAGTCGCACCAGCGTGGCTTCGGCCGCGGCCATCCGCCGCCGGTAGCTGTCGACGGCAGCGGACGCCTGGCGCTTGGTCTCCTCGAGCGCGGTCACGGCCAGCTCGACGTCGCTGCCCGCCCTGCGGTACTCGTCGACGGCGTCGACGTTGTCACCGATGACGAAGCGGGCCAGCGCCTCGGCGCGCACCGCGCTGTGGAGGTCGTCGGTGAGGAGGGGGATCGTCGGACGGCTGCCCTTGACGAAGCGGTCGACGGCGATGTCGCGGAGGGCCCCCTCCAGGACCAGTCGCCGAGCGTTGCCCTCGGCCGCCCGCGCCTCGAGGGCGACGACCTCGTCGTCGAGCTCGGCCAGGTGCGACTGCGCTGCGGCCAGTTCGGCGGCGAGGGCGTTGGCCTGGCGCCGGGCATCGTCGAGATCGCCCTCGCCGGCGGCGGGGGCGGCCGGCAGCATCAGCACCAGCACCAGAGCCATGACGGCGGCGACGGCCCGCACGGACAGGTCAGGTTAGGCGCCGGGAAGGTCGCCGCACAGGGGCCGCGCCCGAGCCCCGTCGCTACCCTGGGCCGGTGCCAGACACCGGATCGAAGCTCTCCTGCGCGCCGGCGGCGCCTCGCCCTTGACCATCGATCCCGACCGTACGCAGGGGTGGCTTCGGCGGGTGGCTCCCCTCGTGCGGGTCCGCCAGGGCCGCCTCGCCGTCGCCCTGGCGGCGTCGGCACTCGGCGTGCTGACCACCCTGGCCGTGCCCGTGGTGGTGGGCAGGGCCATCGACCAGGCGCTGCCGACGCCCACCGATCCCATTCCGACCACGGGCATGGCGCCGTTCGTCGTCGCCCTGGTGTTGCTGGGCATCGCCCGGGCGGCATGTGGCTTCGTGGCCCGCGACGGTCTTGCCCGGGTGGCCTTCGGGCTCGAGTTCGACCTGCGGGCCCTGATCTACGAGCACCTCAGCCGGCTGTCGTTCTCGTTCTACGACCGGGTGCAGACCGGCCAGCTCGTCTCCCGGGCGAACTCCGACGTCCGGTCCGTGCAGATGTACCTGGCCTACGCGCCGGCACTGGTGGTGAGCACCGCCAGCTTCGCCGTCGCCGTGGTGCTCATGGTGCGGATCCACCTCGGACTCACCGTGGCGGCGGTGGCGGCGCTGCCGGGCGTGTACGCCCTCGGGGTCCGCCTGCGCAAGGAGCTGTTCCCCCTCAGCTGGGTGGTCCAGGCGCACCTGGCCGAGATCGCCACCGTGGTCGACGAGAACGTCACCGGCACCAGGGTGGTCAAGTCCTTCGCCGGCGAGGGACGCCAGATCGCCCTCCTCGAGCGGGCGGCCCGGCGGCTGCAGTGGGCCACCGTCCGCCAGTTCGACACCCGGGCTCGTCTCGGTCCGGCCATGGAGAACCTGCCGAGGATCGGTCTCGCCCTGGTGCTGCTCTACGGCGGGGTGCTGGCCATCGACGGGCAGGTCAGCATCGGCGACCTGGTGGTGTTCAGCAGCTACGTCGTATTGCTCCAGGCCCCGTTCCGCAGTCTGGGGTTCCTGTTGATGCTCAGCCAGCGGGCGTCGGCGTCGGCGCAGCGCATCTACGAGGTGCTCGACACCGAACCGGAGATCGTCGACGCCCCCGATGCGATCGAGCTCGTCGAGCCTCGTGGCGACGTCGAGCTGCGCCAGGTGCACTTCACCTACCCCGGTCGCGACACCCCGGTGCTCGCGGGCCTCGACCTGCGCCTCTTCGCCGGTGAGACGGTTGCCCTGGTGGGGCGCACGGGCGCCGGCAAGTCGAGCGTGGCCCGGTTGTTGACCCGGTTCTACGACGTGGACGCCGGCGCCGTCCTCATCGACGGCCACGACGTGCGCACGGTCACGCTCGCCAGCCTGCGACGTGCCGTCGGGGTGGTCGTCGACGAGCCGTTCCTGTTCTCCGACACCCTCCTCGCCAACATCGCCTACGGGCGCCCCGACGCCAGCCTCGACGACGTGCGTCGAGCGGCCGCGGCTGCCGGGGTCGACGACTTCATCTCGGCTCTGCCCCGGGGCTACGACACCGTCGTCGGCGAGCGGGGCTACACCCTCTCGGGGGGTCAGCGCCAGCGGATCGCCATTGCCCGCACGCTGTTGGTCGACCCCGCCGTGCTGGTGCTCGACGATGCCACCAGCGCCGTTGACGCCGAGCGGGAGGAGCTGATCCACGACGCCCTGCGCACCCTCATGGCCGGCCGCACCACGCTGGTCATCGCCCACCGCCTGTCCACCATCGCGCTGGCCGACCGGGTGGTGTTGCTGGACGGAGGGCGGGCCGTGGCCGACGGGCCCCATGCCGAGCTTCTGGCCCGCGAGCCGCGCTACGCCGAGGTGCTCAGCTCTTTGCCCGACGAGCGGGTGGCGGTCCGCCGATGATGATCGGCGGCGGGGCCGGCGGGCACCACCATGGTCCCGGCGGCCACGGAGGATTCCGCGGCAACGTGGACGGCCTCCCGTTCGCCGGTGTCCCCTCCGAGCTGCGGGAGCGCTTCGACCAGCTGGTGGCCGAGGAGCCCGAGTTCCCCCTCGACGACCGCGCGCGCTTCCCCGCTGTCGTGCCGCCCGAGCAGCGCCCGGCCTTCACCCTCCGGCGCTTCGTCGCCCCCTACCGCCGAGCACTGGCCGGCGGCCTTGCCCTGGTGGTGGTCGAGACGGCGACGGGGCTGGTCGGGCCCGTGCTGACCCAGGTCGCCATCGACGAGGGGATCGGCCGGGGCGACGTCGGGCTCCTCGTGGTCGCTGCCGCCGGCTACCTGCTCGCCGTGGCCGCCAACGTCGCTGCCGGTGCCGCCCGCATCGCCTTCACGGGTCGGGTCGGCGAGCGGCTCCTGTTCGACCTGCGGGTACGGGTCTTCACCCACCTGCAGCGACTCTCACTCGAGTGGTTCACCGACGAGCGGGTCGGGCGGGTGATGACCCGCATGACCAGCGACATCGACGCCTTGGCCGCCTTGTTCCACGACGGCCTGGTCAACCTGGTGGTCCAGGCGCTGACCGTGGTGGTGGTGTCGGTGGTGCTGTTCAGCTACGACGTCACCCTGGCGATGGTGACCCTCGCCGTGGTGGTCCCGACCATGACCGCCGCCACCTTGTGGTTCCGCAGCCGTTCCGACCGCGGCTACGGGGAGGTTCGACGCCGTCTGGCCGACGTGCTGGCCGATCTCCAGGAGAGCCTCGCCGGCATCCGCCTGGTGGCGGCCCACAATCGCCAGGACCACAACGTCGAGCGCCACCGACGGATCCTGGCCCGCTACCGCGACGCCAACGTCTACACCGCCACGGTGGGCGCCTGGTACGCCCCCGGCACCGAGCTGGTCGCCACGCTGGGCCAAGCCGTGCTGTTGGTGGTGGGCGGCCAGCGGGTGCTGCGAGGGCAGCTGAGCGTCGGCGAGCTGACCGCCTTCCTGCTGTTCCTCGCCACCTTCTTCGCCCCCATCCAGCAACTCGTGCACCTCTACACCACCTACCAGTCGGGCCAGGCGGCGGCCGCCAAGCTGCGAGAGCTGCTCGCCACCGAGCCGGGTGTGCCACAGCGCCCCGGTGCCGTGGAGCTTCCCCCCATCGACGGCGAGATCCGCCTCGAGGGCGTCGGCTTCGCCTACCGCTCGGACACGCCGGTGCTCCACGACGTCGACCTCGCCATCCGCCCCGGTGAGACCTTCGCCCTGGTGGGGCCCACCGGCTCGGGCAAGTCGACGATCGCCAAGCTGGTGACCCGCTTCTACGACCCGACCGCCGGACGGGTGCTGATCGACGGCCACGACGTCCGGGACGTGACGCTGGATTCGCTGCGACGCCAGATCGGTGTCGTGCCCCAGGAGCCGTTCCTCTTCGCCGGGTCGGTGCGCGACAACATCGCCTTCGCCCGCCCCGAGGTCGACGACGACGAGCTGGAGAAGGCGTGCGCGGCGCTGGGTCTGGACGGACTGATCGGCGCCCTCCCCCAGGGGATCGACACCCCGGTCCACGAGCGAGGGTCGTCGCTGTCGTCGGGCCAGCGCCAGCTGCTGGCACTGGCCCGGGCGTTCGTGGCCCGGCCCCGCGTCCTCGTGCTCGACGAGGCCACCTCCAGCCTCGACCTGCGGTCCGAGGCCATGGTCGAGCGAGCCCTCGACGCGGTGCTCAATGGTCGCACCGCCATCCTCATCGCCCACCGCCTCTCCACGGCCATGCGCGCCGACCGCATCGCCGTGGTCGACGCCGGCCGCATCGTCGAGGTGGGCAGCCACGATCAGCTGGTGGCCGCCGGCGGCCGTTACGCCGCCCTCTACGCCACCTGGTCGGGCGCCACCGCCCTTCCCGAGGCTCCCGTCAGCGGTTGACCAGGGCGAGCAGGCGGGGCTTCGATCGGGCGATGGCGTCGGCCAACAGTCGCTCGACGACCGGCCCGAACAACTCCCCGCCGTAGTGGAGGTGCATCGTGAGGCGGCTGGTGTCCCGGGAGCCTTCCTCCACCGTCGCCTCCAGGATCCAGTCGGAGTGCTCCCTGCCGTCGTGCTCCCATCGTTCGAAGCGGGCGACCCCCGGTTCGGGGCCGGGCGGCCGGTGCACGGTCCGCACCATGCGCAGCCGCTTCGACCGGGAGAGGGGCCCCAGCCGGGCTCGCAGGTCGACGGTCCAGGCCGGCCCGGGGTCGTCGTCCGCCGCCGCCGCCGGCTCCGCTCGGGGCACGAGCTCGAGCCAGCGCGGGTAGCGCTCGAGATCGTCGACCCACACGAACAGCTCGGCTGCGGTGCAGGGTGCTTCCAGGGTGACGTCGACGTCCACGGCTCGGATTCCTAGCGCGTCGACCGCACCGGCGGCACCTTCGGGAGGCGGGGTTCTCGCCGTGGTGTGGCTAACGTCGCCTCGGTGCGTCGCCGGACCGGGGTCCGCTGCCAGGAGGTCCAACGGTGACCGTCGTCGAACCGCTCGGCGAGCACGCCCTGCTGCTGTTCCTCCTGCAGTTCGTCCTCCTGCTCGTCGTGGCCCGGACGCTCGGGCACGTGGCCACCCGCATGGGGCTGCCGTCGGTGGTCGGCGAGCTGCTGGCCGGGTTCCTCCTCGGCCCGACGCTGTTCGGCACCATCGCCCCGGGGCTCCAGGAGTACGTGTTCCCCCAGGAGGAGGCCCAGGTCCACCTCCTGGAGGTCGTGTCGTGGCTGGGCGTCATCATGCTGCTGATCCTCACCGGGCTCGAGACCGACGTGGCGCTCATCGCCCGCAAGGGCAAGAAGGCCGCCGCCATCTCCCTCGGCGGCATCGCCGTCCCCTTCGCGTCCGGCGTCGCCCTCGGCTTCCTGATCCCCGAGGACTTCCTGACGGCTCCCGACAAGCGACTGGTGTTCGCCCTGTTCATCGGCACCGCCATGAGCATCTCGGCCATCCCCGTCATCGCCAAGGTCCTCATGGAGATGAACATCATCCGCCGCGACATCGGCCAGATCACGCTGGCGGCGGGCATGATCGACGACACCATCGGCTGGATCCTGCTCTCGGTGGTGGCGGGGCTGGCGGCCAGCGGTCAGATCGACCCCGCCACCGCCGGTCGGTCGATCATCTCGGTGCTGGCCATCCTCTTGATCGCCTACACGCTGGGGCGGCGAGCCGTCAGCTTCATCATCCGCTCCCTCCACAACCAGGTGGGCGGGGACACGGTGATGATCACCGCCCTCATGGCGCTGGCCCTCGCCTTCGCCGTGGTGACCCAGGCGCTGAAGCTCGAGGCCGTCCTCGGGGCCTTCATCGCCGGAATCCTGGTCGGTCAGGTCAAGCGGTTCGACGAGCGGCTCCGCCACATCTTCGAGCAGGTCGCCCTCGGCATCTTCGCTCCGGTGTTCTTCGCCGCCTCCGGCCTGAGGGTCGACCTCAAGAGGCTGGCCCAGCCCCGGGTCCTCACCGTCGGCCTGATCGTGCTCATCATCGCCATCGCCGGCAAGTTCATCGGCGCCTACGTCGGCGCCAGGGTCACCAAGCTGGGCCACTGGGAGGCGCTCTCCCTCGGTGCGGGGATGAACGCCAGGGGCGCCATGGAGATCATCGTGGC